>NZ_CEEDOX010000030.1:0-36291 GCF_979256535.1 Methylobacterium sp. AC690 | reverse complement strand
ATGAACACATCCGCGATGCCGGCCCGGGCCAGGATGTCCGCCCGGTACGTCTCGCAAAACCAGCCCCGCGCATCGCCAAAGCGCGTGGGCACCACCCGCCGGACCGCCGGAATCTCCGTCTCAATCACCTGCATGCCCGGGGGACCTCAAGATTTCAAACCTAAGTACTCAGTTCAGCTGCCGAAAAATAATTTTGACAAGCCACAATATTACCTTAGCTGACCAACTATTTTTTGAGATTTCACGAAAAAAACCAAAATTTTTAATCAGTATACACCGATAAGATCAAACCTTAAAGAGTATTTTTGCAACCGCGGTCTTGACCAGGATTGCGAAAATCTCGATTAAGAAATGATTACATGACGCAAAATTTTAAAATGACAAAACTATCTGGCGATCTTCCAAAAATATTCAATGCTCGATTTTAGGCTGATGACTAGCGTTTCTCGTGGGGTTTCGAGAACACGTCCTACCAAAAAGATTATAACTTGCGCCGGTAAAGTGTAACCGACGCAAGTCAGTACTAAAGATTGGACTGATGAAGAAATGCTATATTTGTCTTCATGAAGACGCCTGTATATTTGAGAGGGCGACTAAAACGGGCTTTTGTACGAGATGCCTTCAATAGAGCCTGCTGAAAGACCAGATAGCCTATGAGCATTCAATTTTTTTTGCAGATTTATTTCCTCGACTGGTATTTCGTGTCTTGCAGCCCAAATTTCGTCATTGATGTTAGCTTTGATGATTTCATCAGTCAAATTAGCAGGAGCTAAGTCGTAACCGAATATCTTACGGAAGTACTCAGCATCCGTCCTAGCGCGTTCAAACGTTTGTATTTCATTGTAATCATGCGAATGATAAACTTGAGCCTTATCAACGTAAATCTTATGATATCCCGCCGCAATAATTTTTTCAGCCCAGGCTTGATCCTCGCCGTAATCGATCTCGGGATATTTGATCCTGTCCCACACAGACTTTCTAATACAAGCATTGTTATCGCTAAAATAGTGCAATTGCTGCCTATGAGCAATGTTGCCGGAAGCATAAAGCTCAAAATTGAGAAATTTAGAGGTAGACAATGGTCCATTTTTGATGTTGTCGAAGTGATTTTGGATATCTCTCGTTGTAAACGACGAGGCTTCCGGCCATGGAATATGGCGCCCGAATGCGCCCGCCGCTTTGGGGAACCGATCCATTATGGTTGCATAGTTATATAGTAGATAGTCATCAACCGGGAGAGCGTCCTGCGTAAGCACAACTATGTATTCACCGGAGGTATGCTCTATAGCGTAGTTACGAGTTCGCCCATGTTGGAATTCTCCCTTGCCAATTTTAAGCGGTTTAATCGAATCTCCAAGACTAATAAGGTACTCCCAGGTTCCGTCACTGGAAGAGCTATCTACAACAATAATTTCGAACTTCCAAGGCGCCTTTTGAGAGCATAGCTTATCTATAACTTTCTTTATAAGAGCACCTCCGTTGTAGGATGGAATAATAACTGAAACTTTAATCTCAGTTTCATTCAAAAAGCTGGAACTATCGTTTTGTTGTACGTCCACGCCTAAATAATTTCTTATTGCATCATCAACGTTCTTAGCTGACTTCTGCCACGAAAATTGAGAAGCCCAGTTGTAGCCAGCTTCTGCCAAAGATTTACGTGCATTTTTATCTAGTATCAAACGAGCCACTTCTTCAGCAATATCATATGGGCTTGGGGAGGCGCGAACGACGACATTCTCAGGAAAGATTGCTCTGGTACTTTCTTGATCTAGCTCAATCACAGGAAGTTTGCAGGCCATCATTTCTTGCGGGACAAGTGAATAGTTCGTTGCTGAAAAACAAATACCGATATCACAAGAGGAATAGAGTTCGGACAATTCTTCAGGAGAAAGAATTCCGTTGTTTGTTGCAGAGTACCTAGCTGAAGAAAATCGTTCGTCGGTACCAAAAAATTCCACATGGAAATTGTCTGTTTTCTTTGCAAGCTCGTCAAGAGCTAGAAGACCAAGTTCTACGGCACGTCGAGTTGTATGCTGACGTGCATAAAAGGCGATTTTTATCTTCTTATCATGAAGATCAGGCTTGATTTTCGGACTATAAACTTCATCTACACTAAGCATGAATGATTTTGCCCAGCGACCATACTTCGTTGTCATTAAAAGTTCTAACCACGGGCTTGCGCAAATACACGCAAGTTCAAATTTGTATGTATTTTCAGCAAGGATATACCTGGATCCCTTAGCATAAAATAAAGGTTCATAATCTTGGATAAAGTAAAACTTAGCTGCTACATTCTTAGCTGAATTTACTACGTAAGCTGTATCCCAACTTGTGGCTACCAGAACATCAGTATCCGTAAATTCGGTACTGTCTGTGAGGAACTCCATTTTTGCTCGGCAGATCTGGTAGGATTGTAGCAGAATTCTCTCCCTTTCCTCTAAGCCCCTTCCCGCAATTGCATCTTTAATGAACACAGCGCAGTCGTAACCCAGAAACTCGAGCCAGCGAACCATTCGAAAAATAGTCATGTGGCCACCACCACCGGCATAAAAATCTGGTATTATCCAGTTGATAGTGATTTTCTTGAGATCTAAGCTGCGCTTATGACCCAACACGTCTGTTACTGGAGTTTTCGAATTCTGAGAGTACTGAGCCACCGAAAGCAAATCGCTTTCTTTGATTGGGCTGGCATTGTGAGAGCGCTTAACCTTTGATCTTCCTGATGACTCGTGAGGCAATAGATGCTGTGACTTTCCCCAAATTACATAGTGAAGCAACGGATTGATATTCATATGAAGAACGCCAGGGTACGACTTTACATAGAAGTCGGAGTCAAACCAAGCATTTGGGCTGCGGCCTTCCTTCCAGCCAAAACTACAGTAGTGATTTATTGGAGATACATCTTTTCTCCTCATGTCTTCATATAGATTTCTATAGAAAGTTTCGTCGAAATGAGGCTCCATTAATTTGATTGCAGCGCTACTATCTTTCCAATTTTCAGAACCAAAATCGCATAGTTTAGCAATGGGATGGGGAAACCTTCCTTCCGCACTGCCGATAGAGAGGTAATGATAGTAAGGATTTACCCCACTATTGCGAACATCACTATTTGTAGTAATATAAAAATTAGTATCAAAGTCACGGGTCGGTCTTAGGCCAAGTTTCCAGCCTGATAGGCAAAAATGGCAAACAGGATCGATCGTGTTTACATCAACGTCAGTCAGCTGTTCGCGATAAAAAGACTTATCAAAATTTCTTGCTATTAATTTATATTCATCTGTTACGATGAATGGATTGACTCTTCCATCATTCGCAAAAGCTTTTCGTCCCTCAAGTCTCCCTTTCTTTATGTAATGGATAAAAGGGTTTGTGCCCTTACGTTTAACATCTTTGTTGTGCTTCAGGTAAAAACTTGTGCTGAAATCCGGTGCTGGATCAAAATTAAGCCTCCATCCCTCTTTAAGATAATGTTCTACAGGGTCGTTATCTGCAAGCGTTCCGGCATATTTTTTCAAGTAAAAGCCTACATCAAAACTTTGTCCAATTACGCTGTAGTCGCTTACAAAATTGGATATTGTACCGTTCGGCTTCGGAAGGCGACCCTCTCGCCTTCCGTGGGTAATGTAATGAAGAAAAGGATTGAAACCTGCCGTTGTTACATCTTCGTTTTCGCTTAAATAATATGTGGTTGAAAATTCGGGTGATGGATCAAGCCCCATCCTCCAACCTTCGGACATGAAGTGATGGACTGCATCAACTCCACCTGACAAAGAAGGGAAGTTTTCGCGATAAAACTTTTCGTCAAATTCCGCGGCTATGGCCCGATAATTTTGGTTCGTAGTTTTATTTTGCTTAATTAAAGATGTATACGACTTAAGCTTTGTTCTGACGTTGTTTAACATGCGTGCCTCTTCTGTCGATAACTGCTAAGATATTACTTGGGTTTACTATATCTATTTCGTATTAACGATATAGTAAGACTCAGACATGGTATTTTACAATATTCGTATTCAAGAATATATATCAAATATTGGAATCTAGATCGTAAAACTGAATTTTGCATTTTGTCAAAGTTCTAATTATATTTCTTAGAAAACCTCGGTCGCTACATCTAAGAGACATCGAAGCTCATTTCGCTGCTTGACATACCGGGTGCACAGCGAGAGATCTAGACGGCATTTTAATTTTTCGATGCTGCAAAATCTTTCAAGCCTGGGGGCTGCCGTTTTGAGTCCTACCAATGGTTCGACCCCATTTGTGGCGTATCACGTTGATGGTGGCGTCGATCAGACGATGGTTTTGACGGCGGCTCGGGCTTGTTGCTTATCCGATCGCGCGGAGTTTGGATTCCCGTGGGCGGAGTGCTGCCGATTGGTATTATAGGTCTGGTCGATGCTTGCCTGCCCGCGTTCGATGGCCGCGGTACCAAGCTAGATGTTTGGTCCCGGCATGTGGTGTGACGGATCGAGCCTGAAGCGTTCTGGCTCTTTCGTCCAAGTGTGGCAGATGAATTCGTATGGCGTGAGGCCGCGCAGGGTCTTGAGCCGACGACCGTAGTTGTAGGCATCTACGAAAAGCTGCAGGTGCTGCCGGAGCTCGTCATGGCTGGCGTAATGGTAGCGCTTGACCGTGGCGTCCTTGATAGTTCGGTTCATCCGCTCGACTTGACCATTCGTCCACGGGCAGCGCGGCTTGGTCAGGCGATGCTCGATCTTGGTCTGCACGCTGAGCCCAATCGAACGAGTGCCAGCGGTAGATGCGCGGCCGATCCTGGATCGCCCAGTAGGCGGCCGCCTTGGCTTCAGCCTCCTCGTCCAACGGATGATTGTCGGTGAACTGGATGCCATAGCACATCAGGAAGATGGCTCGACGGTTCTGGGGCGGCGCGCGAAGCCACATTGAGCGCAGCGTGCCGCCCTGGGCGGTCATGGCCGATCAACAGGTCTCTAGAGTGACGGTGTTCGAAGCCTCATTCCGGAGACGGATCGACCATGACCAGATCACAGCTTACCCCGCCAGAGGGCATTCTCGTAGCCATCGACGTCGCCAAAGCCCGCAACGAGGTCCTGATCGAGGCGCCCGGCCTTCGCCGTCGCCGGCTGAGCGTCCTCAACACTCGTGCCGAGCACGATCGCCTGATCGCGCTCCTGTCCAATCTCGACCAGCCGGTGACGTGCGGCTTCGAGGCGACCGGCAACTATCATCGTCCCATCGCCTGGCGCTTGTTTCAGGCCGGCTTTGCCGTGCGCCTGATCTCGTCCGTGGCGCTCGCCCGGACCCGTGAGGCCCTGCACAACGGCTGGGACAAGAACGACCCCAAGGACGCGCAGGTCATGCTGCACATGATCCGCATCGGTGCGACGCAGGTCTACCAGGATCCGCTCGCCGCCGGGATCAACGACGTCCAAGAGCTGTCCAAGACGCACGATGCCATCTCGAAGGCCAAGACCGAGGTGCTGCACCGGATCCTGACCCACTACCTGCCGCTCTACTTTCCGGAGGTCGACCGCTTCCGGCACAACAGCCGCTCGGACTGGTTCTTCGCCTTCCTCGATCGCTTCCCCACGCCTGCCAGCATTACGGCGCTGAGCAAGGAGGCGTTCGTTGCCGCTGCCTGGGACGTGGTTGGGCGCAAGGTCGCCAAGGCGCAGCTGCTCGGCGACATCTACGAGACAGCCCGCAGCTCGATCGGCCTGCCGGTGCCGCCGGATGCTCCGGCGGTGAGCATGTTCCGGCTCGTCATTGGCGAGGTGCGCGGCCTGATCCAGCAGCGCGACGCCATCGAGGTCACGGCCGACGCTCTCCTGACAGACAACTCCGACTACAAGCTGCTGCGTCGCATCCCTGGCATCGGCCCAATCAACGCCCTCACCATCCTGGCTGAGGCCGGCGATCTGCGCCGCTTCAGCCATCACCGACAGTTCCTGAAGTTCTGCGGCCTTGATCTGGCCACCCAACAGTCCGGCACCTTCCGCGGCCAGACCAAGCTGTCGAAGTACGGCAACGCCCGGCTCCGGCGTACGCTCTGGCTGGCTGGACAGGTGGCCATCCGGCAGCGGGAGAACAGCTTCCGTGACAAGTTCGAGCGCTACATCGCCCGCGACCGGCACGATGCCGACCTGCGGCGCAAGGCGCTGACAGCAATCACCGCCAAGATGGCGCGCGTGGTGCACGCCGTCATCAAGACCGGTGACGACTACCGGCCCTTCGTTGAGGAGCCGGTGCCAGGCGGGAGAACCCCTCTCAATGGAGCCGTGAGGGCGTGAGAGCCACGACCCTGTAGATAATGCTCGGGTCTCCTGCCTGGATTGGCATCTCGTGTTGAGGACGGTGAGGACCACGGTGCCGCGTGCATCGGCTGGATCCTGTGTTCGCTATGGCCGAGAGTTCTTCCGGATCGGCAGGAGCCGCCTGGATCGACGTTGACGACAAACTCGCCGCGGGCGCATGTTCGCGGACAGAGACCTGTTGCCTGGCGAGCCGTCCTTCCTCGCTACGTAGGACGTTGTCCGTCAGCAACGTGTGGATCGTGTACAGCACGGCGGCGACTAGATCGTGTAGAAAGGCTGCCGCAATGCGTTGCGTCGCCTTCTCGTGCAGTTGGACGAAGGCAAATTTACTCGTGCGGTCGATGGCCACGAACAGGTGCAGCTTGCCCTGTTCGGTGCTGACTTGTGCGATGTCGATGAGAAAGTAGCCGATCGGGTAGGCTTCGAAGCGCGAGCGCTTAGGTTTGTCGCCATCGATATCCGGCAGGCGGCTGATGCCGTGACGCTGCAGACAGCGATGCAGGGACGAGCGGGTCAGATGCGGCAGGCTCGGCTGCAGCGCGTAGAGGCAGTCATCGAGCGGCAGCAGGGTATGCCGCCGGAAGGCCACGATCACCGCCTCGTCCTCCACGCTCAGCACGGTGGAATGAAGCTCCTTCGGTCCCATCCGCGCATCCGTGCTGGTCTGGCGTGAGCGCCACTTCTGCACCGTCGTGGCGCTGATGCCGTAGCGCTTGGCAGCGGCCCTTACGCTCTCTTGACGAGCTTGGATTGCGCGACGGACCGTCTCAGTCGTCGTGGCGCTGCCGTGAAGAACCTGTCCCATAGCGCGTCCCTCCATGCGGTATCAGTCGTACCACCACACAGTGGGACCGAACAGCTAGATGCACGATGAGGACGCTTAGCTAGCGTCTTCGGCTGGAGCCGAGCAATTCGATCAACACCTCGTTGCGAGGCTCGGCGACTTCAATAGCGACACATACGCCGGTAGGCAGCGAAAGCGGAGGTTTGGCAATGGTCGATCCATCTCCCGGAACGAGGCTTCAAGCACCATGAGCCTAGAGATCGCTTGATCGGCCATGACCGCCTAGAGCGGCGCGCTGCCCCAGCATGGATTCGCGCGCCACTCCAGAACCGTTAAGCCATCTTCTTGATGTGGTATGGACCTGACTTTAACGCTCGATCTGTCCGAGAAAGGATCGGAGCAGTCGGCTCAGAAACTACCTACAGCGAGCCAGGCAGCCCTTGGGAGAACGCTGACCTATGAAAGCGTCCACGTGAAGCTGCGCGACGAACTCCTTAACGGCGAGGTGTTCTGCACACTAAAGGAAGCCAGCGTGGTGATCGAGCAATGGCGGAGTCACTACAACAGTGCGCGCGCCCCATCAGCGGCACGAGCCGCACATCGGACGTGTAGACCTTCTGGTTCTTCACGATGCCCACCGCCCAGCGCAGGTTCATTTCATCTAAGCCGCGACGGAAAACGGCGCTGACGCCGTAGCCCGCATCTGCCAGCACCGTGCCGAAGCGCAGCTTCTCCGCCCTTAGCCGATCGAGTTCCCACAGGGCGATCTCATCCTTGCTCCGTGGCACGGTCGCGCGCTTTGGCACGCCGGCCTGCAAGCACCGGTGTGGATCGCTCGTCGGTGCCTCGTGCAGGAACAGGCGAAGGCCCACCGGTACGGGGACTTGGTCCTGCGCCAGGGTAAGGGAGACCAGGGACTGGTAGTTGGCCTGTTTGCCCAGCGCGCCTCCGTTTTTGCGCCCCACTCGACCGAGCGCGCCCTTCTTTCGCAGGGCCGTGTCGTCGATCAACAGGCAGGCTTCGGGTCCGCCTACAAGCCGATCCACCTGACGGGCCAGCTCCGTCCAGAGCGGCGCATCATCTCAGGCTGGGCTGGCGATGGGGTGCCGCAACTGGACGTGGCCCGACAGCCCTAGAGGGTGTTATGAACTGGCCGCGAGTTGAGCGGCTTGTTTGAGCATGAGGCAGACGAAGGCGACGATGTGGAGATCTGCGAGCGTACTGGGATAGCGCTCGTAGTCCTTGACGAGGCGTCGGAAGCGGGTCGCCGAGGCGAAGGAGCGCTCCACCACCCAGCGCCGCGGTAGCAGGACGAAGCCGCGCTTGGCCTCGGGCAGTCTGACGACCTCCAGTTCGATGCCGTGCTCGCGGGCGGACTTGGCCGGTTTCTCACCGGTGTACCCCTGGTCGACGTAGGCCAGGTCGATGCTGTCGCCGGTGGCGGCCTGCACGGCCTCGGCCAGACGCCCGACCTGGGCGCGATCGTCGGCGTCGGCGGGCGTGACGTGCAGGGCCAGGAGGTGGCCGAGCGTATCGACGGCCAGGTGGACTTTCGAGCCCTTCTTGCGCTTGGCGCCATCGTAGCCGCCCCGCTCGCAGCTCTCGGGCGTCGACCGCAAGGTCCGACTGTCGAGGATCGCCGCGCTGGGCTCAGGCGAACGTCCGGAGGCCAGACGCAGCAGCGCGCGGAGGTCGTCAGCCAGTTGCTCGAAGCAGCCGGCCGCCAGCCAACGCTGGGCCTGCTGATAGACGGCTTCCCAGGGTGGCAGGTCATTGGCATCCACCGCCACGGTGCGCCTGTCTTCACGACGTAGCGCAGGCCGTTGAACACCTCGCGCAAGCTATGCTCGCGCTGTCTCGCATCCTCGCGCAGCAGCGTCAGGTAAGGGGCGACCAGCGCCCACTCATCATCGGAGACATCGGATGGGTAGGATCTGCGCGAAGAGGTCATGCCCCTTCATCTGGAATCCTCGAACAACGGGTCCATAACAGCCTCTAGGCGCGTCGCCATCGGCTGCAGGCTCTTGCGATCTCCCGGCCCCAGTAGACCCCGGAGGTAGAGAGGCGATAAGGTCCGTCGGGTCTTGCGTCCCATCGCCGTAAGGAATGATACCAGCTACGCATCAAGTTCGTTTATCTCTTGGCGATCAAGATCCATCGCTGCCTCCTGAACGATCAAACCGACGACGCACTACAATCCATCGAAGTGCCCATGTAATGCTCGAGGCTGTTATGGACCTGCGACGGCTAGCTACGCAGTTGTCGCGGACAGACCTCGTGATCTCCATGAGCTTGGCTATTTGCCATTACCTCGCGCTGGCGGGCAGATGTTGTTCCACCTAATCAGCCGGCTCTACGAGCGCACGTCCGTGCTCGTCACGACGAACCTGCCGTTTGGCGAATGGCCGAATGTGTTTGGGGATGCGACGATGACGACGGCCCTGCTTGACCGGATTACCTCGGTTGACCATCAACCCAACGATACCCACACTTTGACATCGCCCATGACAAGTCATCTTGAGAGCAACATGCCAAGATGGTGCCAGCCTCTGTAGTTGAAACAGCGCTTCGTGCCACCCCGCCTCTAGACGTGCATTGTTTGCCAAAATACTCAGTTATAAAGTACTAAATCTGCGCTCTAAGCTGAACATTTAACATCTCACAAAAGAAACAAGACCCCATAAGTACTGATCTAGCGAAATACCGAGGCAAATTACTAGATAAACTTGTGGTGTCCCTCCACTATAATGGACGCCGACTCATTTGAAAGTTCCAGCAATTCCTTATTTCTAATTAGACTCGAAATTATTTGTAAAGAATCATCTACATTTGAAAAGTCCAAACTGATTGGCAAGCCGTCTATTTCATAATTCCACCAACAAAGTTCATTAAACTGTCGAATTTTTTCATCGTCAAACCGCTTCTTTATGACCCTTGCTGGAATGCCAGCCACAATAGTGAAGGCATCGACATCCTTGGTTACTATTGATCCCGCTCCAATTACGGCTCCATCGCCAATCGTTACGCCGGCCATAATCGTTGCTCTACCTCCGATCCAGACATCGGAGCCGACTGTCACAGTCCGCGCTATATGGTCGTTGTAAGGGTTAGTCGACTTTGCCAATATCAACGGGTGGGTGGAAAACCAATCATGCGGATGTCTATTTGGAGAAATGTATACTCCATCACCGATAGAGCAATACCTTCCTACTTTGCAATGCCTAATATCGCTACCAGGATTGACAAAAGAATGGGCTCCCAAGTGCACTCCACCCTCTAGTCTGGTGCCATAAACATTGACGCGCCTTTCCAAATTTATAAAAGCGTTATAGGCTTTGCTGTCGACGATGGAGGATTGTATCTTCTCAAGCTTTATGCGATTTCTATCTTCGTTCAAATGCATCCCACAACTCCCCTCCAATTTCTTATTTCCAAGCTTGTTTGCCTCAGTGAGAGTATCATAAAGCCGCCAAGGTTGGGAATCTCCGCTGAGCCGATTTTTGCATCAAGGTCGTCTAGCGCTATAAGGCGGAAGGAAGGTTCAGGCTTGGGTAAATGCGTCCAAGATCGCAGAGGCTGGTTTGGTCCAAATGAAGGGCATTGAACTTCGGTCGCGCTTGGGGAATTTGCAGTTGATGGTCGCCTGATGATCGAGGATGCCGCTGAACGTGCCCCGCTGTGGGCGGCAACAAATCAGAACGGGGAAGAGGCCCTCAACGGCGTGGAGCCATGAAGCTGATGATGGAGGGAGGCGGAACGTTCTACGCAGAACCTGGATCAGCCCGACCGCCTAGGGCAAGACTAAAATAATGGACAATCTATTCCAGTCATGAGGTACGTCACGCAGAACGGGCAGGCACGTCGGAAAAGCGCTCAGCAAAAACTTTAGCTCGCGTGTCGATTCGTCTAACCAGAAGCAACGACCGACGACCTAAAGCTAGACGCGCCGGAAACCGAGCAACATGGGAGCGGCACGATTCCCATAGCGGCTTGCAATGAAGTGAGATGGTCTCTAGCAGTTTGGGCAGGCCGTGACAGCATTTTCCAACCTCACGAGCAAGCCTATTTGGTCGATACCGTGGTCGAGACGATCGACGTTGGTCCCGAAACGTACGAGGCCCAATTACTCTAAGCAAGGGCGCATTCTGCAGTCCCATCTTGGATATCTTTTACGTCAATGCTGCCGGCATCAGAGAGAGAGTTAAAGCGCGTTCTCAACACAGATATGCAGCTGGCACCAGTTGTGATCGAATGGACCCGCCGTCCCGTTTTGTATGATCTTTGACTCGTAAATTACCTGACAACTTGTAGGGTGCCAAGTATATGTATTTCAAATGAACAACTATCCACAAGATGCTCCTGCGGCATTTAATTGTAATATAGAAGTAAATCGTTGGTAATATGATGGCTGCTTATTATCTTAGAAGATATCGACATATTGATGTGCAAGGATTTTCTGGACAGGCATCTCAAAGTATCTTGCGCGCTTGCCGTCGATCGAAAACAGATTATTTTCTGTAAGCAGAATGTTATGGGCATCTCAGCCCAAAATTTGAAAAGTAATATGATATATTATTGGATCTCCCAAAGGGATAATTTTAATAACAAATCTATTGGGGGTGGATTTATCCAGCAATAGTGAATTCATATGTAATCATTGAGGATTTGTCGGTTTGTATTTTGAAATATTGGATTCAATAATATCCATGGCTGACCCTAATAAGTAAGTGTAATCGTTAAGATCACACAGCATCTACTATGAGGAAAAAATGATTACAGTGAGTGACACCCACGACCTTCAAAAAAAATTCGGTCTGCTAGCTTACACCAATACGAATAACTTGGGAGATGAAATTCAGAGTCTTGCGGCGAAGAATTTCATAGGATCCTCTTTTGTATACATCGACCGTGATGATTTAGTTGACCCTGGTTTTGACCTATCGAAACTGAGAACTATAGCTAACGGATGGTATATGCAAGACGTCAGCAAATGGCCACCACGATCAGACGCAAATATGCTTTTGACATCTATCCACATTTCAAAATACCCTGGCAGGGTTGACCCCAGACGCTCAGCTCACGACGTGTTTCTTAGCGAAGAGAATATCCAATTTTTAAAAGATAGAGAACCAATAGGAGCAAGGGATCTTGATACCTTAAAATCGCTCGAGGAAAGAGGTGTCAAATCTTACTTTTCAGGTTGCTTGACCTTGACCTTACCCCGGATTGGGTACCACAGAGACGAAGATCTTATAGTAGTGAATGACGTGCCGCAGGATGTAATTGCTCTCATCCGTCAGAAAGCTTACTCGTTCAAAAAAATACTAGTTGTGTCTCACTATGAACAAGAGGGAGCCTCCCACGACCGGAAATTTGAGTTAGCGCAAAAATTGTTAACGATCTACGAAAAAGCAAGTCTTGTGATTACGTCCAGGCTTCACTGTGCCCTCCCTTGTTTAGCACTTGGCACTCCGGTGGTTCTGCTCGACTTAGCTACTGACCAAGAACGCTTCGCGGGATTGAACACTTTAGTTCGACATTGTACTATCGAGAAGTTTTTTTCCGAAAACATCGTTAATTTTAACGAGCCTGAACCAAATAAAGATGACTTTTTGAAACTATCTCGTCAGCTAACAAAATTAGCTATTGATTATACGAAATAGTACTGCCGCGCTGTTTGGAATCCCGTTGGTGACTTCGGGTGACACATTTAATACGAGCGCGAACTATCGAAGTGACGGCGATAGCTGCGTTGAGAGCGACGATCCCGACGCGGTCGTCGATCATCGGCCCGACCGCTGCGTGTGCTGTGGCGGCGCCCTGCACGGAGTTCCTCTTACCTAACTCGGGAGCGGGCGAGCGGATCGAATTGCCGGAGGTGACACCGGTGGTGACGCAGCAGCTACGGTTGGCCGTGCGCTGCCCGACCTGCGGGGTGCAGGTCGTCGCGTCGGTGTCGGAGGCGGCGCGGGTCACGCCGTTCGGCCCACCTACAAGGACCTCAAGGCCGTGGCGGCTCCGCCGAATGACACTTATCGTTCGCAGGAGGCCGCCACCGGCGAGGCGGCTTTGGCCCTCTTCGAGGCGGACGAATGGGGCCGGAAGTACTCGGCCATCGGCTGGAGCTGGAGACGGGCCTGAAGCAATGTAATGCCGTTCTACACCTCCCCGGGCGAGGTCCGGCAGATCCTGTACATGACGATCACACCGATGCCCTGCAGGCGACACTGTGCCAGACCGTGAGCGCCCGGGTTCACTCCCCGATCGAATAAGCCGCGTTGAGGCTGCTCTACTTGCTTTTCAACCGATCCGAGAATGCTCTGATGATCGCCTCGCGTGAGCGGGTCATGGCCAAGGCGCCGTTCTCCGTCATCGTCTACGAACGCTTAACCCCGGCCATGGAGGCCTGATGTTCAATTGGCCGCCCACCACGAAATCCTTTGAAAGTCCCTGCCGATCCGAGCCAGACGTCGAACCGTTCCATCCTCCGGCAGCACCGCCTCGGCGAAGATGCGGTGGATGTCTAATCCCACAACTCGCATGAGCTTGTCCCTTGTGACTTGTTCACGGGAGCTGGCGGGCAACGCTGTAACTACGGAACCGTGTTCGGCACGCGCATCCGGCCGAGCCGCAGGGGCGGCCAAATAACGACTCGGGCTCGCAACCCATGGTACAAGTGTCGGCTTGCCCGCACTAGAGTGCTCGCGGTGCCCCCGTGTCCCGGATCAGCTCGCCATAAAGTTCATCGAACGATCAGCAGAACCCGAGGGCACCAGAGCCATCATGTCCGATAGCGGTCAGGTCGAGTGAATGAGCCGCATGATCGAAGATGCGATGGTCGAGCGATACTACTACGACCGCCACGCGCAGCTTTGGGCTCATCTGGCCTGTTTCGTCAGCGCCTCCAACTTCACTGCTCCCTAAAGAGGCTGCCATAATTCACGCCATGTATGGCCACCAGCCAAGCATGGTCCGTTGACCCTCTCACTTGAAGTTAGATTCGTTCCACCAGATTTTGCGGCCAAACAGTGAGATCGTAATTTTGTCAATTTTTAGAGCTCTATAACTTATAGGTAGGCAAAGGCGAAATTAGGTATGTCAGTTAAAACAGCTTCAAAAAACGCCCAAAGAGAGAGTTTTGAGGTATATGCTGGAGTAATAAGAGCATTGATGCTTCGTGACATGCGAACACGATTCGGAGGATCTTACTGGGGGTATGTTCTTGTAGTGCTTTGGCCCGTAGCGCATATTTTCGTTATGGTCGTTATAATGATATTCCGTAATCTTCCATCTCCAATGGGAAACAATCCAATCCTATTTGTTGCCACCGGTGCAGTTCCGGCCCTGATTTTTCAATACACTTCTCGTGAGGCCATGAAAGCTATTGTTGTAAACAGACCTTTAATGTATTACCCTCAAGTAAAAGCTTTTGACATCATGATAGCTAGGTTCATTGTTGAAACAATCAAAGGATTTCAAGGGCTTTTGATAATCTTGACGATATTATTTGCACTAGGTGTAAATCCTATGCCTGACGATCCGATGCTGGCAATTACCGGGTATTTGATGGCACTTCTCTTGGGTCTAGGAATGGGCGCAATAAACATAGGTATCATGTCAGTCTTTCAGGGGTGGCTATGGGCATACATAGTTATTACAGTTCTACTGTATGTCACCTCCGGCGTTTTTTTTCTTCCAAATATGCTTCCAGACGAGATATATAGTGTAATGAAATGGAATCCTGTGGTCCAAATTATTGAATGGGTTCGGCTAGCGTATGACCCTTCGCTTGGTGTTGTCGTTGATTATTACTATGTGATTTCTTGGGGATTTGGATCTTTATGCATAGGACTGGGGATGGAGCGGGCCGTCGTCCGAAGGTACTTATAACACTAAACCGAATTACTAGGCTAATTAAAGCTTCATCGAGTTTTTTTGGGCGAAACATAGTAATCGCTCCGCCGAGCAAGCGAGCTATCTATTTCGGCATGAACCAGATATACTTTATTCAAGATAAAGTTTAGGTCAGAGCAAACCGATCGTCTTTCTAATCTATAGATATTTTGATCAACAGGATAGATATAGCCGATCTTATTATTTGTTCGTCAAGTCAAAAAAAGATAGTCTCAGTTATTCGATTTATTACTGTGACTTTGTAAAGTGCACGTTGTGTCTCGCTTAGAAAAATAGGTCCGCTATTCATCTGTTAGAATAGCGCTATAGCTGTTAGGATAAAAATGATGAAAATTTTATATCTTGTGCTCGGCGGGGTGCTGTTCCTTGAAACGCCCGCATTGGCTCAAGACCGTTCACTGTCAACCTTGAGCTTCGAGGATGACGGTGGCGTTCGCTTGTCCGCCGATCTCCAGATCGGACGCTCCCAAAGCAGTGGGTTCATGGAATCGGGTTCGCGGGGCATTCGGGAGATAAACGCTGGGAACACACAATATGAGGGGGGCGTCGTTGCAGACTGTACGGGAGTTGGCGCTGGCACCGATAACGGACCCGCTCTGCGAGCAGCGTATGTTGCATGGATAGCAGCTGGCCCCGGTTCCGTTCTTCGGGTACCGGCCGGACGTTATCGTATCGCTACTTCGATCCCGATGGATCTGCAAGGCAAGGTTGGCATGATTTTTGATGCCTCTGACGCCACTTTTACCCCCGATGCAAAAGCGTTCCGCGTATTCGACTTCCACAATGGCAAGCAGTTGTTAATACGAGCTCGTTTTATAGAGGGCGGGCCGTTCAGGGGATGGACTTCGCGCGACCCTTATCCAGTCGATTATGGAGCAGTTGCTGACGTTGTGGAGGCCGGTGGACAAGAAGCGATCCGCATCTCTGGTATTGGGGGCTACACCGTTGATCTTACCGGACAAAACTACGCGGGTCGATTACTTCGGGTCGCGCATGCCCGAGCTGGCGAGATCGTAACAAGCGGTATCAAAGGAACGATAAAGACAAGCCGCGGGGATCGCCTCGATCTGCCGCGCGTTGGACAATCTATTTTTACTGATAATGGTGGAAATACATTCACGGGCTTTTGGGGGCATCTCGACAATCTACACAACGATTTTGATGCCTTCGGACCAGTCTGGCGGGACGTCAACGATGTTGCTGTAACCTACTTGGACGGGGCCTATGCCTATTCCGGCGTTGCTTTAAACGGGGTAGGAGTAGCGCAGTTCGGCATTATATATGTTGGCGACATTGACTCTAATCCCGCTAATAACCATGTAGAATTCGGTCCTTCTCCTGCAACTGGGCGGCAGCCCTATCGACTTGGTGTAGATCGGCTCACAATGTTAAATAAGGGCAATGGATTAAGTATACATGATACTGATCCTGCAGCTCCCGCGGCGTCAATATCCAATCTAACAATGGTTGGAGCTGGAAATAATTTAAAATTTGGAACTGCTCTGACGGTAAAAAACGCTAAGGGTGTGCGGGCAGACATCACTGCAGGGCCATTCGGCTATTCTGCAGTTGCGATCCTTGGAGCGGGTACTGACGACGTTCGTATCAATGTCAATAGCGCCGGTTTGTCTGGAAACTTTGTATATGTAGCTTCTGAAGTTTCAGGTCGAATCCAAATTGGGGGGCGGATGGCCGATCCCGTTCCAGGCAACTCAGCGCTTGTAATTGCCGGGAATACTCCTGTTCGATTGGACAACCTTGATCTGCTCGCGAGTAACGGTGCATCACTACTCAATATTGCTGTTATGGGGAACCGGATCCGCTGGGTATCAGGTTCAAAATCAGGCACATCACCCCTATACGCGAGGTATCAGCCTGCGTTTGTATCGCCGGCCGTTGATCTGCACCAGCAGGTTGTTGAATGATGTTGCTATCTGGAGGTGATAAAAAGGATTTGCTTTTCAACGTCGAAAGCGAGTTCCTGATTAACAGTTGAGCGATCAAATGAAGCGCTGTCGCGAGGTTTAACGGGCAGGATGGCGCAGCGCTTCGTCCTCCGCAAAAACTGACTTCGGTCTGAGATGTGAACACCGACACCCGGCCGCAGTACAACTGTGTGAGCCTGCACTTCTGAAAAGATCCTAGACGTTGTCTTAAATGACTCGGGCCATCCGAACACCTCGAGATACCCCCTTCGTACGGGATAATGTCGTAATTCCCCGATGTTTACGGCGTTTGGGAGACTCGGATGGGTCAGCCAGGGTTCTTCGATCTGTATGAGCGCTTTCATCGCCCGTCGGAGAACCGCGGCCCGCTGGTGCAACTAGCGGCTTCGATCGGACCCCTCGAGATACCCCTCCCGTGCAAACACCTCGAAGAATTGTGCAATGGCGAGGTTTGACCGTTTGATTGACCCCGCCCGTAGTTTCGGCGTCATTAGACTGGCGTTATGGCAGTCTGGCAGTGGTCATGAGGGGGCATAGGGTTCTCTCCAACCATTCCTCAGGCCGCCACCGGGCGGGCTTCGATCCAGAGAATGCCCCTGAGGTGGTAGACGAGATTGGCGAGCCTTATCTCAGCTCAGACTCGGGCTAGGCTTACGGTTTGCACAAACAGGCCGGAGCGGTGCTCCTGGTTGGCGAAAACTGTCTCGACGGCCGAACAGAACTTAAAGCGGGCGCGGTCGGCTTTGCGCTGCGCCGGCGTCAGATTACGACCCGGTCCTCATGTTCAAGATCCTGATCCTGCAGACGCTCTACACGCTGTCGGACGATGCGACAGAGTTCCAGATCCTGAACCGGCATTCGTTCATGCGGTTCCTAGAGCATTTTCCACGATGCCTGAGTCGTTGCGGCCAGGTGAGCGTTGATCTCTGAAGGTTCGTCAGGGAGATCGCTATGGCCCGTGCCTACAGTCACGATCTGCGTGTTCGCGTCCTGGACGCGGTGGAAGCAGGTCTGTCGCGCCGGGCCGCGGCCCTGCGTTATCGGGTCGGCGTCGCTACGGTGATCCGCTGGGCCGCGCATGCGACGATGACAGGAGAGACGCGGGCTCAGCGTCAGGGCCGTCCACCCGGTTCCAAGCTCGACGTGCATGAAGCCTTTCTGCTCGCCCTCACCGAGGAGAAGGACGACATCACGCTGGCCAAGATGCAGGAACGCCTGCGTACCGAGCGCAGCGTCTCGATCGGATTGGGCACGCTGTGGCGTTTCTTCGCCTGCCGCGCGGTGACGTGGAAAAAAAGTCAGCGCACGCAACCGAGCAGGATCGCCCCGATGTGGCCGCATCCCGTGAGGCGTGGTTTGCCGCGCAGCCCGACCTCGATCCTGAGCGCCTGGTCTTCATCGATGAGACGGGTCTCTCCACCCGCATGGCGCGCCTGCGCTCGGGCATCCCGCATGGCCATTGGCTCACGACGACGTTCGTTGCGGGCTCGGCGCCTGTCGGGGATGAGCGCGCCCATGGTGCTCGACGGACCGATGACGCGGGAGTGGTTCTTAGGCTGACGTCGAGCAGGTGCTCGCCACAACCCTCGGGCCCGGCGATACTGTCATCCTCGACAACCTCCCCGCCCACAAGGGCACCGCGATCCAGGCCGCCATCGAGGCCAGCGGCACACGGCTTCGCTTCCTGCCGCCGTACTCGCTCGACTTTAATCCGATTGAGATGGCCTTCGCCAAACTCAAGGCGCTGCTGCGCAAAGCGGCCGAGCGCACGGTCAATCGGCTGTGGACAGTCGTCGGCGATCTGCTCGACGCCTTTACACCAACCGAGTGCGTAAACTACTTCGCTGCCGCCGGCTACGATCCGGAGTAAGTGGAAAACGCTTTAGGGCCGAGGTTCGAGGATGCGGTAACGGATGCCAAGACCGTGTGGCTGTTCCGCGAACAGCTCACGCGGGACGGTGCCATCGACGCGCTGTTTGCCGCCTTCGACGCCCGGCTGAAGGGCAAGGGGAGTCTCGCGATGTCGGGCCAGATCATCGACGCCTCGATCATCGCGGCTCCGCGTCAACGCAACACCGATGACGAGAAGGCGGCTCTGAAGGCGGGCTGGATCCCGGACGGATGCGCAGCTCGATCGCAAAGAAGCTCGCACAGAAGGATCGCGATGCTCGCTGGACCCTGAGGCAGGCCAAGGCGCGACCAGAGAAGGGGGACGAATCGAAGGCCAAGGTAGAAATCGCCGTCCCGGTGTTTTGGTACAAGACGCACGTCTCGATCGACCGCAGGCACGGCTTCGTCCGCCGTTTCACCGTCACCAGCGCTGCCGCGCATAACCGGCCGCAGCTGGCCAACGTCCTCGATCCAGCCAATATGGCAAGCGACGTCTGGGCTGACACCGCCTACCGCTCACGGCCAACGAAACCCATCTGGCCAAACGGGGCCGGCGCTCGAAGATCCACTTCTGGCGACAGCCCGGCCGTAGGGCGGGCGTCCACCCTTCGATCTATCGGATCGCTTCAGTGCGGTGGCCAGCTTCGGTCGGAAAGCCTCGAAGTCGATCAGGGCCGCGAGTTTCACCAGCGGGTCGCCGTTCTCCGACAGACGCTGATAGCGCTCATCCAGATCGAAGAACCCTGGCTGACCCATCCGAGCCTCCCCAACCTCAACAGCAGCAGGGAATCACGACACCGTCCCGCAAGGAATGAGTGTTTCAAGGTGTTCGACTGGTGGCGGCAGGCCTGGGTGACAGTGAGTCGAGGGAAGCTCGCTGAGGGTGGTGAATGGAGAAGGTCGTCGTTCTCTTGCCATCAAGATGATATTCCGTCCTCTCGTTCGTATAGGGCTTTGAAAGATTTCAAACCGAATTGGTTCCCTACTATATCATCGGATATACGCAATAAAATTCGATGCATCAACAATTCTAATATTTCTTCTACGCTAGTCATATCAAAGCGCGGCCTACGATAATGGGTGGGTAAATAATATTTCCATAGCTATTTTGGCCCCTTCAACAGTATAATTAGCTAAATAATAGGCTCGTAAAGGCATTTTTACGGACGATATCCAGTGTTAATAACCGCTGTCAAACATTGTGTTTATAGCTTCAGCAGACGCATAAATTTTCTTTGCAATTACTCTTTTGCTTTGACCATTGTTCAAGCGCTGTGCCCATACCACCGAGTCTTTATCCAGTTCCCTTCCTAGAACAATATAGTACAGTTCTCGGAGAAATTCATCGGCTGAAAAGCTACGATCAAACTTGTGGAACCAGTCAATAGTTTTGGATGCCTTGATGGACAGCTTTTTCCCATCTGTGGTAACCTTAATAGATGTGAAACCAGCAATTCTACCCATAACTTCTACGCCATCAAATGATCTAAGCTTTTGTTCTAATTTGTCGAGACTATTTCCTTTTCTGATCTGAAATTCTATAGAACCTCCAGATTTTAGCATGTCTGCCACTGTTAGTAAGTTGTATAGTATTCTTCCCCTCGCATCTGAGTCTATAAAACTACCGGCGTTGATGTGGCGGTATTTCCCGATAATATTGTCTCTTCTAAAATCATAAGGTGAGAGCCAGTAAACATTGTCAAATTCTGGACTAATTTGAACCAAAAATCGATTTTTTGAAATATATTTCCCAGTTGATATAGCTTTATCTATAAAGTATGGGTATTTCGTTACGTACCTCTTCGTCAAATACTTGGCTTTGTAAACCCCCCATGACAGATAAGAGTTCAGATTTTGAAGACCGGATTTATCCGGTTCTTTAGTCGCATGTGAAAATTCTCCAGTCTTAGACTCAATCAAATTTCTTTTACTGATGACATACTCATCCAACAGAGCGATATAGCCTAATTTCTGTTTAATTGAACTGAGTCGAACGCTTTCTAGTGACAATGAGAAGCCGCGCTCCATATCCCTGGCTGCCGCCTCCCATGTTTGACTGGTTGAAACTTCGGTTACGTCGGTTATCCAAGGAGTTTCATTTAGTGAGAAATCTACCATTTCTTCTGTCGTCTCAAACAGATATATATTCGCTGCGTTGATAGATCTCTTTTTGATTTCTTCGAAAACCGGCAGTTTTCGAGCAACTACTGGCACCTTATGAGCTAGAGATTTGACGATAGGTAAACCAAAACCTTCATAGAAAGAGGGGAACAGTATTATGCTTGCGTTCCCGTATAGGGCATCAACCTCCTCTTCAGAAAGATTTCCGGAAGCATATCCAGTTACTCCCGCAATATCATGAATCTCCAGACCTAGAACCACAATTTTAGGACGGCTGATATGTTTTTCTAGAATTCTGATAGTGTTAGACAAGTTTTTATGGATATATTTGTTTCCAATTACTAGAATGTGTTTTTGGCCATTAGTTAGATTTTTAGGATGCCGTCTATAGTCCTCTTCACTAGTTGAGCATAGAGACACAAAACTTACTTCAGATTGTGCATCTGGAAATCGTCTGAGAAATTGATCTTTTGAGAAATCTGAATTAAAACCGACTATTGAGGAAATTTCTAGCATCCTTGTCCACATGTCCTCTAGCCCGTATACGTCTAGATTTATGCAATCCATCGCTATTGTATCAAGCATCAAGTATCCCGAAATGGGGGCGGACTTCGCCATTTTGATCATTTGCGCGTAATCAAATGGCTGTCCGATGCGAAAACTTATAGCGAATAAGACGTCGTGTTGTATATCATCATATAGTATAGTGGCACCCTTCATGAGATCCAGCCGATGAAATTTAGCAGCTGATCTTTCGCAAGTAATGAATATGTTGTATTTATTGGAAAATTGACGCACAAAGGCTTTCATCAGAGCTGATGCGTGCTCAAAAGTTCCATTATAGTACTCGCCAAAATGCCCGCAGTCAAAATTCAGATTAAGTTGATTGTTAATGGTCGGCAATATATTAGACAGTAATAATTGAGATTTGTATTCTATGCCATTGAAAAACCGGCTAATAGCAGTTTTGTACTCAGGGTATCGTGCGTCGAGAATTTTCCTGTTCCGTATTTCGCGATCGTTTTTGCCCTCGCCAGTCAACCCGAATGAAACGCTGCCAAGATGGTAGACAAAGGCTTTATTTGCTAATACTGCTCTATAACCAGCTCTATTGGCGCGCATAATAAAATCGTTTTCTTCGTTGTAACCAGCTCGATAAATTTCATCAAATAAACCAAATTCTTGTATTACTGTAAGTTTGATATATAGACAAAATCCAACAGCTGTCGGCACGTAAGTCGTTTGAGGAAGATAATCAGATATGAAAGAATGCGCTGCTAGAGCACGCTCGAAATCGTAGTTTCTGAAAGCACTCGCGTAAGGAGAGTTGCATATTGTTGCATTGTTTGACCGCGGGCTGACGACAGAAATCAAAGGATCTCGGTAAGCTACATCTCGCATTTCCTTAATGGCCCCCTTTGTCAGCAGGGCGTCAGAGTTGAGTAGTAACACGTCCTTGTAATTCGTGATAGCTAAACCCAGGACTTTGTTAACTGACTTGATGAAACCTTCATTTGATTCGTTTTGGATGATTCGATATTTAAATTTGTGGAATTTGTCTGTTAATACGGATTTAATTGCGTTGTCTAATAAAATAAAGTTTGGAGAATCGTTGACGAAGATAACTTCGGCTGATGTTTCAGAGATTTCTTCCGCCACGGCATCTAAACTGCCGACAAGGCCCACAATAAGCTCTGGAGCTTTGTATAGCGGAATGATGATATATAAGCCTGTTTGCACGGTTCAACCTTAAGATCGATAGGATTTAGTAGAAAATTCTGCTATATTTTGGGTGTATGCTCGGGGGTTTGTCTGTTCCGTATGAATGTAATTTTCAACATCAGTTCACTCGTAATATGGTTTGCGAGTTCTGCGCTTTTGTTATGTCGATTATGAGGTTTATATTGCGCGCTACGCAAGATTATTGTGAAACGAAGCGTTGTGCATTTAAGTAAATTGGCATATATAACGCTCTGATATCTCCATAAATATGCCTGATGCTCTTATTTTAGGAGTAGTGATCGCATGAGTTGTGAGTCCCTAGTAAAGGAATTCGTTCCCTCGGCAAAGCTGAGAGATACTTTGGCGTACTGCAAGCGTCGAACGGTCGCTACCTTAGCATAGGTGCATGTGATGGTACACTGGTTGCGGAACGCTATCTATTCGATGCTCTGAGATAGGTCATTTCAGTTGTATCAATGCTCAAAATAGAACAACAAATTTGGTTTGGCTAGTATCAATGATCGCTCTATTCTAATAAAATAAATAAATACCGGAACGATCATTGCCGAAAAAATTCTTCTGAGAAGTTTTAATCCTTGTCTTAATCAATCCTTGAACCACGGCTGCCGCATCACCATTGAACATCGAAGCTATGTGTCGATAGGTGGACGAGAATCTGATGTTAACTATCGACCAGAAGCGTATTATAAAATTAGAGTTTAAGGATCCGGTTTCGATTGAGGACAATATTATGTTTAATCAGATCTATGATATGTTTTTTTCGATTTTAGGAACGTACCGTGGAATTGTGATTTTGGACGGCGATTATCTCGCGCCAACAGAGTTGCGCGTGTACGAGTCACTTAATTTGTTGCGTTTTTGTCTTGGCCGAAGAGCGGTCCCCGAGGTGTGACCCGAGACGCACTAGAGCGGTTTTAGCTTACTTCGGGTCGTAACCGGCGGCAGCGAAGTAGTTTGCGCACCCGATTGGGGTGAAGGCGTCGAGCAGATCGCTGACGACAGTTACGGGCTTGCGCCTGTCGGGTATGAACGCGCCCATGCTGCTCGACGGGGCAACGACGCGAGACTGGTTCCTTGCCTACGTCGAGCAGGTGCTCGCCCCAACCCTCAGGCTCGGCAAGACCGTTACCCTCGACAACCTGCCCGCCCAGAAGGGCGCTACAATCCAGACCGCCATAGAGGCCAACGGGGCACAGCTTCGCTTCCTGCCGCCGTACTCGCCCGACTTCAATCCATGTTTGGATGGCTCCTGCGGGTCAAGGATGTCGGATCGGTTTAGGTGATAAGGTCGGTTGCGGCCATTTATACGGCGTTTCATCTGCAGCGGGATTGCTGCGCGCTCTGATAGAGTCCGCTTGGAGAGCAGGTCACACTCAATCGAGCGCGCTCGAAGCGCTTCGGATTGATCGGGGTGTCCTGGTTCTTCCTCTCCGTTTGTTCGCCATCACCTCACGTCGCCCTGACCGTTCGTTTAGCCGTTCAAGCGGTGGTCGCCCGCGGCTGGTACCCTGAGCCGTCCCTGAGGACAGCGAAGATCGTTCTTGCCATGCGATGTGCCAACGCGATGGCAACGACTTTCGTCTTCTTCCGGGACAGCATGTCGGATAGCCAGTCCTGTCTCGCGCCGCATCTGGATCTCACCATAATCTGCGATATGGCGCCCAGATACAGCAGCCGTCGAATATACCGGTTGCCCATCTTCGAGATCCGCCCGATCCTTTGTTTGCCACCGGTGGAATGCGGCTTGGGGGTCAGGCCGAGCCAGGCGGCATAGTCCCTCGCACAGTCGAAGTTGCCGACTTCCGGTGTCGTCGCTGCGATGATCGTCGCCGAAAGCTTGCCAACGCCTGGGAACGTCGCCAGACGCTGGCTCGTCTCGCTTTGGGCGTGGATCGCTTCGATCTCGCCCGTCAACTGCTCGATCCGCGTGTCGGTGTCGACCATTTGCTCGAAGAGCAGGCTGACAGGCAATCGGGCCGCTTCCGGCAGCTGATGCATTTGCGTTCGCAGCCGGTCGACGTTCTGCGCCCCTGTCGCTGCGATGACGCCGAACTCCGTCATGTGGGCGCGGATCGCGTTGCCAATCTGCGTGCGCTGGCGGATCAGAAGATCCCGCGTGCGGTGAAGAATCAGGACCGACGAGCAGGCTTCGCTCTTCACCGCGACAAACCGCATGGAGGGACGCGTGGCCGCTTCACAGATGGCCGCCGCGTCGGCTGCGTCCGTCTCCCCGCGCTTCACGTAAGACGGCGGCATCAGCCGAACGTCATGACCCATACCCTGAAGCCTGCGCCTCCAGTCGTGAGCGCCTCCGCAAGCCTCCATGCCGATGAGACAGCGCGGCTGCTTCTCGAAGAGAGCAAGCAACTGGCTTTGATCGAGTTGGCGACGCACGAGAACACGACCGCTCACGTCAACACCGCGGATTTGGAAAATACTCTTCGCTAGTTCGATACCGACCGTAACAAGCTTGGACACGAGTGGCTCCTCAGCTTGAGGCGACAACATCCCGACTTTGCTCCAACGCAACGCAAGGAGCAGGAGCCATCCACGCCATCAATTGAGATGGCTTTCGCAAAGCTCAAGGCGCTGCTGCGCAAAGCGGCCGAGCGCATGGTCGAAGGCTCAGCACTGTCGTCGGCGATTTTCTCAACGCCTTCGCCCCAACCGAGTGCGCAAATTACTTCGCTGCCGCCGGTTACGACCCGGAGTAAGTAGAAACCGCTCTTGGTACGCCCCTCCCGGGCCCATCACTACATCTCCGCGACCGTCGTGCCGGGCGTAGCCGATCCCAGCATCCCGGTGGCGACACAGACCGCCACCGGTAACATCGAGTGACCGAGCAACGCCCGGCGTCGCTTGGGTTGTCAACGCCGTTCTGGAAGCTCAGCACCGCCGTGTCCGGTGCCAGGAACGGAGCGATCGTCCGGCAGACCGTCTCAGTGTCACCGGATTTGACGCAGAACAACATCACCTCGGTGCCGGCCATCTCGGCCGCTCCGGTCGTGGCTTGCAGGTGCACCGCCTCCTACCCAGCCCCGGTCTCCAGGAGTAGGCTGCGCCTGGATCGCATACATGTGGACCGCCCGTCCGACCAAGGTGACCATGGCCGCGGCCTGCGCCAGCAGGGCGCCGTAATAGCACCCCACCGACCCCGCCCCCATCACGGCGATCTTCATCCTGTCGTCTTACTCTCCGTGATCCTGGCGGAAGGCTTACGGGAGGGCGCTACTCAGAGCCAGATGATGCCCCGCCACAATGTGGCCGTGGCCAAAATGCAATTGACCTGCGGTTAATTCTATCTCTCCGGCCTTCGATTTGCTGCAGCATCAGTTCCGGTCCTTGATGGTACCGCCTCTCAAACCCATCGCGATACCAATCAGGAAGGAGGCACCAGTTAAGCTTGGAAAGGTTGTATGCTATATCCCTCTGATTTAAACCTCTGCGACCCCGTCGGCGACTAGTAAATCCTGCTTGGCATCAGGTACTAACTGCGAGATCTGCGCGAACCATCTCCTCGACCAGATTGGGAAATGGCACGGTGTGCATCCAGCCGAGCTTCTCTCGGGCCTTCGTTGGATCGCCAAGCAGCTGGTCGACCTCCGTCGGTCGAAAGTAGACCGGGTCGATCTTGACGAGCACTTGGCCGGTCTTGGCGTCGAGGCCCTGCTCCTCGACCCCCTCCCCCTGCCACGCGATCGTCCGGCCGACCACGGCGAAGGCGCGCTCGACGAACTCTCGCACGGAATGCATCTCGCCGGTGGCCAGCACGTAGTCGTCGGGCACCTCCTGCTGCAGGATGCGCCACATCCCCTCGACGTAGTCGCGGGCATGCCCCCAGTCGCGCATGGCGTCGAGGTTGCCGAGGTAGAGCGTGGGCTGCAGTCCAGCCTCGATCGCCGCCACCGCACGGGTGATCTTGCGGGTGACGAAGGTCTCGCCGCGCGTCGGGCTCTCGTGGTTGAACAGGATGCCGTTCGAGGCATGCATGCCGTAGGCCTCGCGGTAGTTCACCGTGATCCAGTAGGCGTAGAGCTTGGCCACCGCGTAGGGGCTGCGTGGATAGAACGGCGTGGTCTCGCGCTGGGGCACCTCCTGGACCTTGCCGTAGAGCTCGGAGGTCGAGGCCTGGTAGAAACGCGTCTTCTGGCTCAGGCCGAGGATCCGGATCGCCTCCAGGAGGCGCAGGGTGCCGATGGCGTCGGAATTGGCGGTGTATTCGGGGGTCTCGAAGCTGACCTGGACGTGGCTCTGGGCGCCGAGGTTGTAGACCTCGTCCGGCAGGGTCTCCTGCATGATCCGGATCAGGTTGGTGGCATCGGTCAGCTCGCCGTAATGCATGTGGAAGTCGGTCGGCGCGAAGCGGGGATCCTCGTAGAGGTGATCCACCCGCCCGGTGTTGAAGGACGAGGACCGGCGCTTGATGCCGTGGACGATGTAACCCTTCTCGAGCAACAGGGCCGCCAGATAGCCGCCATCCTGTCCCGTGACGCCCGTGATCAGAGCCGTTTTCTGTGTCGTGGACATGCGTCGCTCCTAGGGGGTCGCAGGGAATGGAGGGGTTGCCGGCGCGCCGCAACCTTGCGGTCGCGCGGTGGAGGCCCTGTCAGGCCTCGGGATGATGGTGGCGGAACCAGGCGTAGGCATCCGCGATCCCGGCGCGCAGGTCGATCCGCGGCTGCCAGCCGAGAGCCTCCAGGCGGGTGGTGTCGAGGCGCTTGCGCGGCGTGCCGTCCGGCTTCGTGGCGTCGAAGAGCAACTGCCCCTGCCAGCCCAAGACCTCGGCGATCGTCTCGGCCAGTTCGCGGATGGTGAGTTCCTGGCCGGAGCCGACATTGATCGGCCCTTCGCCGGAATACGCCTTCATCAGGTGAACGCAGGCGTCGGCGAGATCATCCACGTGCAGGAACTCGCGGTACGGCGTGCCCGTCCCCCAGAGCGTGATGGTCGGGAGGTGATGGCGCTTGGCCTCGTGCACCTTGCGCAAGAGCGCCGGCAACACGTGGCTGCCCTGGAGATCGTAATTGTCCGCCGGCCCGTAGAGGTTGGTCGGCATCGCCGAGATGAAGTCGGCCCCGTGCTGGCGGCGATAGGCCTGGCACAGCTTCAGCCCGGCGATCTTGGCGATGGCATACCATTCGTTGGTCGGCTCAAGCGGTCCGGTGAGGAGTGCGTCCTCCGCCATCGGCTGGGGCGCCATCTTCGGGTAGATGCAGGAGGAGCCGAGGAACAGGAGCTTCTCGACACCCACAGCGTGGGCGCTCTGGATGAGGTTCGCCTCGATCATGAGGTTGTCGTAGAGGAAGTCGGCCGGGGCGCTGTCATTGGCGGCAATGCCGCCGACCTTGGCGGCGGCCAGGAAGAGCGCTTGTGGCCGTGCCGCCGCCATCCAGTCCTCGACCGCGGCCTGCCGGCGCAGATCCACCGTGTCCCGCCCAAGGGTGAGGACGGTGCAGTCCTCCGAGGCCAGCCGCCGCACGAGGGCCGATCCGACCATCCCTCGATGGCCCGCGACGAGGACGCGCTTGCCGGAAAGATCATAGGTCGGGTTCATCGGTCAGCCGGATCCTTCAGGATGTCTCGAAAAGTAGGCCTCGACCTCGGCCCCGGAAGTCCACTTGGCGCGGGCGCGTGGGCACCGTGCAGACCCTGCCGGAACACGCGCCCTTGTTGTTCATCGCTGCGAGACACGAAACGCCAGCGCCGGCAGGTCAGTCCCAGCGATGACGAGTCAAACCCGCTTCATGAAACGCCTAACCGGTGAGCCGTGTCATGACCAGCGCGACGTCCCTGCACGATCGCTTGATTGAGCCGGTATCTCTCTGAGAGAACACGGTCTGGAATGGCGTTCTGCAGTGCGAAGCTGCGATCGCGCGCGTTCATCGCGGCGATGGCCGCCTCCGGATCCGGGTGCAGATCGATCCCGAAGCGCTCCGCCCAGAATCGCCCCTTGATCGCTGAGACGGCATCCTGCTGCGTCATGATAGAACCCCCAAGGGAGCCAGCAACGGATCCTCGCACCGGGCGCCCCTACACGGATTGAAGCCACAGGCTGCAGTGATCCAGCTCATTTAAGTTCCCACACCCGTATCGGCCATGCCGGGTATGGCGAGCTTTTGTCCGCGATGCCGGTAGATGTTGCTATGTTTGCGCCAGACGCTGCTGCAAGCCATAGGGTCGCCGCGAAGGACTCGAGGCTCGAAGGGCGGTTCCGTACTAAGGTCTTACTGTTCGACGGGGGCTAGTGCCGCCGCGTGCTGGACGAGTACAACCCGGCGGCTTAAAGCTTTCCGGCGTAACCTCGCCTGGGCTCGGCTCAGGACAAACCTGGCCCCTCCAGCGCCCGAACCAGCGCCGTCAGCGCCTGATTCACCGGCGTGGCGATGCCGGCGGCCTCGCCTCTCCGCAGGATGATCCCGTTGAGATGGGCGATCTCGCTCGCCCGGCCCCGGGCGAGATCCTGCGCGGTGGAGGAGATCTGGTCCGGCATGGTCGCCGCGAGGGCGAGGACCTGGGCCAGGATGTCGGGCGCCACCGCGATGCCCGACGCGTGCGCGACGGCGACGCATTCGGCGACGAGATCCGTCATCACGGCCGCGATGCCAGGCACCGCGAGCAGGCGGCCGTAGGGCAGCCGCGTGATCGCCGAGAGGGCGTTGTAGGCGCAGTTGACGATCAGCTTGCCCCAGAGGGCGTCGAGGGCGCGGTCTGAGACCTCCGTCGGGATACCGGCGGCCGCGAAGAGCGCAGCCACCTCGGCGCTGCGGGGGAACGGGCCCATCACCACATCGCCGCGGCCGTAATGCCGGACGTGACCGGGGCCCGGCATCCCGGTCGCGACGTAGACCGCCACCGGCACCACCGGCCGGCCGAGCACCGCCTGGAGCCGCTCGGGGTTGTCGACGCCGTTCTGGAAGCTCAGCACCGCTGCATCGGGCGTCAGGAACGGGGCGATCGTCCGGCCGACCGTTTCGGTGTCACCGGACTTGACGCAGAACAGCACCACGTCGGCGCCGGCCACCCCCGCCGCCTCGGTCGTGGCCCGCAGGCGTACGGCGCCCTGCCCGGTCGCGGTTTCCAGGATCAGGCCGCGCGCCTGGATCGCGTCCACGTGGACCGCCCGTCCGACCAGGGTGACGGTGGCCCCGGCCTGCGCCAGCAGGGCGCCGTAATAGCACCCGACCGACCCCGCCCCCATCACGGCGACCTTCATCCCGTCGTCTCCCTGTGCGTGATCCAGGGTGGAGGCTTACGGGAGGGCAACGCCCAGGGCCAGCCGATGTCCGAGCCCGGTTTCAGTTCGCCAACCCGGTTTCAGGCCGCCAACCCGGTTTCAGGCCGCCAGCGCAAGCGCGTCGCTGCCGGCGAGGCTCTCGGTCAGGAAGGTGATGAGGGGGCGCATGAGTTCGCCCGCGCGGTCCTCGCCGATCACCGTGACCTCGGTCATCGGCAGGGCGGGCCAGAGCTCGGGGGCCTGCAGGATCCGAAGACCCTCCTGCACGAAGGAGCGGCCGAGCAGGGTGACCCCGAGGCCGCCGGCCACCGCCGCCTGGACACCCATCAGGCTGCTCGCCGTGCAGGCGGCGACCCAGTCCCGGCGGACCGAGTCGAGTGCCGTGATCATCAGGTCGCGATAGCTGCAGGGGGCGGCTAGCATCACCAGGCGCGCGGGCTGATTGAAATCCGGCTGGTGGTCGGCCGCCGCGAGCCAGACCAGGGGCTCGCGCCAGATCACCCGGCCGCGGGGGGCGGCGCCGCTGCGCTTGGCGATGACCGCATCGAGCCGGTCGGCGTCGTAGGCCTCCAGGAGGGTGCAACTCAGGCCCGTCATCAGGTCGATATGCACGCCGGGATGCAGGCGGCCGAACCGGGCCAGCAGCTTCGGCAACTGCCCGGGGATGAAGTCTTCCGAGACGCCGAGGCGCAGGGTCCCGGAGGCCGGTGGGGCACGGCAGGCGCGCAGCATCGCGTCGTTGAGTTCCAGGATCTGCCGGGCGGACACCAGGAGGCGCTCGCCGTCGCGGGTGAGGCCGAGGCGGCGGCTGGTCCGGTCGAAGACGCGCTTGCCCAGGATCTCCTCCAGGCGCAGCACCTTCTGGCTCACCGCGGATTGCGAGCGATGCACCACGTCGGCCGCCGCGGTGAAGCTGCCGGTCTCGGCCACGGCCACCAAGGCCCGCAACAGGTCGATCTCAAGGTCCGGATGACGCATGGTGCAGTTGTCCAGCGGCGGCAAAGGCGATTGTCTATCAGGAATTCGAGTGGATCGCACCGCGGCGTCGCCTCCACAGGTACGACTGATCGGTCCTGCAGCCACCCGGAACACCGGCCGCGTCCGCCACCTTGCCGTCGAAAGCAGGCGCATCACGGCAGCGAGGTGACGATGGGACAGGGTTACGACATGGCGTTCGGCATCGGCTTCGTCGCCGGACTGCGCAGCATGACGGCCTGCGCGGCGCTGAGTTGGGCTGCTGCGGCGGAGCGCACGCGCGGCGGCGCCATTCCGAGTGGTCCCGCGGCGCGCAGCCTGGCGACGGCGGCGGCGCTGGCCGAGATGGCCGGCGACAAGATGCCCTTCGCGCCCGATCGCCGGATCCCGCCCTCCTTCGCGGCCCGGCTGGCAATCGGCGCCGTGGGTGGGTGGGCGCTGTCCGGCCGGCGGGCGGCGCCGGGGGCGGGCGCGCTGGCCGGCATGGCCGGCGCTGTGGCCGGTACCCTCCTGGGTCGGGCCGCCCGGGGGCCGGACGTGCGGCAGTCCGGCGGGCTGGCGCGGGGGCTGGCCGAGGATGCGGTCGCGGCCGGGCTCGCCGTCCTGATCGTCCGCGCGGCCGAGCGCCAGCCGCGCGACGCCTGATCGCCGTTTCGCCCGCTTGCGACCGCTGGAAGAGCGGGCCTGCGCATCCTCCCGACGGCGAGGCAGAGCGTGGGGCGACGATTCGCGTCGTTCGAGGCCGGGAGCCCGAGGCCTCTCGGCTTCAATCCCAGCCCTCTGCGAGGTGGCCGAGACGCTGCAGAAAATCCGTCGCGTGACGGAACCACGCCAACATCACGACGTTACGCGCGTGCGGGGCTCGATGGCCCGCGATCAGGGCGTCGGCCTGCAGGTCCGGCGTCCCTCGTCATCACGTTGCTCAACGGAGGATGTGGTCATGAGGACTTACGATGTGTCACCCCTGTTCCGGTCCTCGGTCGGCTTCGACCGGCTGTTCGACCTGCTGCACCAGGCCGAGCGGGTCGAGGCCTCGACGGCCTGGCCGCCCTACAACATCGAGAAGGCGGCCGAGGATAGCTATCGCATCACCATGGCGGTGGCCGGCTTCACGCCGGACGAGATCGACCTCGTCCAGCACGACACCACCCTGCTGGTCTCCGGCCGGTCGACGGGTCCGGAGGGCGAGCGCCAGTATCTCCACCGCGGGATCGCGTCTCGGTCGTTCCGACAAACCTTCAACCTCGCCGAGCACGTCACCGTCCTCGGCGCGTCGCTCGAGAACGGGCTGCTCACCGTCGACCTGAGGCGCGAGGTTCCCGAGGCCCTGAAGCCGCGCCGCATCGCCATCGGCGGCGCCCAGGGCACCGTCGGACAGGACAACGCGCCGGCCCGGATCGCGGAGGCCGAGCCGGGGGAAACGCAGGAGCCCGGCGCGCGGAGCGCCGAAGGCGCACGGACAGGCGACAGCGCTCGCGGCCGGGGACAGCCTGAGGCCGCCTGATACCCTCCCCGGTCCCCGGGCGATCCGAGCTTGGCCCCGTTCGGATATCCGATTCCCCCGCGGACCCGGGGCGCCGTGACGACCTCCGGGCCGGCGAAAAACCTTTGGACGTCAACCATGCTGATGGAGCGAGCCATGAGTGTGAGAGACCTTCTTCCCTGGACGCGCAACGCGGGCGACGCCGGGCCGGGCCCGATGCGGACCGAGCCGCTGAGCCCCGTCCTGACCCTCCACCGTGAGATGAACCGCCTGTTCGACGACGTCTTTAGCGGCCTGAACGGCGCGTCCACCCTCGGCCGAGGCGGCGTCAGCTGGCCCAGCGTCGATTACGTCGAGACGGACGAGGGCCTGCGGGTCTCGGCCGAACTGCCGGGTCTCGACGCGAAGGATGTCGAGGTGCTGATCGAGGACGGTGTCCTCACCCTGCGCGGCGAGAAGCGCTCGGAGACGAGCGACGCGGCCCGCGGCTACACGGAGCGCACCGACGGCCGCTTCGAGCGGACGATCGCACTGCCCTTCGCGGTCGCGGCGGACAAGGCGGAAGCCGCCTTCCGGCACGGCGTGCTCAGCGTCACGCTGCCCCGCTCGGCCCAGGTCCCGGCCTCGGCGCGCCGCATCGCGATCACCGGCGGCGCGCAGACCGGGACGGCCCATTGAGCGGCGCCCGAGCCCGGGGGGCCTGACGCGGCGGGCGCGCACGCTCGGGTCGCGCCCGCCGATCCGGGACTTCCGGAGAAATCCCGGTTCCCCGAAAGACCTCTGCTCACCGAAAAACCCTTGCTCACCGAGAGGAGGATGTCATGCAGCTGTCGGACACGACCATCGAGCGCCTGGGGCCTTTGGCCTCGGCGACCCTGCGGGCGGCGGCCGTCGATCCCTTCGAGGCCTTCGTCGCGCCGGGCGACGTCTTCCGGCACCCGCGCGAAGTGCTGACCTATCCGGGCCTGTCGCTCGCCGAGAAGCGCGCCATCCTGGCCTCCTGGGCCTCGGATTCGCGCGCCGTCGAGTCCTGTCCGGCCCTGCGCTGCCTCGAGGGCTGCCGGGCCGAGCCGGTGCCCCTCGACGCGGTGCTGGCCGCGCTCCAGGCCCTGGACGCGGGGCCGGTGACGGGGGCTTGCGGCCTCGCGGGCGACGGCGCACGGGCGGACGGCCTGAACTGAGGGCGGGGTGCGGGATGCCGACCTTTCCGCGCAAGACCCCGCGCCATCGCCCGGATCCGTCGCGGCGGGCCGGCCCTCCGCGCTCAGGCGCCGGGGCGACGCGCCTCGTCGACGGGGCCGCGACCACGGGCCTCTGCGTCGGGCTCGCCGCGCTCCTGCGGGTGTGGCCGGCCGGGCCCATTCCGGCGGGAGCGATCCTGACCGGGCTCCTGGCGAGCGCCGGCTACCTTTGGCTCGCCGTGGCGATCACCGAGGACGATGCAGGCGGCGATCCCCGCCGCGCGACGGGCTGGGATGTATCCGCCTGGAATGTGACCGCTTGGGATGTGGCGCTGGTGCTCCTCGCCGCGAGCGTCGCGGTGCAGGCCACGGCCCCGCTCGGCGCGTGACGGGAGCGGAACCGCCACGTCGCCTGAACGCCATCGTTTCAGCCGCCCCTTCCCCGAAGGTGCCACACGGGCCTGCGGGCCCGCGCGGTACCCCCCAACGGGCGACCGTCGGGTCTCTGCCGGTCTCGCCGCCGCTGATGGCGGGACGGGAGCAAGCCGAACCCGCCGACCCTCCCGCGCCTTGCCGCGGCCCTGGCCCGCCTTGCCGCGGCCCGGGCCGTCCGGGGCCACGATGGGCGCCTGGATGGGCAGGACCCCACGGACAGCCGGGCGTTGCGACCGGGGCCGGGCCGCGTCGCGGGCTGCGCCGCCGGCCCGTGGGTCCGGCGGCGGGGCGCCTAGTCGTAGGGGTCGTAGGCCGGTCCGTAGCCGTAGCCCACCGGACGCGGGCCGAAGCGGCGCGGGCCGTAGAATCCGTCCCGATCCACCACCACGTCGCGGACCACGGGCCGCGGCCGATACACCACCGGCGGCTCCTCGATCACCTCGCGGACGATTCGGCGCGGCACCACCACGGGGCGCTCGACCACGACCTCCCGGACGACCTCGCGGGGCGGGACGACGATGCGCCGCTCCACGATCGTGCGGCGGGTCACCACCGTCTCGGGCGCCTCGTAGGCGTCGTAACCGTAATCGGCGGCCCGGGCGGCGGAGGGGCCCAGCAGCGTCCCGGAGACGAGTCCGGCCGCGGCGAGGCCGGCCCATGCGATCTGTCTCATGCTCGCTCATCCTTTCGTCATCGAACAGGGCCGCGCGGAGATCGGCCATGCCCGGTAACGCGAAGGGGCGGCATTTGGCCGACTCGCTCCGGCGCGATCAGTCGAAGACCCGCTTCAGTCGAAGACCTGCTTCAGTCGAAGACCTGCTTCAGTCGAAGACCTGCTTCAGTCGAAGACCTGCTTCAATCGATGACCTCGACCACCCGCCGGGTGCCCGGCTCGACCAGCACCGGATGGTCGTTGACGATGGTGTAGTTGTAGCCCTTCAGCGCGAACTCGGAGGGAACGTCGTAGTAGACCACCCCATCCTCGGGCAGCACCGCGCCGACCCGGACGGCGCCCGGATAGGCGTAGGACGGGCGACGCTCGGCGCTGGCGTAGATCCGGAAGCGCTCGCGCCGGTCGACCCCCAGGATGCCGTTGGCCGTGCCGACGGCGGCGCCGATCGCGCCGCCCACCACCGCGCCGAGGGGGCCGGCCGCCAGCTCGCCCCGCGCGGCCCCTTCCTGCGCGCCCTGGACGAGGCCTTGCGCCTGGACCGGACCGAGGCTCGCCAGGACGAGGGCCGAGGCGGCGGCGAGGATCTTGAGGGTCATGGGTCGGGTCTCCGGTGCGGATGGATGCGGCTGCGAGCGGGCAACGCGGCCCGCCGCGTCCGGTGCCCACGATGCGACCGACAAGGCGGACCCGTGTCGCGCCGGACACAGGGGCGTCACGAGTCGGATCCATGAGGAAGCCGGCATGGTTCGGCGACGCCGCCGGCCTGCGACGAGGCTGGCGGCGCAGGTCTCCCGACGCGCGCGTCACCCGATCACCAGGCAGGGACACGAAGAGCGATGGCGGCCGTCGAGACGATCGAAGCGCTGGAGCGCATCTACGGAGACCTCGGCGCCGTCGGGGAGGCCTCGACGACCAAGGTGGCCGACCACATCACACCGGATTACGGGCGCTTCATCGCGGTCGCGCCCTTCGTCGCCCTGGCGACCGTCGGCCCGGAGGGGCTGGACTGCTCGCCGCGCGGCGATGTTCCGGGCTTCGTCCGCGTCGCCGATCCCCGCACACTGATCCTGCCGGACCGGCGCGGCAACAACCGGATCGACAGCCTGCGCAACGTCGTGCGCGACCCGCGGGTCGGGCTGATGCTCCTCATCCCGGGCGTCGGCAACGCCTTGCGGGTCAACGGCCGGGCCGTGGTCGAGGACGATCCGGCTCTGCTCGCCAGCTTCGCGGTCGACGGCAAGGCGCCGCGCACCGCCCTCGTGATCACCGTGGGCGAGGTCTACTTCCAGTGCGCGCGCGCCCTCATTCGCTCGGGCCTGTGGCGCGCGGACAGCCACGTCGACCCGAAGACCCTGCCGACGCCCGGCCGGATCCTGGCCGGGCTCAGCGAGGGCCGGGTCGGCGGCGACGCCTACGATGCGGCCTGGGCCGAGCGGGCGCGGCAGACGATGTGGTGACCGCCGGGCAGGGGTCCGCCGGGCCCCGCGGATGTGAATCCGCACCGCGCCTGGCCGGCTTGGCGCTGATGATGCATCAGAGCCGCGCTCCGTCTTGAAGTCTCTCGCCCTAAAGTCCCCCGGACCTGATGATCGCCCTCCCCCCGCCCCGCCGCGCCACCGAAC
>NZ_CEEDOX010000029.1:0-37887 GCF_979256535.1 Methylobacterium sp. AC690 | reverse complement strand
GCCGCCGCCCGCTCCGACATGTTCCTCGACCCCCGGGGCGAGCCCGATCGCGCCGCCTCGACCCGGACCGGCAAGGCGGTGGGCGTGCCCGGCACCGTGCGGGGGCTGGCCGAGGCGCACCGCCTCTACGGCTCGGGCCGCTTCAGCCTGGCCGACCTGATCGCCCCGGCCGAGACGCTCGCCCGCGAGGGCATCCCGGTGGAGGCGGGCCTCGCGGACTCGCTGCCCCGCGCCGCCGGTCTGCTCGGCCGCTGGCCCTCCTCGCGCAAGATCTTCTTTGCCGGCGACAGACCCCTGGAGCGCGGTGAACGGCTGGTTCAGACCGATCTCGCCGACACCCTCGCGGCCATCGCCAAATCCGGCCCCGACGCCTTCCACACCGGGCCCATCGCCGAGCGCATCGCCGCCGCCGTCCGGGGCGCGGGCGGCGTGATGACGGCCGAGGACCTGGCCGCCTACCGCCCCGTGCTGCGGGAGCCCGTGCGCGGCACCTACCGGGGCTACGCCATCGCCTCGATGCCGCCGCCGAGCTCCGGCGGCATCCACCTCATCGAGATCCTGAACGTGCTGGAGGGCTTCGACCTCGCCCGCATGGGAGCCGGCAGCGCCGATGCCCTCCACATTCTGGCCGAGGCGATGAAGCCGGCCTACGCCGACCGGGCGACCTGGCTCGGCGACCCCGCCCGCACGCAGGTGCCGGTGGAGGGCCTGATCGCCAAGCCCTACGCGGCCACCGTGCGGGCCGGGATCGATCCCGCCCGCGCTCGCCCCGCCGCCGAGGTCAAGGCGGGCGATCCCCTCCCCTTCGAGTCCGACCAGACCACGCATTTCTCCGTCGTGGACGCTGCCGGCAACGCCGTCTCGAACACCACCACTCTGAACTTCTCCTACGGGCTCGGCCTCGTGGCGGAGGGCACCGGCGTGCTCCTGAACAACGAGATGGACGATTTCTCCGCCAAGCCCGGTGCCCTCAACGCTTACGGTCTCGTCGGCAGCGTCGCCAACGCGGTCTCCCCCGGGGCCAGGCCGCTCTCGTCGATGACTCCCGCCTTCGTCTTCCGCGACGGCCGGCTCGTCCTGGTGACGGGCAGCCCCGGCGGCAGCCGCATCATCTCGACGGTGCTGCAGGTCATCGTCAACGTGCTCGATTTCCGGATGAACCTGGCCGAGGCCGTGGCCGCGCCCCGCATCCACCACCAGTGGCAGCCGGACGTGCTGATGGCCGAGGAGGGCCTCTCCCCCGACACCCTGGCCCTGCTCAGGGCCCGCGGCCACACGGTCCGGGTCGGGGCGACCTCCGGCTCGGCCAACTCGGTGCAGGTCGGCGACGGGCTGCTGGCGGGCGCCGCCGATCCGCGCCAGCGCGGCACCCTGGCGGAGGGCGACTGAGGGGGCGGATAATCCCGCCCTCGGATGGTCTGGGACGAGATCGCACGCTACACGGGAGCTGGGCCGCGCCCTGTCCCGGGCTGTCTCATCCAGGTTCCCGATGCTCCTCGTCCGCTCCCTCGCGTTCAACCTCGCCTTCTACGTCGCCACCACCCTCATCGCGATCGGTGGACTGCCGACTCTCGTCTCCCGGCGGGGGGTGATCCGGCTGGCTCAGCTCTGGGGTCGGGTCACCCTGTGGCTCCTGCGGGTGGTGGGCGGCATCACGGTGGAGTTCCGGGGCGTCGAGAACATCCCGCCCGGCCCTCTCCTGGTGGCGGCCAAGCACCAGTCGGCCCTGGAGACCCTGGCCCTCGTCACGGCCTTTCCGGATTTCGCCTACATCCTCAAGCGCGAGCTGCTCTGGATCCCGCTGATCGGGTGGTTCCTCTCGCGCTCCGGCATGGTCGCCATCGACCGCAGCAAGGGCGCCCGGGCGATGGCCGCCATGAACGAGGCCGCCGCCCAGGCCATCCGGGACGAGCGCCAGCTCATCATCTTCCCCGAGGGCACCCGCCGCCCGCCCGGCGCGCCCCCCGCCTACAAGCTCGGCATCACCCACCTGTACGCCGCCCTCGGCGTGCCCTGCCTGCCGGTCGCCCTCAACACCGGCCTGCACTGGCCCCGCCGCCGCCTGATCCGCCGGCCCGGCACCTCGGTGATCGAGTTCCTGTCCCCGATCCCGCCGGGCCTGGACCGGGCGCGTTTCCTGGAGCTGGTCCAGGGCCGGATCGAGACCGCCTCCGACGCGCTGCTGGCCGCCGGCCGGAGCGAACTCGCGGCGGCGGGGCACCCGGTTCCGGAGGCCGTCCCGGCGTCCCCGGCCAAGGCCCATCGGAACGGATCGCCCGTCGCCTGAGGTGGTTCCCAGGGCCGTTTCGCCCCTGTGCACGACTTGTGGATAACTCCCGTCATCCCCATCTCATTGGAGGCCGAGGCGTCGTCCTTGACGCCAACGAACCGTTAAGATTAATGTGGAACAAATGGCGAACAAGAGAGCCCTGTCCTGGTCGGCCGCACTTCGCGACCTGAAGGACGATCGAGCCCGGAGACAGGAAGTGCGCGAGGAACGCCTGAGGACGACGGCCGGTCTGCGGGGGACCCCCGCCCTGGTGCTGAGCGCCTGGCGCGGCCGGTCCGGCCGCCGCTACGTGGTCGGCATCCACGAGTTGGCCGAGCCCGAGCTCGACGACATGGGCGAGGCCGTGGTGATGGCTGTGCGCCGCGACGCCTCGGGTGTCGGCGAACTGGTCTCGGTCGCCTCCGCCGGGCAGAGCCCGCGGGAACGCCTGCATCGGAACTGGATCGCCCGGGCCCGGCACAAGGGCGCGACCGAGATGCACGTCCACCGGCTGGCCGAGGACGAGGCCGAGCGCGAGGCCATCGTGGCCGATCTCGGCAGCGAGCAGAAGGCCGACGCCGCGAACTGATCGCGGCGGAGCGCTCGCTCCGCTGACTTCACGGCTTCGCGTTTTGCGGCGCCATGGCGGCCCTGCCATGCTTTCGCCGCCGAGACCCTGCCAAGCCTTGCACCCGGGCTGCCCCGACGAGGGCCGCAGGCCCGTGACGCGAGCGCAGGATACCGACACGCGATGGCGCAGAGCCCGACTCCGACCCGTCCCCACTCGCGCAAGGGGCTGTTCCTTCCCTACATTCTCCTCGCCGTCCTCGTGATCGCCTGGTCGCTCGGATGGTTCTACATCCGCCACCGGGCCGCCTCCGAGATGGATGGCTGGATCGCCCAGGAAGCGGCCGCGGGCCGGACCTGGACCTGCGCCGACCGCAGCATCACCGGCTACCCGTTCCGCATCGAACTGCGCTGCGCCTCCCTGGCCTTCAGCCGCTCCGACAGCCGCTTCACCCTCGGCCCGGTCACGGCCGTGACCCAGGTCTACCAGCCCCGCCGAGGCATCCTCGAGGTCGGGGGCCCGTTCCACGTCGAGCAGGGCGACCTCACGGCGGACGCGACCTGGACCTCCCTGGAGGGCAGCTTCCACGGCGCGTCCGACGGCTTCGTGCGTGCCTCCGTGGTGGCCGACGGCGCCAAGGGCGTGGTGCGCGGCACCGGCCCGGAGCCGATCGCGTTCGAGACCCAGCACTTCGAGCTCCACGCCCGTCCGACCCCGGGACGCTTCGAATCGGAGGGAGCCGTCGACACCAGCCTGCGGGTGAACCGCATCCGCCTGCCCCTGGTCGACGCCGCCCTCGGCAATGCCGATCCGGCCGATCTCGCCCTCGACGCCACCGTGAGCCGCGCCACCAGCCTCGACACCGGCACCGTGGCGAAGGAGCTGGAGGATTGGCGCCAGGCCGGCGGCGGCCTCGACATCGCGCTCCTCTCCCTCGCCAAGGGCGAGCGCCGGCTCCAGGCGAAGGGCCGCCTCGATCTCGACACCGCGCACCGGCTCCAGGGCCAGCTCGACCTGCGCGCGGCCGGCGTCGAGGCGCTGGTCGGCCAGGTCATGGGCCAGCGCTTCGGGGCCGAGAAGGGCGCGCTGATCGGCAGCCTCGTCGGCCAACTCCTCGGCCGCCGCAGCCAGGCCAGTGCCGAGGCGGGCGTCGCGGCCCCGGCCGACGATGCCCTCAAGCCCCTGCCGCCCCTGCGCCTCGCCGAGGGCCGCCTGATGCTGGGGCCGTTTCCGATCCCCAACGTACAGCTGCCACCGCTCTACTGAGCGGCCGCCCGCGCCGGGGGGACGAGCCTCAGGCCGCGGGGTCGCTCGGGCGGCCGCGGCCGAAATCGGCCTCGGCCGTCTCCTGGCCCATGGCGACGATGCCCCGGCGGATGGCGCGGGTGCGGGTGAAGAGGTCGTGCAGGGCCTCGCCGTCGCCCCAGCGGATCGCCCGGGCCAGCGCCGCCAGGTCCTCGTTGAAGCGCCCCAGCATCTCCAGCACCGCATCCTTGTTGGTCAGGAACACGTCCCGCCACATGGTCGGGTCGGAGGCGGCGATGCGGGTGAAGTCGCGGAAGCCGCCGGCGGAGAACTTGATCACCTCGGACTGGGTCACCGCCTCGAGGTCGGCGGCGGTGCCGACGATGTTGTAGGCAATGAGGTGCGGCACGTGGCTGGTGATGGCCAGGACGAGGTCGTGATGCTCCGGGGTCATCGTCTCGACGATGGCGCGCAGACCCTCCCAGAAGGCCTGGACCCGCGCGGTCGCGGCCGGATCGGTGTCCGCGGCGGGGGTGAGGATGCACCAGCGCCCGGAGAACAGGGTCGAGAAACCCGCATCCGGGCCGGAATACTCGGTGCCGGCCACGGGGTGGGCCGGCACGAACGGGACGCCGGCGGGCAGGTGCGGCGTGACGGCCGCCACCACCGAGGCCTTGACCGAGCCGACATCCGACACGATGGCGCCCGGCTTCAGGGCCGGCCCCATGATCTCCGCCACCGCGCCGACGGCGCCCACCGGCACGCACAGGATGACCAAATCGGCCTCCGCCACGCCGGCGGCGAGGTCGTCGGTGGCGATGTCCGTGAGGCCGAGCGCGCGCACGCGCTCCAGCACCGCGGCATCGCGGTCGACGGCGACGATGCGCCGGGCGAGGCCGAACTGCCGGGCGCCCCGGGCGATCGAGGAACCGATCAGCCCGAGGCCGACGATGGCCAGGGTCTCCAGGGGAGGCGCGTCGCTCTCAGCCACGGCTCTCGCCCCGCACGAAGGCGGTCAGGCCGTCGAGGAAGGCGGTGTTCGCCTCCGCGCCGCCGATGGTGACGCGCAGGGCGTGGGGCAGCCCGTAGGACGAGACCCGCCGGGTGATGACGCCCCGGGCGGAGAGGAACGTGTCGGCCTCGGCGGCCGTCCGGCCCGGCGCGTCGGGGAAGTGGACGAGGATGAAGTTCGCGACGCTCGGGGTCACGGTGAGGCCGAGCTCCTGCACGGCCTGCGTCATCGCGGCGAGCCAGGTGTCGTTGTGGGCGACGGCCGCGGCCACGTGCACGTCGTCCGCAATGGCGGCGGCGCCCGCGGCGATGCCGGCTCCCGACAGGTTGAAGGGTCCCCGGATGCGGTTGACCGCGTCGACCACCTCGGCGGGGCCGACCATCCAGCCGATGCGGAGGGCGGCCAGCCCGTGGATCTTCGAGAAGGTCCGGGTCATCACGACGTTGTTAGCCTCCAGCACGAGGTCGAGGCCGGCGCTGTAGTCGTTCGCCCGCACGTATTCCGCGTAGGCGCCGTCGAGGACGAGGAGGACGTGGGGCGGCAGGCCCGCATGCAGGCGCCGGATCGCGTCGAAGGGCAGGTAGGTGCCGGTCGGGTTGTTGGGGTTGGCGAGGTAGACGATCTTGGTGCGCGGCGTGACGGCGGCCAGCAGCGCGTCGACATCGGCGCGCAGGTCGCGCTCCGCCACCACCACGGGCGTGCCGCCCGCGGCCAGGATCGCGATCCGGTAGACCAGGAAGCCGTGCTCGGTGAAGATCCCCTCGTCGCCGGCCCCGAGATAGGCGTAGGCCAGGAAGGACAGGAGCTCGTCCGAGCCCGCGCCGCAGACGATCCGCGCCGGGTCGAGGCCGTAGCGGGTGGCGATCGCCTCGCGCAGCACCCGCGCGGTGCCCTCCGGGTAGAGTTCGAGCTTGGCCGCTTCCGCCCGCATCGCCGCCACCGCCTTCGGGCTCGGGCCGAGCGGGGTCTCGTTCGAGGAGAGCTTGTGCACCTTGGCATGGCCGGGCGCGCCGCTCTTGCCGGGCACGTAGGCCTCGATGGCGAGAACGCCGGGACGGGGCACCGGGCGTGCGGGAGCGACGGGGGTGGAGGATATGGACGAGGACATGGAGGTGGACCTGGCGGCCGCCGGTGGATCGGCGAAGCGCCCGTCTAACAAAGCTGGCCCGGCTTTGCGAGCGGGCCCTGTTCCGCGGACTCGCGCGCCTCGGACCTGCCCGCGCCGGACCTGCCCGCCTTAAACCCGGAAGCGGGCCGCGTGGCTGCCGATCTCCTCGAGGGTCTCGGGCGCGGCGCCCGCCCGGGTCAGGGCCTCGTGCAGCTGTCGGGCGCTGACCCCGCCGGGGACGGCGAGGAGCAGGCCGTGGCCGCCCGGCCCCGGAGCGCGGGCGACGACCTCGCCGTAGAGGTCCTGCAGGGCGCGCATGGCCTCCGGCTCCCAGGCGGCGACGCGGGTGGCGTGCAGGACCCAGTCGCGCTGGGCCGCGGCCGGATCGTCCAGCGGGTTCGAGACCACGAAGACCGGGGTGCCGGCCGGGTGGGTGGGCCGCTCGATGAAGGGCAGGCGCGCGATGACCTTGGGCCGGCCCGCGCCGACGAGCCCTTCCCACCAGGGCGCGGCCTCGGTCGACGGGCCCGAGCCGTCGGGATCGAGGCGGAAGATGCCGAGGTCGCCGCGGGAGGCGGCCACCGCCTCGATCACCGCGAGACAGGTGGGGTGGGGCCGGTAGGGCACCGTGAAGCCGAAGTGGAAGCGGGCGGAATCGCGCATCGGCGCATCCCCGCCCGAGATGTCGGCATGGACCGAGAACGGCGCCTGCACGTAGGTGAAGGTGGCGATGATGACGCGCCAGATCCCCTCCACGGTGTCGAGGGGCAGGAGCCCGCGATGGCGCTCGGCGACGCGCCGCATCATCGAGGCCTCGCGCCCGGGCCGGAAAGCCGAGCCGCTGGCCGAGGTGCGCTTGACCGCGATCAGCCGGTCGATGATCGACCCGCGCTGGATCAGCAGGGCATGCATCTCGGCGTCGATCCGATCGATCTCGGCGCGCAGGTCGCCGAGGTTGTCGAGGGGCGGCGCGGGTCTGGTCGTGAAGCGCATCGGGGGCTCGCGCGGGTGCGGTGGGCGGGTGCGGTGGGGACGATCGGGGGAGCCGGCGCCGGGGTCTCGCCTCCCAGGCGCCGGCTCCCGGTCTACGATCGCGCGCGCCGAAGGGCCAGAGCCGTTTGCCCGGAACCGGATCGACCGGGTGCTTCTGAAACCGAGGGGCGCCCCGGGTGCGGGCCAAGCGTGGCGCGGGCGCCCTTTCGTTGACGCGTGAGGGAGCGCACACTACCTGAACGCCTCACGACGCATGGTCTTCTGTGCGGATGGCACGCCGAGCCGTCCCTTCCGTCCCGCCCGGACCGACGCGCCGTCTCCTCCAACCCGTTTCATGACCATGTCGCTGGATACCGCCCTCAAGCCAGGCACGCCCGAAGACGAATCGGCGCGCGCCGACGCGCCGGGCGCCGAGCTGTCCCAGGCCCGCGAGCCCAGGGGCCTCGTGGCGCAGTTCGGCCTGGACGAGCCCCTGGCGATGGATGCCGGCGTGCAGCTCGCGCCCTTCCAGATCGCCTACCAGACGGCGGGTACCCTCAACGCGGACCGCTCCAACGCCGTCCTGATCTGCCACGCGCTCACGGGCGACCAGCACTTCGCCCACACCCATCCGGTGACGGGCAAGCGCGGCTGGTGGGAGACCCTGGTGGGGCCGGGCAAGCCCGTGGACACCGACCGCTACTTCGTCGTCTGCTCGAACGTCATCGGCTCGTGCATGGGCTCCACCGGCCCGGCCTCGATCGATCCAGCCACGGGCCGGGCCTACGGCCTCGACTTCCCGCTGGTGACCATCCGCGACATGGTCCGGGCGCAGGCCATGCTGCTCGACCGGCTCGGCATCCGCGACCTGTTCCTCTGCATCGGCGGCTCCATGGGCGGCATGCAGGTGCTGCAATGGGCGGCGAGCTACCCCGAGCGGGTCTTCGCCGCGATGCCGATCGCCACGGGGCCCCGCCACTCGGCGCAGAACATCGCCTTCCACGAGGTCGGCCGGCAGGCGATCATGGCCGATCCCGCCTGGGCGGAGGGGCGCTACCTCGAGGCCGGCACCCGGCCGGCCAAGGGCCTCGGCGTCGCCCGCATGGGCGCACACATCACCTACCTGTCGGAGCCGGCCCTGCACCGCAAGTTCGGCCGCCGCTTCCAGGGCGGCTCGGCACCGACCTTCTCGTTCAATGCCGACTTCCAGATCGAGAGCTACCTGCGGCACCAGGGCCTGAGCTTCGTCGAGCGCTTCGACGCCAACGCCTATCTCTACCTCACCCGGGCGATGGACTATTTCGACCTCGCGGCCGACCAGGGCGGCGTGCTGGCCAAAGCCTTCAAGGGCACCAGGACCCGGTTCTGCGTGATCTCCTTCACCTCCGACTGGCTGTTCCCGACGTCCGAATCCCGCGCCATCGTCCATGCCCTGAACGCGGCCTCCGCCCCGGTCGCCTTCGTGGAGGTCGAGAGCGACAAGGGTCACGACGCCTTCCTCCTCGACGAGCCGGCGATGTTCGCCGCCGCGCGCGGCTACATCGACGCCGCCGCCCGGGCCCGCGGCCTGTGACGGGATCGGGGATGTCCGCCCACCGGCCCTGGGAAGCGGCGGAGACGCTGCCCCACGGCGAGGCCGGCAGCACCCGGGTCGACCACCTCGTGGTGCTCGACCTCGTGCCGGCGAACGCCCGGGTCCTCGACATCGGCTGCGGCGACGGCGCCCTGCTCGCCCTGCTCCGTGACCGGCGCGGCGTCGATGGGCGCGGCATCGAGCTGTCGCGGGAAGGCGTGAACGCCTGCCTCGCCCGGGGCCTGCCGGTGATCCAGGGGGATGCCGACACCGATCTGGCGAACTATCCCGATGACGCCTTCGACGTGGTCGTCCTGTCCCAGACCATCCAGGCGACGCGCAACCCCCGCATCGTGCTGGAGCACCTGCTGCGCATCGGCCGGCAGGTCATCATCTCGTTCCCGAATTTCGGCCACTGGCGGGTGCGCTCCGAGCTGGCCCTGCGCGGCCGCATGCCGGTCACGGCCCTGATGCCCGAGGAATGGTACGAGACGCAGAACATCCATCACTGCACGATCCGCGACTTCGTCGGCCTGTGCCGGACGGTGAATGCCGAGATCGAGAAGGCCACCGCCCTCAATGCCAGCGGCCGGCCGATGCGCTTCGCGATGCCCTGGTGGGTCTGGAACCTGATGGGCGCGCAGGGCGTGTTCCTGCTGCGACGGGGCGGCACGAACGGCGACGCCAAGCCGGCGGTCTGATCCGCTGTTGCACGTGAAAACCCTTAACCCCGTGGGTCACGCCGGATGAGCAGGGTCGCGACCTCGTAGGTGACCTGCGCGCCCCTCGCCTCGAATGCGCGCAGCACCCGCCGCATCGCCCCCGGCGAGAGCGTCCGCGACGCCCCGGGCGTGCCGGCACCGATGGCCCGCAGCGAACCCAGGAAGGCGCGGCCATCGGCATGGGCCTCGACCACGGGTTCCGCGGAGACCGCGAGGGTGCAGCCGGGACAGGCCAGCGCGGCGAGGTCCCGGAGGGACGGATAGACGGGCGTCGCCGCCTTCAGGCCCAGCACCGCGTGCGCCGCCCGCCACTCGGCGAAGGTGCCCGCACTCAGCGTCGCCACCGCCAGCAGGCCCCCGGGCGCCAGCAGCGCAGCGAGGCCCGCCAGCGTTCCGGACAGATCCTCGAACCACTGCGCGGCGAGGCTCGACGCGATGAGGTCGAAGCCCGGCGCGCAGGCCGGCCGCTCGGCATCCATGACGACGAAGCGCAGGCCCGCCGTTCCGGCGAGACGGGTGCGGCAGCGCTGCACCATGGCCGGGGCGAGGTCCGAGGCGACGAGAACGCCCTTCGGCAGGCGCCGAAGCAGGTGCGCGGTCAGCAGGCCGGTGCCGCAGCCGATCTCGAGGATGCGCGGCTGCGGCGGCAGGGGCTCGGCTTCGAGGCGCCGGGCCAGGCGCTCCGCCACCAGGGCCTGGATCGTCGCTGCGCCGTCATAGCCCTCGGCCCCGTCGAAGGCCCGGGCCACGGCCTGTTTCCAGGAATGCATCGGGGCGATCGTCTGTGGCACGGGCAGGAACGTGGGGCGGTCGTCGTTCGGTCTGGTGGGCGCAAGGCGTCCGGGGCGCTTACGCCGCCAGGGCTTGTTCGATCATCCGTGCCACGGCGAGCGCCCGGCCGTCGTCGCCGAAGCGGGCGACGACCTGAACGCCCAGGGGCAGGCCGTCCCCGGGAACCGGGACGGTGACGCAGGGCACGCCCATCAGGGTCCAGAGCCGGTTGAAGCGCGCGTCGCCCGTGGTGCCGAGACCGGCGGGTGCCCGGCCCGGGGCCGACAGGGTCATGATCGCGTCGAACGCCCCGAACAGGTCCTTCAAGGCCCGCCGGGCACGGTGCGCCGCGCGGCGCGCCGCGTCGTACTGGGCGGCGACCAAGTCCTGGGCCGCGTCGAGCTGCTCGCCGAGTTCCGGGCTGAGCTGCGCCCGATGGTGGGCGTATTCCCAGGCCAGCGCCTGGCGGGCCTCGTAGTCCTGGATGACCGCGTGCTGCGCCCAGGCCTCCGGCAGCGGATCCGGCAGGACGAGGTCGACGAGCCGGGCGCCGGCAGCCTCGGCCGCGCGGGCGGCCCGGTGCAGGGCGCCCAAGGCGTCCGGGTCGGGGGCCTCCGCGAAGTCCTGGAGGCAGAGGCCGAGACGCGGGGCCCCGGGGGCCGCGTCGAGGTCCAGGGCGGGTCGGTCGGCGATCAGGCTCAGGCCCTGGGCGATGTCGCGGATGCCGGCCCCGAACAGGCCGACGGTGTCGAGGGCCCAGGAGAAGGTCTTCACGCCGACCGTCGGCAGGAGCCGGAACGAGGGCTTGATCGCCGCCACGCCGCAGAAGGCCGCCGGGCGGATCACCGAGCCGCCGGTCTGGGTGCCCAGCGCCAGGGGCACCATCCCGGCGGCGACCGCCGCGGCCGAGCCGGCCGAGGAGCCGCCGGGCGTGTGGCCGGGGTCGCGCGGGTTCACCGTCGCGGTGGGGTCGTGGCTGGCGAAGGGGGAGGTGCTGGTCTTGACCAGGGGCACGGCGCCCAGGGCCCGGAGCCGCGCCACGATGGCGGCATCCGCCTTGGGCTGCCAGCCGGCGTAGATCGGCGAGCCCATCTGCGTCGGCAGGTCGGCGGTGTCGATGATGTCCTTGACCCCCACGGCGATGCCCGCCAGCGGACCGGAGCCGGCGATCGCCGGAGCGGGATCTTGGCTGACGATCGCCCCGATGCCGGGGTCGCGGGCCGCGATGGCGGCCTCGGCGAGGCGGATGGCGCCGGCGGGGTCGAGGGTGCCGGCAGCGATGCGGGTGCGGAGATCGACGAGGGACAGCATGGGGGCTTGGTCCGGCCTCGGCCGCCGTCTGTCAACACCCGTCCACAGGGATGCCGCGCGCCGCCGCATCGTTGACGTAACGTTTACGGAACCCGGCGCATCGTCCGCATCATGTGGCGTAGCGTATTCGCGTTCTCGGCCCTGACGCTGTTCGGCGCGGGCCTCACCGGCTGTGCACTCAACAAGTTTGAGCAGCGCGAGGCGTGGCGTGACCAGACCGAGCAGGCCTGCAACGCCAAGCGTCTGGTCGAGACGACGGAGTTCGTCACCCCCATCAAGGAGATCAGCGGGCCGGGCGTCTGCGGCATGCTGCAGCCCTACCGCGTCACGCGCCTCGGGCGGGGCACCGTCGCCCTGAAGCAGCGGGTGACCCTGGCCTGCCCGGCCCTGACCGAGGCCGAGGCCTGGCTCGCCGACACGATCCAGCCCGCCGCGAACCTGTATTTCGGCCAGCCCGTGGCCGAGATCAACGCCGGCACCTATGCCTGCCGCGGCCGCAACAACCAGGCCGGCGCCAAGCTCTCCGAGCATTCCTTCGGCAATGCCCTCGACATCATGTCGTTCAAGCTCGCGGACGGGTACGTCATCACCGTGAAGGGCGGCTGGCGCGGCACCGAGGCCGAGCAGGGCTTCCTGCGCGAGGTCTTCCTCGGGGCCTGCGCCCGGTTCTCCACCGTGCTGGCGCCGGGCTCGAACGTGTTCCACTACGACCACATCCACGTCGACCTCGCCCGCCACGACCCCCGCGGCCTGCGCCGGATCTGCCAGCCGCTGATCAAGTTCACGCCGCAGCTCGGCGCCGACGGCGTCCCGCGCGCCACGGCCCGTCCCCGTCCGCCCGAGCGCCTGCCCGCCCCGCCGCAGGCCCCGATCGATGTCGAGGAGGACGATCCCTACGGCGTCACCCCGATGTCGGCGCGCCAGCCCGCCCGGGCCCCGGCCACGCAGCTCAGCCACGGATCGGCTCCCGTCCGCCCGCCCGCGCCGGCGGTGGCCTACGCCGCCGCCCCGCGGGGTCCGGTGCCGCGCGCCCCGGCGCCCCGGGTCGCGACCGCCCTCCCCCCGGAGGATTTCGCCGCCGAGCCGCTCTCGCTCGCCGCCCCCGGCCTCGCCGAACCGATCTACTGAAGGCCGCACCGGTCCCGCCTTCGGGGTGTGCCCGGCGCACCCCAGGGGCCGCGGAAAGCGACGCCGCCCCCGGCCTCATGCTTGACAGGGCGGGCCGAGCCGCCATCGTTCCGGGACGTGTCACGGACTCCAGCGGAACAAAGACGCCGGCATGCGCCCGAATCCCCTCTCCACCGCCTTCGCCCTCGGCCTCGTGCTGGCGGGCGCCCTCCAGCCGGCCCTCGCCCGCTCCGGCCGCGAGGAGATCACCCCGGCCGAGGAGCGCGAGTTCAACTACGACGCCGACATCCCCGGCTGCCAGGCTCCCGAGGTGCTGGAGCGGCTCTCGTCGCACTTCGCCGAGAAGGAGGCGAAGTTCTGGAACTCCTCCCTCACCATCCTGCGCTACGAGCACATCGAGCGCACGGCGTGGCGCCCCTGGGGCCTCGACTACGTCCCGCGCCGCTTCTGCAGCGCCGTGGCCACCACCTCCGACGGCATCCGCCGCAAGGTGGATTACTCGGTGCGCGACGGGCTCGGCATCATCGGGGCCGACTGGGGCATCGAGTTCTGCGTCCACGGCCTCGATCGCAACCTCGCCTACGCCTATTCCTCGGCCTGCCGCGAAGCCCGTCCGTGAGCCCGAGCGCCGGGCGCCGGAACGCAGGGCGTCTCGCCTCGGCCGCCTTGACGCTGGCGCTGGCGCTGGCCCAGGGGGCCGCGGCTCCGCCGGCGATGGCGCAGGGCTTCGAGCGCGGCGGCACGCCGGGCACGTTCGACTTCTACGTCCTGGCCCTGTCCTGGTCGCCGACCTATTGCGAGGGGCCGGGTGCCCGGCGCGAGGCGGAAGGGCAGTGCCGTCCGGGCCGCGGACTCGGCTTCGTGGTGCACGGACTCTGGCCGCAATACACCCGCGGCTATCCCTCGAACTGCGCCTCGGTCGAGCGTTCGCCGACCCGGCAGGCGATCGAGGTGGCGGGCCAGGTCTATCCGAGCGAGGGCCTGGCGCGGCACGAGTGGCGCAGCCACGGCACCTGCTCGGGCCTCGATCCGGTCTCGTATTTCCAGGCGGCCCGCGACGCCCGGGCGGCGGTGACCATCCCGGACGCCTTCAAGGCCCCCGAGCGCGACACCCAGATGGCGCCGATCGACATCGCCCGACAGTTCGTGGCGGCCAACCGGGGCCTGCGCCCCGACATGATGTCGGTGACCTGCCGGGGCGGCCAGCTTCAGGAGGTCCGGATCTGCTTTGCCAAGGACCTGCGCGGCTTCACCCCCTGCCCCGAGGTGGCCCGCCAGAATTGCCGCGCCGGCGCGGTTGCCATCGACGCCGCGCGGTAGATGATGCCGCGCTTCGACCCCGGGCGGGACCGCCGGGGCGTGCGCTGAGACAGGCCCGGACCTCATGAATTACCGTCACGCCTTCCACGCCGGCAACTTCGCCGACGTCCTGAAGCACCTCGTGCTCAGCCGCGTGCTGGCCCATCTCTGCCTGAAGCCCACGGGGTTCCGGGCCATCGACACCCATGCGGGCCTCGGCTTCTACGACCTCACCGCCGACGAGGCCGGGCGTACGGGCGAGTGGCACGAGGGCTGGGGCCGTCTCGCGACGCCGTTTCCCGAGGCCGTGGAAATCTTGCTCGCCCCCTATCGCGAGGCGGTGGCGGCGGTCCAGGCCCGGCACGGGGCCGACACCTATCCGGGCTCGCCCGCGCTCATCCGCGAGTTCCTGCGCCCCAGCGACCAGGGCGTCTTCGTGGAGCTGCACCCGGCCGATGCCGAGACCCTGCGGGCGCGCTTCAACCAGGATTCCCTGTCGAAGGTGATGCATCTCGACGGCTGGACGGCGCTCAATGCGATGATCCCGCCCCCGGAGCGCCGCGGCCTCGTCCTGATCGACCCGCCCTACGAGGAGCTCGGCGAGATCGACCGTCTCGGGGCCGCCCTCGCCAAGGCGGCGCGCAAGTGGCCGACCGGCATCTATCTCGGCTGGTACCCGATCAAGGACGTCGCCAAGGTCGACCATATGGTGGCCCAGCTCGACCGGGACCTCGCCCGCCCGGCCCTGCGCCTCGACCTGATGGTCTCCGAGCCCGACCCGACCCGGCTCAACGGCACCGGCCTCGTGGTCATCAACCCGCCCTGGCGCCTCGGCGAGGAGGCGATGCTGTTCCTGCCGGCCCTGGCCGAGCGCCTGGCCCGTACCGATTACGGCGCGTTCCGGTGCGAGGCCTTCGGCGCGCAGAGCTGAAACCCGGACGCCCGAGCGTCAGGCGACCAGGCGCCCCTCCAGGGGGAACACCTTGGCGGGGTTCATGAGCCAGTGCGGGTCGAAGACGTTGCGCACCCGCATCTGCTGCTCGAGATCCGCCTGGGCGTACTGGAAGCGCATCAGCTCGCGCTTCTCGATGCCGACGCCGTGCTCGCCCGTGAGGCAGCCGCCGACCTCGACGCAGAGCTTGAGGATCTCGTCGCCGGCCGCCTCCGCCTTCTCCATCTCGCCCGGCTTGTTGATGTCGAACAGGATCAGCGGGTGCAGGTTGCCGTCGCCGGCATGGAACACGTTGGCGACGCGCAGACCCTTCTCGGCGCAGATCGCCCCGATGCGCTCCAGCACCCCGGGGAGCTGCCCGGTGGGGATGGTGCCGTCCATGCAGATGTAGTCCGAGATCCGGCCGGTGGCGCCGAAGGCGGACTTGCGGCCCTTCCAGATCGCGGCGCTCTCGGCCTCGGATTTCGAGACCCGGATGCTGGTCGGGTTGAAGTCGCTGGCGATGGCCTCGATGCGGGCGAGCATCGCCGTGCACTCGGCGTCCGACCCCTCGACCTCGATGATCAGCATGGCCTCGGCGTCGCGCGGGTAGCCGGCCTGGGCGAAATCCTCGGTGATCAGGATCGCCTCGCGGTCCATGTACTCGATCGCCACCGGGATGATGCCGGCCCCGATGATCGCCGCCGTGCAGGCGCCCGCATCCTCCACGGAGCCGAACCCGACCAGGGCCGGGCGCGCGCCCTCCGCCGCCCGCAGGATGCGCACGGTGGCCTCGGTGACGATGCCGAGCTGTCCCTCCGAGCCGCAGACCAGGCCGAGGAGGTCGTAGCCCGGCGCGTCGAGATGCTCGCCCCCGATCGTCACCACGGTGCCGTCGTTCATCACCAGGGTGACGCCCAGGAGGTTGTTGGTGGTCACCCCGTACTTGAGGCAATGCGCCCCGCCGGAATTCATCGCGATGTTGCCCGCGATGGTGCAGGCGAGCTGGCTCGAAGGGTCGGGGGCGTAGAAGAAGCCCTCGTGGCTGACGGCCCCCGAGATGGCGAGGTTGGTGATGCCGGCCTCGACCCGCGCGGTGCGGTTCTCGAAATCGATGTCGAGGATGCGGTTCATCTTCGAGATGCCGAGGATCACCGCATCCTCCTGTGCAATGGCGCCCCCCGCCAGCGAGGTGCCGGCGCCCCGCGGCACCACCCGGACGCCGTTGGCGTGGCAGAACGCCATCACGGCCGAGACCTCGGCGGTCGTCGAGGGCAGCACCACGGCCAGGGGCATCTTGCGGTAGGCGGTGAGACCGTCGGTCTCGAAGGCGCGGCGCTCGTCCTCGGTGGTGACCAGGGCCTCCGGCGCGACCAGGGGGGCGAGGCCCGCGATGATCGCCTCGCGGCGGGCGACGATGGCGGCATCGGGCACGGGAAAGGCGATCGACATGGGCATGTCCTCCGGGGGCGCGCCCTCTTCATCATCCGCTCAGCCGGGATCGCCTATGAGGAAGCGGCGGTGAGAGACGGACAACGGAGGGTGCTTTGCGATGGACCCTAAAACAAACGCCGGCGCGGCGCATCCGGTTCTTGACGCCGAGTCTTGCTCTTGGCGCCGACCGCCGCGGCGGAACCGAACGCCGCCGGGGAAGCTTCCTTTGGCCGCAGCTCATCGCGTCCGACCTTGCGCGTTCCTGTCTCGATCTGTTCTAAACGGGTAAGCTCTGCCATAAGCCCAAGCGGCTGAAGCCGCTTCAAGGAGGAAAAACACGATGCGTCATGTCATGTTCGGCGCCGCCCTGGCCCTGCTGCTGCCTCTGTCGGCTCATGCCGAGGGCGATGCCGCCGCCGGCGAGAAGGCCTTCGCCCCCTGCAAGGCCTGCCACAACTTCGAGAAGAACGGCGTCGGCCCGACCCTGAAGGGCGTCGTGGGCGCGAAGGCCGGTGAAGGTGCCGACGGCTACGCCTTCTCGGCGGCCATGAAGAGCTCCGGCATCACCTGGGACGAGGCCAACCTCCACGAGTGGCTGACCGACCCGAAGAAGAAGATTCCGGGCACCAAGATGGTCTTCCCCGGCATCAAGGACCCCAAGAAGGTCGACGACGTCATCGCCTACCTCAAGACCAAGTCCTGATCTTCACCAAGTCCTGATCTTCATCGCGTCCTGATCCTCAGGGGTTGAGGCCCGGGTTGCGGGATCGGTCCGGCCTGCCCCACGGGGCCGGCCGAGATCCTTCGGCCCTGGCACGCGATCAGGAAGCCGTTTCCGCCCTGGCGGGAGCGGCTTTTTTCATGTCCGGCGCCTGTCAGGATCCGCGTCGCGCGGTCTCGGAGCCGCTCGCTCCCTCGGTCTCCGCGTCGAGACCGGCCTGGCCCTCGCCGAGGCCCGCATGCAGCGCGCCGCGCAGGTTCATCAGGATGTCGAGGAGCGCCCGCCGTCCGTCGAGATCGAGGCCGGTCAGGCCACCCACCTCGTCCGGCACGCATTCCATCCGGCCCCGCAGGGCCCGGCTCTTGTCGGTCAGGAAGATGCTCACCTGCCGCTCGTCGGCCCGGTCCCGGGCCCGCTTCACGTGGCCGGCCGCCTCGAGGCGCTTGAGCAGGGGCGTCAGGGTGCCGGAATCCAGGAACAGGCGCTGGCCGATCTCCTTGACGGTCATCCCCTCCTCCTCCCACAGGACCAGCAGGACGAGGTATTGCGGGTAGGTCAGGTCATGCGCGGCCAGGAGCGCGCGATAGGCGCGTCCGAAAGCATGGGCCGTGGCATAGACGGCAAAGCAGAGCTGGCTGTCCAGGCTCAGGGCGTCCGGGGTTTCCGGCTCTGCCACCGGCTCCCGAAGCGTGCGGGTCTGCCGTCCCGACATATTCGACTGTCCTTCACGATGTGCCGCGGGCCGAAATCGGGCCGCGGGTCCGATCTTATTCAAATTTCATATTGCGCACAATCAAGTTCTATGCGAGGAAATAACTAGGTTGTGCGCAATCGATATGGGCTGGCTCAGGCCGGACCGACGCGCCCGATCCCCTCGTTCGTTCAGCAGGAGAGACCGACATGAAGGCCCTCTACACCGCTCATGCCCATGCCACCGGTGGCCGCGAAGGGTCCGCCGCGACCGACGACGCCAAGGTGGACGTGAAGCTCTCCACCCCGAAGGAACTCGGCGGCGGCGGTGGCGCCGGCACCAACCCGGAGCAGCTCTTCGCGGCCGGTTACGCCGCCTGCTTCCTCGGCGCGATCAAGTTCGTCGCCGGCAAGGACAAGATCACGGTCTCGGAGGAGTCCAAGATCGAGTCGAGCGTCGGCATCGGCCCGCGGGATGACGGCACCGGCTTCGGCCTCGTCGTCGCCCTCAAGGCGACCCTGCCGGGCCTCGACCGGGCGGTGGCCGAGGATCTGGTGAAGCGCGCCGACGTGGTGTGCCCCTACTCCCACGCCACCCGCGGCAACATCCAGGTCGACATCTCGGTCGCCTGACGATCCGCACGGCCGTGGAGTTCGCTCCACGGCCGTCCTTCGGGTCTCGACTGTCAGAAGTGGCGTCCCAGGACCTCGCGGACCCGCTCGACCATCTCGGCCACCGGCACCGAGAACTGGGCCGGGCGCGCGGCCTTCCACTCGGCATTGCTGGTGATGGCGGCCGCCGCCTTGGCCCCCTCGATCAGGTCCTTGATCTGGACCTCGCCGGCCTCGCGCTCGTTCGAGCCCTGGATGATGGCGCAGGGCGATCCGCGTCGGTCGGCATACTTCATCTGCGCCTTCATGCCGGAGCCGCCGAGATAGAGCTCGGCCCGGATGCCGGCCGCGCGCAGGCTCGCGACGAGCCGCTGGTAGTCGGCGACGTTGTCCCGGTCGAGCACCAGGACCACCACGGGACCGGGCTTGGTGATGCCTTCCAGCAGCGGGCTCTTCACCAGCTGCAGCGCCGAGAACAGGCGCGAGACGCCGATGGAGAAGCCGGTGGCGGGCACCGGCTCGGCCCGGAAGCGCCCGACGAGGCCGTCGTAGCGCCCGCCGCCCGAGACCGAGCCGAAGCGCACCAGCTGTCCGTCCTCGTTGGTGACCGGGAAGGTCAGCTCCGCCTCGTAGACCGGGCCGGTATAGTATTCGAGCCCGCGCACCACGGAGGGGTCGATGCGGATGCGGTCGTCGTAGCCGGCCGCGGCGAACAGGGCCGCCATGTCGGCGAGTTCGCGCACGCCCTCCAGGCCGATGGCGCTGCCCGCGAGCGACGCCTCGAAATTCGCCAGGGTGGTGGCGTTGTCGGCCGGCGCCGATCCGGTTCCGGTCCAGCCGGTGAAAGCCAGGACGCGCCCGATCGCGGCATCCTCCAGCCCGGCGCCCTTGGTGTAGTCGCCGCTCTCGTCCTTGCGGCCGGCGCCCAGCAGCTCGCGCACGCCGGTCTCGCCGAGGCGGTCGAGCTTGTCGATCGCCCGCAGCACGGTCAGGCGCTGGCCGGCCTTGTCGGGACCGCTCAGCCCGATCGACTCCATCAGGCCGTCGAGCACCTTCCGGTTGTTGACCTTCACCACGTACTGCCCGGTCAGCCCGAGCTTCTCCAGGGTGTCGGCCATCAGCAGGCAGATCTCGGCATCCGCCGCCACCGAGCCGGCCCCGACGATGTCGGCGTCGAACTGCATGAACTGGCGGAAGCGGCCCGGGCCCGGCTTCTCGTTGCGGAAGACGTAGCCCGCACGGAAGCTGCGATAGGGCTTCGGGATCGCGTCGAAGTGCTCCGCCACGTGCCGGGCCAGGGGCGCGGTCAGGTCGTAGCGCAGCGAGAGCCAGGATTCGTCGTCGTCCTGGAACGAGAACACGCCCTCGTTCGGCCGGTCGAGGTCGGGCAGGAACTTGCCCAGCGCCTCGGTGTACTCGACGAAGGGCGTCTCCAGCGCCTCGAAACCGTAGAGCTCGAAGCTCTGCCGGATCGTCTCCAGCATGCGGTGCTGGGCGGCGATCTCATCCGCGCGCCGGTCGACGAAACCGCGCGGCAGGCGCGGCTTCAGGGTGTCGGCCTTATTCGAATCGGCCTTGGCCATGGTGATCTTCGCGTCCGTCGGGGCTGTTCGGGGTCCCGGGGGCTCTATCGCGGGTGGCCGGGGGCGGCAAGCGTGTCGGGCCTCGGCGCGTCGGGCCTCAGAGGGCCAGGGCGAGCAGCGCCGCGAGGCTCAGGATCGCGATGGGGATCTGCACCGGGCGCAGGCGGGCGAAGAACAGCGGTGCCTCTCCGCGCCGGGCCGCGATCGGATCGAGGATCGCGATCGCGGTGAAGCCGAGGAGGAGCAGGACCAGGGCGGGCACGGCCCGGTCCAGGGTCGCCAGCACCAGGGCGGCGAAGCCGAGGCTGAAGAGGCCGATCATGGTGGCGATCTGGGCGACGGTCGCCCCGCCCTCGGTGCGGAAGCTGACGCCGCGGCGCACGCCCGACAGGAACAGCAGGATGGCGCAGCCCCAGAGGATCATCAGCGCGGCGGCGACCTGCCCGAGGGGCGTGCCGCGCCAGCCCCAGGCGACCAGCGCACCGGCGGCGAAGGGCAGCATCGGGCCGTAGCCGAACACGATGCTGAGCCAGGGGACGGCGCGCGGCTCGGTGACCCGCAGGGTCCGTCCGTCGGGTCGATCATGCATCGTCGGGAGCTCCGGTGGCTGAGGCGTCCTCGCCAAACCGGGGCGGGGGCGGCCTGTTCCGCCGGGCGGCAATCCGCCCTCAGGCTGTCTCCGGCTGCGGGGCGCGGCGAAGCGGGTCGGTGCCGCGGTCGGGCCCGCGCCCGCTCTCGGCATCAGGGTCCGTCGACGACCCGTCGCCCGTCTGCCCGTTGCCCTTCCGGCCGTCGCCCTTCCGGCCGTTGTCCTTCCGGGCGTTGCCTTGGCGCCTGCCGCGGCCCTCGCTGGTGGTGTCGAGCCACAGCACGAGGGCGAGGGCGACGAGGGCCGGAGCGCCGAGGGCCAGGAAGGCCCCGGTCCAGCCGAGCATCGCCTGGGCGAGGCCGCCGTACCAGGCCGAGAGGGCGCCGCCGATGCCCTGGATGGCGTTGAGGGAGCCCAGCGCCGTCTGGGTGCGGCCGGAGCCCCAGGTCAGGTCGGCGACCACCACCGGCACCGCGACGCCGATGATCCCGGAGGCGACGCCGTCGAGGATCTCGGCGGAGATCAGCCAGAGGGGATCGTCGATGAAGGCCGAGAGCGCGGCCCGCACCGGCAGCACCGCGCAGGCCGCGATGAGGAGCTGGCGCCGCCCGCGCCGGTCGGCCAGGGAGCCGGCGAACAGGGCCACCGGGATCATCACCAGCTGCGCCACCATGACGTAGCGGGCGGTCCAGCTCGTGGCGTCGGCAGCGGTGGCGACGAGCTTCTGGCCGAGCAGGGAGAGCATGCCGCCGTTGCCGAGGTTGAACAGCGCCAGCGCCACGGCGAGGACCAGGAGCTTGCGGTTGGCCACGATGCTGCGCAGGCCGGCGCGCTCCGGCTTGTCGTCGCCATCCTCCTGCCAGCCCACGGCCCGGCGCTCGTTGTAGCAGTGGCCCGGCGTGGTGACGGTGGCGAGGATGGCCAGGACCGCCATGCCACCGAGCACCCAGAAGGCGATGGCCGGGCCGAACCAGCCGGTGCCGAGGCTGATGCCGCCGGCCGCCAGCAGGATGCCGAGATGGTTGAAGGCCTGGTTGCGGCCCTGCTGCCGGGGAAAGCGGTCCTTGCCGACGATGCCGAGGGTGAGCGCGGTGACCGCGGGCAGCAGCAGCGTGCCGCCGGCCGCCGCCATCATCTGCGCGGCGAAGACCGGGATCACGCCCCGGGCCGGCAGCAGCAGCAGGGTGCCGCACAGGATTGCCCCGCAGGCGACGGCGATCAGCATCCGGGGCCGGCCGAGGCGGTCGACCAGGGCGCCGAAGGGACCGCTGAGGAGGAGGGAGCCGATGCCCACCAGGGTGGTGACGAAGCCCACCCGCGAGGGGCTCCAGGAGGCCGACTCGGCGAGCCAGGTGCCGAGGAAGGGGCCGAGCCCGCCCTGGATGTCGCCCGTGAAGACGTTGATCAGGGCGAGGTGGTGTGTGGCGAGCATGCGATCCCGGGGCTGAGGCGATCCGGCGACCGGCGGCACGGGGGCCGCGGCCGGACTGGCTGCGAGTAACGGCCAAGTCCGGCCTTCGATCCGCAAGTCCGGCCTTCGCGAGTCCGGCCTTCTCGAGTCCGGCCTTCGCTCCTCAGGATCCCGAATCCCGCCCGGGCGGACGGGTCCGGCGAGGCGCGCCCTCAGCTCAGGAGTTGAGCGGGCCGGTCTCGCCCTGGGCCTGGGCTTCCATGGCCTTCTGACGGTAGAGGCCGACGAAGTCGATCGGGTCGATGTAGAGGGGCGGGAAGCCACCGTTGCGCACGGCCTCGGCGACGATCTGGCGCGCGAAGGGGAAGAGCAGGCGCGGGCACTCGATCATCACCGCCGGGTGGAGCTGGTCCTGCGGGATGTTGCGCATGCGGAAGATGCCCGAATAGGTCAGCTCGAAGGCGAACAGCACCTCGTTGGCGATCTTGGCATCGCCTTCCAGGGTCAGGTCGACCTCGAAGTCGAACTCGGCCACCTGCTTGGCGTTGACGTTCACCTGGATGTTGATCTGCGGTCCGCTCTCCTGCGGCTGCAGGGAGCGCGGCGCATTCGGATTCTCGAAGGAGAGATCCTTGGTGTACTGCGCGAGCGAGTTGATCGTCGGCGTGGCGTCGTCGGTCTGCGCCGTGGCGCCACCGTTGCCGTTCGGTGCCGGAGTGTCGGCCATGGCGTTCTGTCCTCTTCCTGGATCGTCGGGGCGCGGCGGGGCCCGGGTCTGGTGCGCTCAGGTCCCGGGGGCGAACCCGTGACGGGCGCCGATCCCGGTCGCCCGGAACCAGGCGCCCCGGCCTGCACACCGACATGCACACCGACATGCCGCCACCGCCCGGTCCGCGCGATAGCGCGCTATCACGCTCGCCCGCACGGGACAAGGCGAGCCCGGGGCCCGCTCCGCAGGACCGGTCGGGGCCGCCGCCGGGTCAAGGCGGCGCAGGCGCGCGCCCTCGCCTGGATTCATGGCCCGCGATATCCATATCTCCGCACGACCCCGGAGGTTCGACCCCGCGCGAGCCTCCGCGCGCCGAACCCGGCCTGCGCCTTGCGCGGGACCCGGGGAATGCGCGACATGGCCAGAACTGTCCTGGCCAGATCTGTCCTGGCCGGATCTTCCTTGGCCAGATTTTCCTTTGGCCAGATTTCCTTTGGCCAGATTTTCCTGGGCCGGACCTATCCGGCCGGGCGTGTCTCGGCCACGCATGTCAGCCGAGGACCCGGGCCGGGTTTCCAGAGCCCCGTGAAGTAACGTATTCGTGCCACGGCCACGATCGGATCAGTGATGCAGGACTCCTTCGACTTGACGACCCTGATCTTTCTCGCGCTGGCGGTCTTCGTCATCTGGCGCCTGCGCTCGGTGCTCGGGCAGAAGACCGGCACGGAGCGCTCGCCGTTCAAGCCGGTGGACCGCAGCCGCACCGAGCCGCCGGCCGGCCGCGGGGACGGCGACAACGTCGTGCGCCTGCCCGGCGCCGACCGGGTCCAGCCCCAGGCCGATCGCGGCCAGACCGCGGTGAAGACTGACGTGCGCGACTGGCGCGGCATCGCCGAGCCCGGCTCGGCCATTGCCCAGGGCCTCGAAGCCGTCGTCCAGGTCGAGCCCGCCTTCGATCCGCGCGCCTTCGTGGAGGGCGCCCGCAGCGCCTACGAGGCCATCGTGATCGCCTTCGCCAAGGGCGACCGCAAGACCCTGCGCAGCCTGCTCTCCCGTGAGGTCTGCGAGGGCTTCGAGCGCGAGATCGACGCCCGCGAGGCGCGACGCGAGACCGTGGAGACCACCTTCGTCTCCCTCGACAAGGCCGAGATCGTGGCCGTCGACGTGAAGAACCGCGTCGCGCAGATCACCGTGCACTTCCTCTCCCACCTCATCACCGCCACCCGCAACGCGCAGGGCCAGGTGACCGACGGCAGCGCCGAGGCGGTGGTCGAGGTGCCGGACGTCTGGACCTTCGCCCGGACCCTCGGCACCCGCGACCCGAACTGGCAGCTCGTCGCCACGGAAGCCGGCGTCTGAGCCCGACGCTGTCCAAGGTCGCGTGAACCGGTTCTCCCGTCCCGCGGCGAGTCTCCTCGCCGCCCTCGCTCTCCCCTCCCCCGGCTCGGCCGCCCCCGCGGCCGAGCCGTTTCGCGTGGGCGGGGCCGTGCTGGAGCCCGTCGATCCCGCATCCCTGCCGGGTTTCCCCGGACCCGACGCCGCCGCGACCCTCGCGGCCTTCCGCCGGACCTGCCGGACGCCGCCGGCCACGCCCCAGCCCGCCACGGTCGCGGGCGCGCCCGAGGCGCTCCGGGCCGCCTGCACGAGAGCCGAGTCCGTGCCGGACGCCGAGGCCGCCCGCTTCTTCGCCGAGGCCTTCACGCCCTATCGGATCGTCAGGCCCCCGGCCGGGGGCAAGCCCGAGACGCGCACGGGCTTCCTCACCGGCTACTTCGAGCCGGAACTCGTCGGCGCAGCGACCCCGAGCCCGGAATTCACCGCTGCGGTGCTGGCCCGGCCCGACGACCTCGTCAGCCTGGAGCCCGGCGAGACGCGGCCCGGCCTCGACCCCGCCCTGCGTGCCGCGCGCCGGACCGGTGACGGCTTCGAGGCCTATCCCGACCGGGCCGCGATCGAGGACGGGGCCCTGGGCGCCCGGGCCCACCCGCTCCTCTACCTGCGCGACGCCGTCGACCTGTTCGTGCTCCAGGTCCAGGGCTCCGGCCGGGTCCGCCTGACCGATGGGCGCTCGGTCCGGGTCCTCTACGACGGCCGCAACGGCCGGCCCTACACCTCCATCGGCAAGCTCATCGTGGCGGAGGGGCACCTGCCCCTCGACGGTCTCACCCTGGCCCGCTGGACCGGCTGGCTGCGGGCGAACCCCCAGCACGCCGCCCGGCTGATGCGCGCGAACGCCTCCTACATCTTCTTCCGCCTAGCCGAGATCGACGACCCGAGCCTTGGGCCGCCCGGCGGGGCCGGCGTGCCCCTGAGCCCCGGCCGCAACCTCGCGGTGGACGCCACCCTCTGGCGCTACGGCCTGCCGTTCTGGCTCGAGGGCCGGATCGCCGGTGCTGCCGAGCCGGGGCGCCTCGTCGTCGCCGCTGATACCGGTTCGGCCATCGTCGGCCCGGCCCGCGGCGACCTCTATCTCGGCACCGGTGCAGAGGCCGGCATCGCCGCCGGCAACCTGCGCGACGCCGTCGGCTTCGTGGTCCTGCTCCCGAAATCCGGGGCATCGGCGCCATGAAGACGCCCCGGCGCCCGCGCGGCCTCTCGGGAGAGGACGCCTACCTGTGGGGCGAGATCGCCCGGCTGATCACGCCGCTGCGCGGCCGCATCACGGGGCGGGGCGCGGCGGGCAAGCCCTCCGACGCCACGCCCGCTCCGGCGACGACGCCCGCCTCGGCCAAGAACGCGCTACCCAAGAACGCGCTACCCAAGGGCGCGCCCCCGAAAGCCGTGCCGAACAAACCCGTCTCGACGAAGCCCGCGCCCCCGAAGCCCGCGCCCCCGAAGCCGATGCCCCGGACGCTGGCCAAGCGCGCCGCACTGAAGCCGAATCCGCCACCGGCGCCACCGGCGCCTGTCCTGACACCGGCTGCGCCGACCGCGCCGGGCCTCGAGCGCCGCGTCCGCCTCGCCCTACGCCGCGGCGCCCTCCAGGTCGATGCCCGCATCGACCTCCACGGAATGTACCAGGCGGAGGCGCACGGGGCGCTGATCGGCTTCCTGATGCGGGCCCGCGCGACGGGCCACACCCACGTCCTCGTGGTCACCGGCAAGGGCGGCCCGACCTACGACGATGCCTTCTCCGAGCGGGGGGTGCTCCGCCGCAGCGTGCCCCATTGGCTGCGCGCGCCGGAGCTGCGCACCGTGGTTCTCGGATTCGAGGAGGCGGCCCGCCATCACGGTGGCGCCGGGGCCCTCTACGTGCGCCTGCGCCGCCGCTGAGGGGCCGTTGCAGGCGCCCCGGCGGACGGACCTTGCGAAAACCCGAGAAACGCGCTACCGGTGAGGCCTCTCCTCGTTACGCCGCGTTGCATCCGTGAGCCCCTGGCTCCGCCAAGACGATGCGCGGAGCCGTCTTTCCCCAGGACGGACCGACTGATCGGCGCCGAAACGGCGCCCGGCGACCAAACTCCCCGACTGCCATTTCCGACCCTCTGCCCCGCCTCGCCCTTCCCGCCGGTTCTGAATCCCCCATGACGTCACCGTACGAGACCCTCCCCGTGGAAAGCCCGGCCGAGGGCGGCATCGTCGCCGCCGATCTCGACGGCATGCGCGAGGTCAAGCTCCAGGACCTTAAGTCCAAGACGCCGACCGACCTGATCGCCTTCGCCGAAGAGGTCGAGGTCGAGAACGCCTCGACCATGCGCAAGCAGGAGCTGATGTTCGCGATCCTGAAGCAGCTCGCTGCCAAGGAGGTCGAGATCATCGGGGCCGGCACCGTCGAGGTGCTGCAGGACGGCTTCGGCTTCCTGCGCTCGTCCGACTCGAACTACCTGCCGGGTCCCGACGACATCTACATTTCGCCGACTCAGATCCGTCGCTTCGGCCTGCGCACCGGCGACACCGTCGAGGGACCGATCCGCGGACCCAAGGACGGCGAGCGCTACTTCGCGCTGCTGAAGGTCAATACGATCAACTTCGAGAACCCGGAGAAGATCAAGCACAAGGTCCACTTCGACAACCTGACGCCGCTGTTCCCGACGCAGCGCTTCAAGCTCGAACTGGACAATCCGCCGAAGAAGGACTTCTCGCCGCGGATCATCGACATCGTCGCCCCGATCGGCAAGGGCCAGCGCGCCCTGATCGTGGCGCCGCCGCGCACCGGCAAGACCGTGCTGATGCAGAACATCGCGCAGTCGATCACCATCAACCACCCGGAATGCTACCTCATCGTGCTGCTCATCGACGAGCGCCCCGAGGAAGTGACCGACATGATTCGCTCGGTGAAGGGCGAGGTCATCGCCTCGACCTTCGACGAGCCGGCCACCCGCCACGTGCAGGTCGCCGAGATGGTGATCGAGAAGGCCAAGCGCCTCGTCGAGCACGGCCGCGACGTGGTCATCCTGCTGGATTCGATCACCCGCCTCGGCCGCGCCTACAACACCGTGGTGCCGTCCTCCGGCAAGGTGCTCACCGGCGGCGTCGACGCCAACGCCCTGCAGCGCCCGAAGCGCTTCTTCGGTGCCGCCCGCAACATCGAGGAGGGCGGCTCGCTCTCGATCATCGCCACCGCGCTCATCGACACCGGCTCGCGCATGGACGAGGTGATCTTCGAGGAGTTCAAGGGCACCGGTAACTCCGAGATCATTCTCGACCGTAAGGTTTCCGACAAGCGCATCTTCCCGGCCATCGACATCACCCGCTCGGGCACCCGCAAGGAAGAGCTCCTGGTGCCGCCGGATGCGCTTAAGAAGACCTACGTCCTGCGCCGCATCCTCAACCCGATGGGCGTCACCGACGCGATCGAGTTCCTCATGGACAAGCTGCGCCAGACGAAGAGCAACAACGACTTCTTCGACTCGATGAACACCTGAGGCCGACTGGGCCGGCCCCGGATCGCGCGCGCATCCGGGACCGGCCATGGTTCGCCCTCACCTGACAATTTCCGGCTGAAACAAGTTCATTAGCTGGTTGACGAATGCCTGACGCGCCCGGTGTCGGCTTCCAGGGCACCGCCCCGATGACCGAACCGCCTACCCTCTTCGCGCCCGCCACCGGCCCCGGTCGATCGGCCATCGGCGTGATCCGGATCTCCGGCCCGGCCTCGGCCGCCGTGATCCGCGCCCTCTCCGGCCCCCTCCCCCCGCCCCGGCGCCTGTCCCTCCGTACGCTGCGCGCGCCCGACGGCACGCCCCTCGACCAAGCCCTGGTCGCCTGGATGCCGGGTCCCGCCAGCTTCACCGGCGAAGACATGGTGGAGCTGCACCTGCATGGCGGCCTCGCGGTCCGCAGCGCGGTCCTGCGCGCCCTGGCCGAGATCCCGCAATGTCGACCGGCCGAACCCGGGGCCTTCACCCGCCGGGCCTTCCTCAACGGCCGCCTGGACCTCACCGAGGCCGAGGGCATCGCCGACCTCATCGACGCCGAGACCGAGGCGCAGCGACGCCAGGCCCTGCGCCAGCTCGACGGAGCCCTCGGCACGCGCGTGGTCGATTGGCGTGAGCGCCTCATCGATCTGCTGGCCGGCGTCGAGGCGGCCCTCGATTTCTCCGACGAGGGCGATGTCGACGACGCGGCCCTGGATGCCGCCCTGGCGCGGAAGGCGCGGGCGATCCGCGACGAGGTCGCGCTGGTTCTGGCCGATGCCCGGCGCGGTGAGCGCCTGCGGGACGGCTTCACCGTCGTCCTGGCGGGGCCGCCCAATGCCGGCAAGTCGACGCTGCTGAACGCCCTGAGCCGACGCGAGGCGGCGATCGTCTCGGCGATCCCCGGCACGACCCGCGACGTCATCGAGGTGCGCTGCGACCTCGGCGGGTTGCCGGTGATCCTCGTGGACACCGCCGGTCTGCGCGTGGCGGGCGATGCCATCGAGGCGGAAGGCATCCGGCGGACGCGGGCCCGGATGCGGCAGGCCGACCTCGTGGTGATGCTCGCGGGCCCGGATGCGGAGACGTCGACGGCCGAGCCGATGCCGGATGGGCCGGTGCTTCGCGTGCGGACCAAGGGCGACCTCGATCCCGCCGCCCCCCTGCCGGACGGTGCAATCGCCATCTCGGCCCTGACCGGTCTGGGTCTCGACCGGTTGTTGGCGGCCATCGAGGATCAGGTCTCCCGAGCGGTCGGGAGCGGAGACGCCCTGATCACGCGCGAACGTCACCGGCTGGGCCTGACCCGCTGTCGCGAGCATCTCGATCGGCTGTTGGCGGGGACGGTCCTGCCCGAGCTGGCCGCCGAGGATCTGCGGCTGGCGGTCCGGGCGCTCGGCGAAGTGGCCGGACATGTCGGCGTCGAGGAAATGCTGGATCGGCTGTTCGCCGGCTTCTGCATCGGAAAGTGAGCCCGTCCCTCCGCGCCCTGTGACCCTGGGACCACGAGGCTTCGGTTTCACGTGAAAACCACGTCGCTGCCGATCCATCGATTGACCATCGGCGCCCCAGCCGCTTAATCGATCCCATGCACCAGAAACCTGATTCCTACGACGTCATCGTCGTCGGTGGAGGCCATGCCGGCGTCGAGGCGGCTGCGGCCGCCGCCCGGATCGGCGCGCGGACGGCGCTCGTGACCCATCAGGCCGCCACCATCGGCGCCATGTCCTGCAACCCCGCCATCGGGGGCCTGGGCAAGGGACATCTGGTCTGCGAGGTCGATGCCCTCGACGGCCTGATGGGGCGCGTCGCCGACGCAGCCGGCATCCAGTTCCGGCTGCTCAACCGGCGGAAGGGTCCGGCGGTGCGTGGCCCGCGCACCCAGGCCGATCGCAAGCTCTACGCCCGCGCGATGCAGGCGGCCATCGCCGAGACCGCGAACCTGCGGGTGATCGAGGGGGAGGTGGCCGATCTCGCCCTCGCGCAGGGGCGCGTCTCCGCGGTGCTCCTGGCCGATGGACGCACCCTCCCCTGCGCCGCCGTCGTCCTCACCACCGGCACCTTCCTGCGCGGCCTCATCCATATCGGCGAGACCCGGATCCCGGCCGGCCGGGTCGGCGAGGCCCCGTCCGTGGGCCTGGCCCAGACCCTCGACCGCGCCGGTTTCGCCCTCGGGCGGCTGAAGACCGGCACCCCGGCCCGTCTCGACGGAGGCAGCATCGACTGGTCCGGCCTGGAGATGCAGTCGGCGGATGCGGACCCGGTGCCGTTCTCGACCCTCACCGAGCGGATCACCACCCCGCAGATCCAGTGCGGCATCACCCGTACGACCCAGGCCGTCCACGACCTCATCCGCGCCAACCTGCACCGCTCGCCGATGTATTCCGGCGGCATCGCCAGCCGGGGCCCGCGCTACTGCCCGTCCATCGAGGACAAGGTCGTCCGCTTCGGCGACCGCGAGGGTCACCAGATCTTCCTGGAGCCCGAGGGCCTCGACGACCCGACCGTCTACCCGAACGGCATCTCCACCGCGCTTCCCGAGAGCGTCCAGCGCGACGTCATCGCGTTGATCCCTGGACTGGAGCGGGCCACCATCCTGCGGCCGGGCTACGCCATCGAGTACGACTACGTCGATCCGCGCGAACTCAATGCCACCCTCCAGGCCAAGCGCCTGCCGGGCCTGTTCCTGGCCGGGCAGATCAACGGCACCACCGGCTACGAGGAAGCGGCCGGGCAGGGGCTCGTGGCCGGGATCAACGCCGCCCGCCTCGCCGGCGGTTCGGCCCTCGCCACCTTCGACCGGGCCGAGTCCTATCTTGGCGTGATGATCGACGACCTCGTCACCCATGGGGTGAGCGAGCCCTACCGCATGTTCACCTCGCGTTCCGAGTACCGGCTGTCCCTGCGCATCGACAATGCCGACGAGCGCCTGACGCCCAAGGGCGCCGCCCTCGGCTGCGTCGGACAGCGCCGTGCCATGCATTTCGCCACCGCGCAGACGGCCCTGGACGGGGCGCGCGGCCAGCTCGACCGCCTGAGCCTGACCCCGAACCAGGCCCAGGCCGTCGGGATCGCGCTCAATCAGGACGGTATCCGCCGCTCCGCCTTCCAGCTTCTGTCCTACCCGGACATCGACTGGGCGCGCCTCTGCGCAGTCTGGCCGGAGCTCTCAGCGGTCCCGCCCCGCGTGGCCGAGCGGCTCTGCACCGACGCCACCTACGCCGTCTACCTCGATCGGCAGCAGGCGGACATCGCCGCCTTCCGCCGGGACGAGGCGGTCGCCCTGCCGATCCGTCTGGATTATGCGGGCATTCCCGGCCTGTCGAACGAGATGCGGCTCAAGCTCGAAGCCGTGCGCCCGGGAACGCTGGGGCAGGCGGCACGGATCGAGGGTGTGACTCCGGCCGCCCTCACCCTCCTGGCGGCCCATGCCCGCCGGGCCGACCGCGGGGCCGCGCATGGCCTCTGATCGCGACCGCGATCGGGTCCTGGCCAGTGCGGGTGTTTCACGTGAAACAGCGCAGCGCCTCGACCTCTACGTCGCGCAGCTGCGGCGCTGGCAGACCGTGAAGAACCTCGTCGGGCCCGCGACCCTGACCGAGGTCTGGACCCGTCACATCGCCGATGCGCTCCAGCTTCGAGCCATCGCGCCGGAGGCGGAGACCTGGCTCGACCTCGGGGCAGGGGCCGGACTCCCCGGCCTCGTCCTGGCCATCGCGGGGCATGAGCGCCCCGGGTTTCAGGTCGATCTCGTCGAGAGCAACGCGCGCAAATGCGCCTTTCTCACCGAGACCGCGCGCCTGACCGGCGCACCGGCCAAGGTCCACAATGCCCGGATCGAGCAGGTCATCGCGGCCCATCGCGGCGTCGCGGTGGTCTGCGCCCGGGCCCTCGCGCCCCTCGCCCAGCTGCTCGCCTGGGCGGAGCCGCTGTTGACAACCGGCACGGTCGGCCTGTTTCCGAAAGGACGGGATGTCCAATCGGAATTGACCGAGGCCGCGCAACGGTGGAGATTCGTTTACGATCTCGTGCCGAGCCGAACCGAGTCGGAAGCGCGGATCGTCCGCGTCACGACCCTATCTCGCGTGGATTCATGACAAGCGCTCCGACTCCCGTACCGACGACCGGCGGCAATCCGGATCGGCCGCTGCGCATCCTGGCCCTGGCCAACCAGAAGGGTGGCGTCGGCAAGACGACCACCGCGATCAACCTCGGCACGGCGCTGGCGGCCATCGGTGAGAGCGTGTTGGTGATCGACCTCGATCCGCAGGGCAATGCCTCGACGGGCCTCGGCATCGACCGCCGCCAGCGCAAGGTCTCGACCTACCACGTGCTCGCCGGGGAGGCGTCCCTGGGCCAGGCCTGCATCCCCACCGCGGTGCCGCGCCTGATGGTGGCGCCCTCCACCATGGACCTGCTCGGCCTGGAGATGGAGATGGCGAGCGCGCCGGACCGCGCCCATCGCCTGCGCAACGTCCTCAAGAGTGTCGGCGAAGCGGGCGCCACGGCCGGCGTGACCTACGTCCTGATCGATTGCCCGCCCTCCCTGAACCTGCTGACCATCAATGCCCTCGCCGCCTCCGACGCGGTGCTGGTGCCCCTGCAATGCGAGTTCTTCGCCCTGGAGGGCCTGAGCCAGCTGCTGCGCACGGTGGAGCAGGTGCGCGGCGCGCTCAATCCGCGCCTGACCATCCAGGGCATCGTCCTGACCATGTTCGATCCCCGCAACAACCTGTCGGCGCAGGTGGTGGCGGATGTGCGCAGCTTCATGGGCGAGAAGGTCTACGAGACCATGATCCCCCGCAACGTTCGGGTGTCCGAGGCGCCGTCGCACGGCAAGCCGGTCCTGCTCTACGATCTCAAATGCGCGGGCTCGCAGGCCTACCTGCGCCTCGCTTCCGAGATCATCCAGCGCGAGGGGCGCCTCCCCGTCGCGGCGTGACGATGCGGGGGCGCCCTGCCCTCGCCGTATGACAAGCGTGTCCCCAAGGTTCGGAGTTGAAGCAGGTGGCGATGGCGGATGATGTGGTGCGGCCCCGGCTCGGGCGCGGCCTCGCGGCCCTGATCGGCGATTTCGGCGATGACAGCGCCGAGGCGAGCAAGTCGCAGGAGCAGCGCAAGGTCGCGGTGGAATTCCTGCGTCCCAACCCGCGCAACCCGCGCCGCCGCTTCAACGAGTCGGATCTCGAGGAACTCTCGGCCTCGATCAAGCTGCGCGGCATCATCCAGCCCATCGTGGTGCGGGCCCTCGCCGGCGTGCCGGACACCTACGAGATCGTGGCGGGCGAGCGCCGCTGGCGTGCGGCCCAGCGGGCAGGCCTGCACGAGGTGCCCGTGGTCACGGTGGAGATCGACGACCGGACCTCGCTGGAATTCGCCATCCTGGAGAACGTCCAGCGCACCGACCTCAACGCCATCGAGGAGGCCGCGGGCTACGAGCGCCTGATGAGCGAGTTCCAGTACAGCCAGAGCGAACTCGCCGAGATCCTGGGCAAGAGCCGCAGCCACCTGGCCAACACCCTGCGCCTGCTCCAGCTCGCCCCGACGATCCAGGACCGGGTCGTGGCCGGTGAGATCACCGCGGGCCATGCCCGCGCGCTCCTGGCCGTACGGGACGCCGAGGGCGTTGCCCGTCGGATCGTGGAGGAGGGCCTGTCGGTGCGCGAGGTCGAGGCCCTGGCCTCCGCCGAGGTGCCGGAGGGTGACGGTCCCCGCCCCGGCCGGCCGCGGCGCGCGGCGGAGAAGGATGCCGAGATCCGCACCCTGGAACAGGCCATGGCCCGGGCCCTCGGCATGACCGTGGCGGTGAAGACCAAGGTGGCCGGCGCGGGCGAGATCCGCATTCGCTACGAGAACGCGGCCGAGCTCGAAGCCCTGTGCCAGCGCTTCAACCTGGGGCAGGCGGAGGCCTGACCCCGACCGATCGCTATCGCCGCCGGGCCGCCTCGCCGGCGATGCGCAGGAGCGTGCTCGACGCGTGGGCGTGGGCGAGGTCCGGGGTCGCCCGGCGGCAGGCCAGGACGGAGTCCTGCAGCAGCTGGACCGCGTGGCGCAGGGCCGGGGGCGACCAGCGCGCGAGCTGGGTTTCCACCAGGGCCTTGCGCCTGAAATGCAGGCCGCGCCAGTTCGCCACCATCAGGCTGGCGCTCTGGCCCTCCCCGGCAAGCCGTGTCGCCAGCAGGGTCAGGGCGTGCCGCAGGGCCGAGCCCAGCATCACCGATGGGTCCATGCCCTCGTGGCGGAAGCGGCGATAGTCGCGCTCGACCTCGCCGCTGCGGCCGGCGAAGGCCGCATCGATCAGCGTGTTGAGCACGCTGCCGGCGACGTCGCTGACCACCGCCTCCACATCGTCAAGGCTGACGCTGCCCTGCCCCTGGGCGTAGAGCGCGAGCTTCTCGATCTCCGACAGGCTGGCGCCGCGGTCGCCGCCGAGGCTGGTGGCGAGCACGTCCCGGGCCTCGCGGGCGATGCGCAGGCCCTGGTCCTGAAGGGTGCGGTCGATGAGGTCGCCGAGCGCCCGCTCGTCGTCGGGATAGCAGGGCAGGGCGAGGGCCTTCGGCGACTTCTCGCAGAGGGTCCGCAGGGGCGCGCTCTTGGCGAGGTCGCCGCCCTCCACCACGATGCGGGCGTTCTGGATCTCGGCCTTGAGGGCGGCCTCGACGGCGGGCGCGTAGTTGCGGCTGCCGGACCGGACCCAGATCGTGCGGCTGCCGCCGAACAGTCCGACCGTGCCGGCCTCGTCTACGAGGCGTCCGGGATCCTGGGCCAGCACGTCCCCGTCGATCTTCACCATGGCGAAGGGGTCGCCCGGGTCGCTGACGAAGGCCTCCGCCAGGGCCTTGGCGCGGGTGAAGACGAGGCCCGTATCCGGGCCGTAGACGAGCAGGATCGCGATGCGCGGATCGGGTCCGCGCCGGATCAGGCCGTCGACGTCGCTGGCCTTGACGGCGGTCACGGCAGGGCTCGGCTCAGGGCTTCGTCACCAGCACGGAGGCGATGCGGGTCTTGATCTGCTCGGCCAGGACCTTGGCGAGGCGGATCTCGGCGTCGCGGGCGGCGCGCAGGCTGGCGAAGCGCTGGATCGAGCGGTCGTAGGTGGCGGTGGAGGTCGCCACGCCCTCGCTGATGATCTTCGTGCCGCTGAGGTCTTCCAGGGCGTACTTCACCGTTCCGACGATGGTGCCGGCCTCGGCGCGACCGGTCTGCGAGGAAACGATCGGGGTCTGCACCGACTCGCTGCCCTGCATCTTCAGGCGGTAGCGCTTGGTGGAAGGCTGGCCCGAGCCGTCGAGATCGAAGATGAGCTCGCTGCGCAGGTAATGGCCCAGACGCTCCTGACCCTGGGCCATCGCCACGTCGTCCACCTGGACGGAGGCGAGGAGGGCGGCCATCGGCTCGCCCGAGGCGGTGGGTCCGTAGAGGGGACGGAAGCAGGCCGACAGGTTGAGCGCCAGGGCGGCGACGGCCGCGACCCGCAGGGCGCGGCCGACCGTGCCGGCCGCCATTGCCCGAACCGCCACTGCCCTGTTTGCCAAGCGCATCATGCCCGCCGCCGTCCCGCTGTCTCGTCCCGCCCGTCTGTACGGCGAACCGGGGTTCGACGACAGCCTATTCGCCCCAAGCTTTACGTTTCCTATCCGGCAGGATCATGGTCGCCGGATCGGGGGTGTGGACAGCGGGGGCGTCCCCCTCCCTCGTGGAGGGAGGTCGGGAACCCGCTCAGACCACGAGGTTCACGATCCGGCCCGGGACCACGATGACCTTCTTCGGGCTGCGGCCTTCGAGGGCGCGCTGCACCGCTTCGTCGGCCAGCACCAGGGCCTGGACGGCGGCGACGTCGGCGCTGCGCGGCACCGTGACATCCGCCCGCTTCTTGCCGTTGAGCTGGACCGGCAGGGTGACGCTGTCCTCCACCAGCAGCGCGCGATCGACCTCCGGCCAGGGCGCCTGGGCGGCGAGACCGTCGCGGCCGAGGGCCTGCCAGCATTCCTCGGCGAGGTGCGGCATCATCGGGGCGATCAGCTGGGTCAGGATCCCGGCCGCTTCCCCGGCGATGGCCCGCGAGACGCCGCCCCGCAGCGCGTCGTCGAGGGCGTTGGCGAGGGTGTAGATGTGGGCCACGCAGCGGTTGAAGCGCAGGCGCTCCACGTCCTCCTCCACGGCGGCCAGGGCCTTGTGGGCAGCCTTGCGCAGGACGGCGTCGCTCGCGCCGGTCGTGGTTTCGACGGTGCTTGCCAGGGAGACGAGGCGCCAGACGCGCTGGACGAAGCGGGCCGCGCCCTGGACGCCGTCCTCGGTCCAGATCACGTCGCGCTCCGGCGGAGAGTCGGAGAGCATGAACCAGCGCGCCGTGTCGGCACCGTAGCTGGCGATGATGTCGTCCGGGTCGACGACGTTCTTCTTCGACTTGGACATCTTCTCGATGGCGCCGATCGTGATCGGCTCCGCCGTTTTCACGTGAAACGCTTCGCGGGTGCCGGACTCGGCCGAGATCCGGATGTCGGCGGGGGGCACCCAGGCGCCGGCCGCATCCTTGTAGGTCTCATGGACGACCATGCCCTGCGTGAACAGGCCGTCGAAGGGCTCGGAGACGCCGGACCAGTCGGTGGCCTTCATCGCCCGCATGAAGAAGCGGGCGTAGAGCAGGTGCAGGATCGCGTGCTCGATCCCGCCGATATACTGGTCGACGGCGAGCCACTGGTCGACGGCCGTGCGGTCCGTGGGCGCGTCCTGCAGCCAGGGCGCGGTGAAGCGGGCGTAGTACCAGGACGAATCCACGAAGGTGTCCATGGTGTCGGTCTCGCGTCGCGCCGGCTGGCCGCAGGTGGGGCAGGGGACGTCGCGCCAGGCGTGGTCGCGCTCCAGCGGGTTGCCGGGCACGTCGAAGGAGACCTCCTCGGGGAGCTTCACCGGCAGGTCGGCCACCGGGACCGGCACGGGTCCGCAGGCCTCGCAATGGATGATCGGGATCGGGCAGCCCCAGTAGCGCTGGCGCGAGACGCCCCAGTCGCGCAGGCGGAACTGCACCTTGCGCTGCGCCACCGGCGCCCCGTCGAGGATCTCCGCCTCCAGGCGGTTGGCCACGGCGTGGAAGGCCTCGTCGGTGGTCATGTCGTCGAGGAAGCGCGAGTTGATCATCCGCCCGTCGCCGTCATAGGCGGTGTCGGTGATGACGAAGCTGGCACCGTCCTGGTCCTCCGGGCAGACCACGGGGGTGTTGCCGAGCCCGTACTTGTTGGAGAAGTCGAGGTCGCGCTGGTCGTGGGCCGGACAGCCGAACACGGCGCCGGTGCCGTATTCCATGAGCACGAAATTCGCGACGTAGACCGGCAGCAGCCAGGACGGGTCGAGGGGATGGCGCACCGAGAGCCCGGTGTCGAAGCCGAGCTTCTCCGCCGTGTCGATGGCCGCCTGGGCCGTGCCCGTGCGCCGGCATTCCTCGATGAAGCTCTGCAGGGCCGGGTGGGCCGGGGCCAGGGCTGCGGCGATCGGGTGGTCGGCGGCGATGGCCAGGAACTTCGCCCCGAACAGGGTGTCGGGCCGCGTGGTGTAGACCTTCACCTCGGGAGCGATGTGGGCCGGCGGCGCCTCCAGGGCGAAGCGGACCTCCAGCCCCTCGGAGCGGCCGATCCAGTTCTTCTGCATCACCCGGACCTTCTCCGGCCAGCGCTCCAGGCCGCCGAGGGCGTCGTAGAGGTCCTGCGCGAAGTCGGTGATCTTGAAGAACCACTGGGTCAGCTCGCGCTGCTCCACCAGGGCGCCCGAACGCCAGCCGCGCCCGTCGATGACCTGCTCGTTGGCCAGCACGGTGTGGTCCACCGGGTCCCAGTTCACCTTGGCCGTGCGGCGCGTCACCAGCCCCTTGGCCAGGAAGTCGAGGAACATGCGCTGCTGGTGCTTGTAGTAGTCAGGATCGCAGGTCGCGATCTCGCGGCTCCAGTCGAGGGACAGGCCCATGCTCTGGAGCTGCCCGCGCATCGTCGCGATGTTGGCATAGGTCCAGTCGCGCGGGTTGACCTTGCGCTCCATGGCGGCGTTCTCGGCCGGCAGGCCGAAGGCGTCCCAGCCCATCGGGTGCAGCACGTTGAAGCCCCGCGCCCGCTTGTAGCGCGCCACCACGTCGCCCATGGCGTAGTTGCGCACGTGGCCCATGTGGATGCGCCCCGACGGGTAGGGGAACATCTCCAGCACGTAGTATTTCGGCTTCGGATCGTCGTTCCGGGTGGCGTAGATGCCCGCCGCCGCCCAGGCCTGCTGCCAGCGCGGCTCGGTCTCCTTGGCGTTGTAGCGCTCGGGAGCGGGTTTGGGGGCAGGGGTGGTCGTCATGGGCCGAGCGCCGGGGTTCTGGGGTGAGGGGCGCGCCTCGCGGGGTG
>NZ_CEEDOX010000028.1:0-47855 GCF_979256535.1 Methylobacterium sp. AC690 | reverse complement strand
GGCGGGATGGGGGGGATTGTGGGATTGTAGGATTGTGGGAAGCCGTGGCCGCGAACGGGCCATCCGGACGAGAAGAGGTCCGCGCCGTGCCTTGTTCCCTGCAGGCTTGGTTCCCTGGAGGCCCGGTTGCCGGGGCACCGGGTTCCCCGAAGACCGGTCCGTGGAACGGCCGCGGCATCGATCCCGTTGGCCCCGCGGCCCGCACCGGAGTGAACTTCGGCCGGACAGCCTCGCCGGGAAGGCCCCATGCTGCTCCTCGTCCTGTCCCTCCTGCTCCTGGCGACCTTCGTCCTGATGATCGTCCGGCGGCGCGACATCGGTCGCCTCACCTCCTTCGCGACGCTGCTGGCGGCCGTGATGCTGATGATCTGGATGCAGAACAACGGCCTCCTGCCGGGCAGCCAGGGGCGCTTCAGCGACGACCGGCCCCGGACGAGCCTCGATCCGCCGGCCCCGGCGCCGGCCGCGCGCATTCCCTGAGGGGCAGGGCCGTCACAGCACGGAGCCTGTGTCGCTCGATCGCGTGGGATGCCATGGACCGTTCCGGCCGATCGTGCGTTCACCGCTCGGCCCGTGCACGTGTCTTGCTCGGGGGGCTCGTGTGTCGGGGGCCGGGTCCTGTGCGGACCGCCCGGGGCGCGACAGATCCGGCGGCATCGGGGCCGGGGACGATCGAAGGGTATTGGGGTGATGGCGAAAATTCTTCTGGTGGAAGATCACGAGGAGATCTGGGACTTCCTGTCCCGCCGGCTGAAGCGGCGCGGCTACGACGTGATCCTCGCCCATGACGGCGAATCCGGCGTGCAGCAGGCCCGCACCGGGCAGCCGGATGTCATCCTCCTCGACATGAACCTGCCCATCCTGGACGGCTGGTCGGCGGCCCGCGTGCTGAAATCCGGCAGCGACACCAAGGGGATCCCGATCATCGCCCTGACCGCGCACGCCATGTCGGGCGATCGCGACAAGGCGATCCAGGCCGGCTGCAACGACTATCACCCGAAGCCGGTGGACTTCTCCAAGCTGCTGACCCAGATCAACGCCGCCGTCGGTCCGCAGGCGCCCGCCATCGCCTGAGGCGGCCCGCCCGGCCGCCCCGCGCACCCGATGCCCGCGCATCGGCGACCGCGTCGCTCACCCCAACGAGACCCATCCCATCCATGAGCGACGATCCCATCACCGCCCGCCTCCTGCGGCAGGCGATGCCGGTCTTCACGACCCTGGCCTCCTGCCTCCTCGTGATCACCATCGCGGCGGCCCTGTATCTCGGGCGCGACATCTTCGTGCCGGTGACCCTGGCGATCCTGCTGAGCTTCGTCCTGGTGCCGGGGGTACGCCTCCTGCGTCGCATCCGGGTGCCCCGGGCGCTGGCCGTCCTGGCGGTGGTGCTCACGGCCTTCGGGGCGCTCCTCGGGGTGTCGGTCCTCATCGCCAACGAGGCGGCGCAGCTCGCCTCCGACCTGCCGCGCTATCAGGTGACGATGCGCGAGAAGATCGCCTCGTTGAAGGAGGCGACCGCCGGCAGCGGCACCCTCTCCCGCATGGTCGACATGGTGCAGGATCTCGGCGCCGAGCTGCAGCCGGACCCGAACGCCACCCCGCCCGAGGGCAGCGCCGGCAGCGTCGCCCATCCCCTCCACGTCCAGATCGCCTCGGCCAAGGCCGGGCTGATCGGAACCCTCGGCGCCGTCGCCGGCCCGATCCTGCATCCGCTCGCCACCACGGGCCTGATCCTGATCTTCACGATCTTCATCCTGCTGCAGCGGGAGGATCTGCGGAACCGCGCGATCCGCCTGGCGGGCTCGGGGGATCTGCGCCGGACCACGGCGGCCATCGACGACGCGGTGGCCCGCCTCAGCCGGTTCTTCCTCGCCCAGCTCGTCCTCAACATCGCCTTCGGCCTCGTGATCGGCCTCGGCCTCTGGGTCATCGGCGTGCCCAACCCGATCCTGTTCGGGGTGCTGGCCGCGATCATGCGCTTCGTGCCTTACATCGGCGCGGCGATCAGCGCCCTCCTGCCCCTGATCGTGGCCGCCGCCGTCGATCCGGGCTGGAGCATGGTCATCGCCACCGCGGCCCTGTTCCTGGTGGTGGAGCCCATCGCCGGCCACGTGGTCGAGCCCCTGCTCTACGGCCATTCCACCGGACTCTCGCCCATCGCGGTGATCCTGGCCGCCACCCTCTGGGCCTTCCTGTGGGGGCCGATCGGCCTCGTGCTGGCCACCCCCATCACCGTCTGCCTCGTGGTGCTGGGGCGCCACATCGAGCGGCTCTGGTACCTCGACGTCATCCTGGGCGACCGCCCGGCCCTGTCGCCGCCGGAGATCTTCTACCAGCGCATGCTGGCGGGGGACCCCGAGGAGGCGATCGACCAGGGCCGGATGTTCCTCAAGGCCCGTGCCCTCGTCACCTACTACGACGAGGTCGTGCTGGCCGGCCTGCTGATGGCCCAGGAGGACCTGTCTCGCGGGACCCTCGACCGGATCCGTCAGGACCAGGTCGGCACCGCCCTGCGCACCGTCGTCGCCCGCCTCGGCACCATGCCGGTGGGCCGAAAGATCGGGTCCTCCGGCTCGGCCGGCAATTCCGAGACCTCGGCGGCGATCGCCGCCATCGGGCCGGACCGGCAGGTCGCCGCCGTGGTGCTGCGCCCGGACGACCTCCCGGCGCGCTGGCGCGCGGCCCGGCCGGTGCTCTGCGTCTCGAGCCGCGGTCCCTTCGACGAGGCGGCGACGGCGATGCTGGGGCAGATCCTGGGACGGCACGGCCTCGGCGCGCAGGTGATGTCGATGGCGGAGCTGCGCCGGGGCGAGACGCCGGACGACCTGTCGGGGATCGCCCTGGTCTGCTTCTCCTACCTGGAGCCCGTCAGCCTGTCGCAGATCCGGCTGAACGTCCGCCAGGCGCGGCGGGCGATTCCGGGCGTGCGGGTCCTCGTCGGCTTCTGGCGCGAGCGCGATCCGGCCTCCCTCGACCGGCTGCGCCGCACCCTCTCCGCCGACGTGCTGGTGACCACCCTGAACGGAGCGCTCGACGCAGCCCTGACCTTCGCCAAACGGGGGTGAGGCCCGGCCGGGCCGGCCCGGTCATTTGACATCCCCCTGGGCTTGACCCACTTCTCCCCCGCGCCGACCCCCTCTCCGGACGGGTGGCGACGCCCCCCGCACAATCTGGGAACGGTCGTTGCTGCGGGTCAGGCCCTGACGAGAGGCTAGTACCAGCACATGAAAGTCGTCGTCGTCGAGTCGCCGGCCAAGGCCAAGACGATCAACAAGTATCTCGGCCGCGACTACGAGGTTCTCGCCTCGTTCGGCCATATCCGAGACCTTCCGGCCAAGGACGGTTCCGTCGATCCGGAGGCGGACTTCCACATGCTGTGGGAGCTCGACGATCGCGGATCGAAGCGCGTCTCCGACATCGTCAAGGCGCTCAAGGGCGCCGACGGCCTGATTCTCGCCACCGACCCGGATCGCGAGGGCGAGGCGATCTCCTGGCACGTGGTCGAGGCCCTCACCGCCCGCCGCGCCCTCAAGGGCATGCCGGTGGAGCGCGTGACCTTCAACGCCATCACCAAGGCGGCGGTGGAGACCGCCATGCGCCAGCCCCGGCAGATCGACCAGGCGCTGGTCGACGCCTACCTGGCCCGCCGGGCGCTCGACTACCTCGTCGGCTTCAACCTCTCGCCGGTGCTGTGGCGCAAGCTGCCCGGCGCCCGTTCGGCCGGGCGCGTGCAGTCGGTGGCGCTACGCCTCGTCTGCGAGCGCGAGCGTGAGATCGAGGTCTTCAAGCCGCGGGAATACTGGTCCCTGGTGGCGACCCTGGTGACGGAGACCGGCGCCAGCTTCGAGGCCCGCCTCACCGGCGCGGACGGCAAGCGCATCCAGCGCCTCGACGTCGGCACCGGCGAAGAGGCGGCGGCGTTCAAGCGCGACCTCGAGCTCGGCACCTTCTCGGTGGGCAGCGTCGAGGCCAAGCCCGCCAAGCGCCACCCTGCCCCGCCCTTCACCACCTCGACCCTGCAGCAGGAAGCCTCCCGCAAGCTCGGGATGGCGCCGGCCCAGACCATGCGCGCCGCCCAGAAGCTCTACGAGGGCGTCGAGATCGACGGCGAGACGGTGGGCCTGATCACCTACATGCGGACCGACGGCGTCGACATGGCGCCGGAGGCGATCGCCGACGTCCGGCAGGTCATCGGCAAGGAATACGGCGAGCGCTACCTGCCGGGGGCGCCGCGCAAGTACAGCGTCAAGGCCAAGAACGCCCAGGAGGCGCACGAGGCGGTGCGCCCCACCGACATGAGCCGCCTGCCCAAGACGGTGGCCCGCACCGTCGATGCCGAGCAGGCCAAGCTCTACGAGCTGATCTGGACCCGCACGGTGGCGAGCCAGATGGAATCGGCCGAGCTGGAGCGCACGACCGTGGACGTGGTCGCCCAGGTCGGGCCGCGCACGCTGGAGCTGCGCGCCACCGGCCAGGTGGTGAAGTTCGACGGCTTCCTCACCCTCTACCAGGAGGGCAAGGACGACGAGGAGGACGAGGACGGCCGGCGTCTGCCGCCGATGAAGGCGGGCGATCCGCTCAAGCGCGAGCGCATCGCCTCGACCCAGCACTTCACCGAGCCGCCGCCGCGCTACTCCGAGGCCAGCCTCGTCAAGCGCATGGAGGAGCTCGGCATCGGCCGGCCCTCCACCTACGCCGCCGTGCTGCAGACCCTGCGCGACCGCGAATACGTGCGGATCGACAAGAAGCGCCTCGTGGCCGAGGACAAGGGCCGCCTCGTCACCGGATTCCTCGAGAGCTTCTTCAAGCGCTACGTCGAGTACGACTTCACCGCCGACCTCGAGACGCAGCTCGACCGGGTCTCGAACGCCGAGATCGACTGGCGCGAGGTGCTGCGCGACTTCTGGCGCGAGTTCTCCGCGGCGATCGCCGGCACCAAGGAACTGCGCGTCACGGAGGTGCTCGACGCCCTCAACGATCTCCTCGGCGCCCACATCTTCCCCGAGAAGGCCGACGGCTCGAACCCGCGCACCTGCCCGACCTGCGGCTCCGGCCAACTCTCCCTGAAGCTCGGCAAGTTCGGCGCCTTCGTGGGCTGCTCGAACTACCCGGAGTGCAAGTACACCCGCCAGCTCGCCGCCTCGGGCGTCGAGGGCGACGGCGAGGGCTCGTCCGAGAACGGCGGCCAGCCCGGCACGCGGGTGCTCGGCAACGACCCCGTCTCCGGGCTGCCCGTAACGGTGCGCGACGGCCGCTTCGGCCCCTTCGTGCAGCTCGGCGAGGCCTCCACCGAGAAGGAGGCGCCCAAGCCCAAGCGCTCGTCGATCCCGAAGGGCACCAGCCCGTCCTCGGTCGACCTGGAGATGGCCCTGAAGCTGCTCTCCCTGCCGCGCGAGGTGGCGAAGCATCCCGAGACCGGGGAGCCGATCCTGGCCAATCTCGGCCGCTTCGGGCCCTACGTGCAGCACGGCAAGATGTACGCGAATCTCGGGCGCGACGACGACGTGCTGGAGATCGGCGCCAACCGGGCCATCGACCTCATCGTCGCCAAGGAACAGGGCGGCGGCCGGCGCGGGCCGGCGGCGGATCCGGGCCGGCCCCTCGGCGAGCACCCGGAAACGGGCAAGCCCATCGTGGTGAAGTCGGGCAAGTACGGCCCCTACGTCACCGACGGCACCACCAACGCGACGCTGCCCAAGACCATGGCGGCCGAGGCCGTCGACCTGCCCCAGGCGCTGGAACTGATCGCCGCCCGGGAAGCCGCGGGCGGGGGCAAGAAGAAGGCCCCGGCTCGCAAGGCGGCGGGCGCCAAGGCCCCGGCGACCAAGAAGGCGGCTGCCAAGAAAGCGCCTGGCAAGAAAGCGCCTTCCAAGAAGGCTGCCGGGACGACGGCGGCGGACGGCGACGCGGTCACCGAACCCGCCAAGGCACCGGCGAAGAGCGCCGGCAAACCGGCATCCAAGTCGGCATCGGAGAAGTCTGCATCGGAGAAGTCTGCGGCGGGGAAGCCCGCCCCGGCCGCGCGCAAGAAGGCCTGAGCGCCCGCGAAGGCTCGCCCTCCCCCGATCGTCGCGGTTGTCGGGCAACCGCGCCGGTGGCGGGACGGCGCGCCCCTCGACGGCCGGGTCGGAGAGGATCTCGGCAAGGCTGCGGCGACCCTTGGGCGAGAGCCCGGCACATGACGCCGCGGGCTTCGGCCTCCGAGCCCGGCGACGGCCGAACCCGTGACCGGTCCCACGTCGCGATCCGGCCCTTTGTGGTCGGTTGGACTGCGCAATGTTAGCACTTGTTTATGGACTTGCCCCAAACATTGCAGACATGCGATTCTTATCCAGACAACAGGCTGACGGGCCCGAGACGACAACTGCACAGGCCGTGCCGGTGGCGCAGCCCCGAGTGGGGGCCGATCCGCCGCCGCGGGCCGTTCACGGCGAGGTGCTGGACGCCATCGAGAGCGACGTCCTGACGGCGATCGGCAATGTCGGCGCCGCCATCGCGGCGACCCGGACCGAGGTGGTGGACATGCAGGCCGGGCTCGCCGGCATCCGCGACCGCATGCGCCACCTCGCCGAGGCCGCCGAGGCGGCGAGCGCGGCCAGTGCCGGCTTCACCGGGCGGACCCAGGGCCTGTCCACGGTCTCGACGCGCATCACCGACGCCATGGCGCAGGCCTCCGGGCATCTCGATCAGGCGGGCACCCGCGGGGACGAGGCCCGGGCACTCATCGGCGCCCTGGCGACGGCCGGCAACGAGATCGCCAGCATCGTCGACACCATCTCGGCGGTGGCGCGCCAGACCAACCTGCTGGCGCTGAACGCCACCATCGAGGCGGCCCGGGCCGGCGAGGCGGGCCGCGGCTTCGTCGTGGTGGCGGCGGAGGTGAAGGCCCTCGCGGTGGAGACCGCCCGGGCGGCCGACGACGTCCGCAGCCGGATCGCGCGGCTGCGCGAGGGGGCGACCGCCTCCAGCGCCGCCATCGGTGCGGCGGCGGAGGCGATCGAGGCGGTCCGGCCGGCCTTCGGCACCGTGCGGGGCATCGTCGACCAGCAGGTCGGCATCGTCACCGACGTGGTCTCGGAGGCCACGCGGACGGCGGGCCTGATCGCCGACGTGAGCGTCGGCGCGGGCGAGACCAGCGCCGCCACTGTCGCCCTCGACCGACGGGCCGAGGCCATGGAGAGCGCCGCCGGCCAGGCCGCCGAGGAGGCCGCCGGCCTCGGGCGCCGCTTCGTCGCGGTGATCCGCCAGAACGAGATCGGCGACCGGCGGCGGGCGGACCGCTACCCGGCCGACCTGTCGGTCGCGCTCCGGGACGGGACCCGGACCCGCACCATCGACCTCAGCGAGGGCGGCCTCCTGCTGGCCCGGCCCGAGGCCGGGCCGGCGATCGCCGCCGGGAGCCTCCTCGAGCTCGAGGTCGCCGCGATCGGGCCCGTCCGGGCCCGGGTGGCGGCCGTCAGCCCGATGGGCCTGCACTGTGCCTTCGAGGATCTCGGCGCCGAGACCGCGGCGAAGCTCGCGGCCAGGCTCGCGGCGATCCAGGCGGAGTACGCCCCCCTGGTCGCCCGGGCCCAGGCCGTCGCCGGCACCATCAGCGGCCTGCTGGACGCCGAGATCGTGGCCGGGCGTCTCTCCGCCGGCCTCCTGTTCGACACCGACTACGTGGCGATCCTCGACACCCACCCGCGCCAGTTCATGACCCGGTCGGTCGAGACCCTGGAGCGGCTGCTGGGCGGCGTGCTGGAGGCGCCCCTGGCCGAGGACCCGGCGATGATGTTCTGCATCGTGGCCGACCGGAACGGCTACGTGCCGGTGCACAATCGCGCGGTGTCGCAGCCGCAGCGGCCGGGCGACCCCATCTGGAACAACGCCCACAGCCGCAATCGGCGCATCTTCGACGATCGCACCGGCATCACCGCCGCGCGCTCCACCCGCCCGGCCACCGTCCAGGTCTATCGTCGCGAGATCGGCGACCGTATCGTCATGGTGCGCGAGGTCGATGCGCCGATCCGCGTGCAGGGCCGGCACTGGGGCGCCTGCCGGACGGCCTACCGCTTCTGACGCTCCGGGACGCTGTCACACCGGTGCCATGCGGGGCGGCTAGCGGGAGGGTTTGCCGCCCGCTGTCCGCCTTCCCGCTGTCCCGCCTTCCCGCCACCCGCCTTGCCGGAGCCGCCGCATGACCGAACCGATGCGAACCCGCTCGCAGGCCGCCGAGGCCGCCGAGGATCACGGCTCGAACGGCAGCCGGAACCCGACCTTCGGCGACGTCGTGGCGGCGCGCTTCGACCGGCGCGACCTCCTGCGCGGTCTCCTCGGCGTCGGCGCCATCGCGGCCGTGGTGACGCCCCGCGCCCTGGCCGCCGGCGGGACGCAGGCGGCCGAGGCCGCTCCCAGCGCCGACACCCGCTTCCCCTTCGCCGAGATCGCGGCCGGATCGGATGCGCACCACCACGTCGCCGCCGGGCACGACGCCGAGATCCTGATCCGCTGGGGCGACCCGGTGCTGCCCGGCGCGCCCGCCTTCGACCCGCGCAACCAGACGGCGGCCGCCCAGGCCCAGCAGTTCGGCTACAACAACGATTTCGTCGGCTACTTCCCCATGCCGGGGGCGGCCGACCCGGCGGCGCACGGCCTCCTCGTGGTCAACCACGAATACACCAACGAGGAGCTCATGTTCCCCGGCCTCGGCCGCCAGGACGGCAAGGCGGTCGACTTCCAGGGCATGACCCGGGAGCTCGTCGACATCGAGATGGCGGCCCATGGCGGCTCGGTCATCGAGATCCGGCGCCAGGACGGCCGCTGGGCGGTGGTGCCCGACTCGCGCTACGCCCGCCGCATCACCGCCGCGACGCCGATGGTCCTGACCGGCCCGGCCGCCGGCACCGACCGGGTGCGGACCGCCGCCGATCCCAGCGGCCGCTCGGCCCTCGGGATGATCAACAACTGCGCCGGCGGCACGACCCCCTGGGGGACGTGGCTGACCTGCGAGGAGAACATCAACTACTACTTCTCCGGCGCCCTGCCGGCGGAGTCGCCGGAGGCCGCCAACCACAAGCGCTTCAACCTGCCGGCCGGCGCCTATGCCTGGGGCCGCTTCCACGAGCGCTTCGATGTCGGCCGCGCGCCCAACGAGCCGAACCGCTTCGGCTGGGTGGTGGAGATCGACCCCTTCGACCTGACGAGCGTCCCGAAGAAGCGCACGGCCCTGGGGCGCTTCAAGCACGAGGGCGCGGCCGGCATCGTCGCCAAGCAGGGCCAATACGTGATCTACCAGGGCGACGACGAGCGCTTCGACTACGTCTACAAGTTCGTCACCGCCGGCCGGGCCGACAGCGGCGACCGCGACCTGCTCGATTCCGGCACCCTGCACGTGGCCCGCTTCGACGCCGACGGGCGCGGCACCTGGATGCCGCTGGTCTTCGGGCAGGGCCCGCTGACGCCCGAGAACGGCTTCGCGTCCCAGGCCGACGTGGTGATCGGCGCCCGGCTCGCCGCCGACCGGCTCGGAGCCACCAAGATGGACCGGCCCGAGGATGTCGAGGCCAACCCGAAAACCGGCAAGGTCTATGTGATGCTGACCAACAACGGGAAGCGCAAGGCGGATCAGGTCGACGCCGCCAACCCCCGGGCCGACAACCGCTTCGGCCACATCGTCGAGCTCACCCCCGACGACGGCGACCACGCGGCCCCGGGCTTCGCCTGGGAGATCCTGGTCCGCTGCGGCGATCCGGCCATCGCGGCGGTGGGCGCCACCTTCTCGTCGGCCACCACCGCGAACGGCTGGTTCGGCATGCCGGACAATTGCGCCGTCGACGGTCTCGGCCGGCTCTGGGTCGCCACGGACGGCAACGCGCCCTCGCGCACCGGGCGCAACGACGGGATCTGGGCGGTGGAGACCGAGGGCGCGGGCCGGGGCACGGCCAAGCACTTCTTCCGGGTGCCCCACGGCGCCGAGATGTGCGGCCCCTATTTCGTCCCCGACGACACCACCTTCTTCGTGGCCGTCCAGCATCCCGGCGAGGCCGACGAGGAGGACCCGAAGGCGGTGCCCGCCACCTTCGAGGCGCCCGCCACGCGCTGGCCCGATTTCGACCCGGCGATGCCGCCGCGCCCCGCCGTGCTGACGATCACCCGCCGCGGGGGCGGCCGCGTCGGGACCTGAGGCGGCCCACGGGCGCGGTACCCGGGGCAACGATCCACGGATCACGCCACCGTCAGGCCTTCTTAACCACCCCCATACCATGTCATGGGGCGGTACGCCCTGTGCGGCGGGGGCTTCCGGCTCCCGCCTCTCGGAGCGGGAACCCCTTTCTGTTTCCGGTTTGTTCCGGTATGGTGAGAGGATGAAGGCGAATGCTGCACGGTCTCCCTCTGCGATCCGGCCCGCGAAGCCCGCGGCCTCACCATCACCCGCGCGAGGCGCTCCGGTGAGCGACCCCGCACGCGATCTCTTCGCCGGCGGCAAGGCGCCCCTGCCGAAGGCCGCCGAGCGTCGCAAGCTCGACGCCGCCGTGGCGCCGCTTGCGCCGCCGCCGCCGCCCGCCTCGGCGGAAGCCGACTACGACGCCTCTGCCATCGGGGTGCTGGAGGGGCTGGAGGCGGTGCGCCACCGGCCCGGCATGTATATCGGTGGCACCGATGCGCGCGCCCTGCACCACCTCTTCGCCGAGGTGATCGACAATTCCATGGACGAGGCCGTGGCGGGTCATGCCAGCTTCATCGAGGTGGAGCTCGAGGCGAGCGGCCACCTCGTCGTCACAGACAACGGCCGCGGCATCCCGGTCGACCCGCACCCGAAATTCCCCGAGAAGTCGGCTCTCGAAGTCGTGCTGACCGTGCTGCATGCCGGCGGCAAGTTCGATTCCAAAGTCTACCAGACCTCGGGCGGCCTGCACGGTGTCGGCATCTCGGTGGTGAACGCGCTCTCGGATGACTTGGAAGTTGAGGTCGCCCGCGGCCAGACCCTCTACCGCCAGTGCTTCTCGCGCGGCCACGTGCTCGGGCCGCTGGAGACGGTGGGGCGGGTGCAGAACCGGCGCGGCACGCGGGTGCGCTTCCACCCGGACGCGCAGATCTTCGGCGACCACGCCTTCGATCCCCGCCGCCTGTTCAAGATGGCGCGCTCCAAGGCCTACCTGTTCGGTGGGGTCGAGATCCGCTGGCGCTGCGCCCCAGCCCTCCTCGTGGGCCTGGACGACGTACCGGCCGAGACCGTGCACCGCTTCCCCGGGGGCCTGCGCGACTATCTCGCCCGCGATCTCGAGGGCAAGGAACTCGTCACCGACGCGATCTTTTCCGGCAAGATCACCAAGCCGGGCGGGCACGGCTCCCTCGAATGGGCCGTCGCCTGGATGGTGACCGACGACGGCGTCTCGGCCTCCTACTGCAACACCATCCCGACGGCGGAGGGCGGCACCCACGAGAGCGGCCTGCGCGTCGCCCTGCTGCGGGCCCTGCGCGAGCATGCCGAGCGCGTCGGCCAGGCCAAGCGCATGACAGCGGTGACCACCGACGACGTCATGGCGACCTGCGCCTCGATGCTCTCGGTCTTCATCCGCGAGCCCGAGTTCCAGGGCCAGACCAAGGACAAGCTCGCCACCGTCGAGGCCTCGCGCATCGTCGAGACCGCGATCCGCGACGCCTTCGACCATTGGCTCGCCGCCTCCCCGGCCCAGGCCAACAAGCTCCTCGACTGGGTGATCGACCGGGCCGAGGAGCGCCTGCGCCGGCGCCAGGAGAAGGAGGTCGCGCGCAAGTCCGCCACCCGCAAGCTGCGGCTGCCGGGCAAACTCGCCGACTGCTCCAAGGCGGGCATGGCCGGTTCGGAGATCTTCATCGTCGAGGGCGACTCGGCCGGCGGCTCGGCCAAGCAGGCGCGCGACCGCGCCACCCAGGCGATCCTGCCCCTGCGCGGCAAGATCCTCAACGTCGCCTCGGCGAGCCGGGACAAGCTCGGCGCCAACCAGCTGATCTCGGACCTGACCCAGGCGCTGGGCTGCGGCACCGGCACGGGCTACCGCTCGGAGGACCTTCGCTACGAGAAGGTGATCATCATGACGGACGCCGACGTCGACGGTGCCCATATCGCCTCGCTGCTGATCACGTTCTTCTACCGGCAGATGCCCAAGCTCATCGACCGGGGGCACCTCTACCTGGCGATCCCACCGCTCTACCGGATCAGCCAGGGGGCCAAGACGGCCTATGCCCGGGACGATGACCACAAGGCCCAGCTGATCAAGACCGTGTTCAAGAACGGCAAGGTCGAGATCGGCCGCTTCAAGGGCCTCGGCGAGATGATGCCGGCGCAGCTCAAGGAGACCACCATGGACCCGAAGAAGCGCACGCTCCTGCGGGTGGAAGTGCTGGACGAGGCCCGGGACTCCACCGGGGACGCGGTCGAGCGCCTGATGGGCAACAAGCCCGAGGCGCGTTTCACCTTCATCTCCGAGCGGGCGGCCTTCGCGGACGGGGCCGAACTCGACATCTGAGACGGCAAGCGCCTGCGCCTCCGGAAACCCGGGGGCGCGGGCGAGGATCGGCAGCTCTCCACCATCGGCAAGTCTTCGAACTCCGCAAGTCTTCGAGCTCGGCAGGTGCCCGAAGACGCGGCGCCGCGGATCAGGAGCCCAAACGCAAGAAAGCCCGGCCGTGAGGCCGGGCTTTCCTGTTGGCCGGGGCCCGCGCGACCGGATCGATCGCGCGGGAGGCCGTTGGTTCGGATCCTAGTAGGAGCCGAACTTGTAGTTCAGGCCGGCGCGGACGACGGCGAACTCGGTGTCGCGCACCTGGCGGCCGCCGCTGACCAGGACGACGCCCGGGCTGGTGGTGGTGACGACGTTGCCGACGTTGTTGACCGCGAAGGCGCCGTTGTTGCGGTTGCCCTGGTCGAGGTTCACGTACAGGCCTTCGATCTTCAGCGTGACGGCCGAGGACTTGAAGAAGTTCAGGAACGAGTCGGTGGGGAGCGCGTACTCGACGCCGCCGCCGGCAGCCCAGCCGGTCTGGAAGTCGTCGCGGCTGGAGTTGGTCAGACCGAAGTCGCGACCGCCGCCCGAACCGTAGGCGAAGCCGCCGGTGCCGTACACGAGGGTGCGGTCGAAGGCGTAGCCGAGGCGACCGCGGACGGTGCCGAAGTAGTCGAGGCCCGAGACGCCGGCCGGGTTGAAGACCTGCTGGGCGGCCAGGGGGCCGGTGGCCGAGAAGCGGTTCCGCTCACGGCCGAAGTCGACGTACTGGGCGTCGGCTTCGATACCGACGACCACGCCCGAGCCCGGGGTGAACTGGTAGTTGTAGCCGACCTGGCCACCGCCGACGAAGCCGTCGTTGCTCTGGCCGTTGCTGAAGGCGATGGCGGCCGTGGTGCCCGGCAGGACCAGAGTGCTGGCGCCGTTGACGCCGATGACGGTCGGCTGGCTGTTGCTGGAAGCGTCGAAGCCGTAACCGGCGTTGAAACCAGCGTAGAAGCCGGTCCAGGTGAACACCGGCACCGGCACGAACACCGGGGGAGCCGCGCGGCGCGGAAGGTCAGCGGCCGAAGCGACGGCAGTCAGGCCGGCGAGCACGGTGGAGGCGAGAATCAGTCTTTTCATTGGTTTACCTGGTCCTGGTTGGCGAGAGCCGGCGCGCTTGTAGTCCCTGGCCGACGCGAGGTCTGTCGCTTTCCTGCAACAAGGCCACCTCTTAGGCCCCCAGATGTCAAAGAAGGGTAAAGGTTAGCGATCGGTCATCCTGACCTTTGTGTGCGGGTGCCATCACGCACATCCACGAGAAACAAGTGATCCGCGGTTTGCGCGGGCCTTGTTGAAATCAAGACCCCGCTCAACACTTTCTTGAGATGTTGAAGATCGGCAAAATCTTGCCGAGCGTTGGTTCGCGCCGGTGTTTTCTTGCCTGTCGGTCGAGGGGGTGCCTTACCGGGCTGCCCAGGCGGGCTGCGCGGGCGCGACCTGCACGGTGGCGCGCGGGCAAGCCTTGCCCCCACCCCGCCGCCCGAGGATCCCGAGGCCCGGTCGCCGCCGCCGCCTTCGGCGCGACCCATGAATCCTCCTGCGCGGCGAACGGGATGGCGCGGGCGTCAGGCGGCGCGGGCGGGCGCGGCGAGGCCGCCGAAGCGGCGGTGTCGCCCGGCGAAGGCCGCCAGCGCGGCGGCGAGGTCGTCCGCATCGAAGTCCGGCCAGTGCGTCGACGTGAAGTACAATTCCGCGTAGGCGCTCTCCCACAGCAGGAAGTCCGACAAGCGCTGCTCGCCGCTGGTGCGGATCACGAGGTCGACATCCGGCACCGCCTCGCCGCTGACCGCACGTCCGAAGGCGGCGGCCGAGGGCGGTCCGGAGTCCGCCAGCGCCGCGTCGGCCGCCAAGGCTGCGGCAGCCGCCCAGGTCGCGGCGGCCGCCAGGATCGCCGCGCGGCCGGAATAGTCGATCGCCACGCGCAGGTGCAGGGCGGTGCCCGTCGCGGTCAGGCGCTCCGCCCGCCCGATGGCTTCGGTGAGACCGTCCGGCAGGCGGTCGCGCCGGCCGATCACGCTGAGGCGGATCCCCGCGCGCGCGAGGCGCTCCGCTTCGGTCCGGAGGTAGCGTCCCAGCAGGCCCATCATGCCGGCCACCTCCTCCGGCGGTCGACGCCAGTTGTCGCTGGAGAAGGCGTAGAGCGTCAGCGTGCCGATGCCGGCACCGGGCGCCGCCGCCACGACCCGCCGGGTCGCCGCGACGCCGGCCCTGTGGCCCGCCAAGCGCGGATAACCGCGCTCGGTCGCCCAGCGGCCGTTGCCGTCCATGATGATGCCGACGTGAAGTTGGTTCTGCAGAGCGCTTTGCATTGTAAAGTTTCCGGGTAAATGGAGAACGGATCTCGGACGTGGGGCGCGAGGGGGGGGCGGCTCGGTCAGGCCGGCTGCGGCCGGCCTCCGGGTTGGGGCGCGCGCTCGGTCGCCTCGGCGGCGTCCCGGACCACGCGCTCCAGCACGGCGAGGTAGTCGAGGAAGCGGCCGCGCCCGGCGGCGGTCAGGCCGCAGGTGGTCTGGGGCCGGTTGCCGTCATAGCCCTTGCGGATCTCGACGAGCCCCGCCTCCTGCAGCACCTGGAGGTGCCGGCTGAGATTGCCGTCGGTGAGGCCGCAGAGCTGCTTCAGGTCGGAGAAGGCGAGCCCCTTCGGATGCGCGATCAGGGAGGTGAGGAGACCGAGGCGGGCCTTCTCGTGGATGACCCGGTCGAGCCCGTCATAGGCGAAGGGGGCGGCCTCACGCGTCGCCATCGGTCGCCTCCGAGGCCGGGTGACGGATCGGGGCTTGGTGCGTGATGGAGGGTTGGTGGGGAATGGACGCTTGGCGGATGACGAGCGCCATCAGCCCCTGCCCGATCCCGAAGGGCAGCCCCATCGCCCAGGGCAGGAGGGCATGGCTCTCGGCCGTCAGCACCAGGACCGCGAGGCCCGCCACGAGGTACCAGGCGCCCACCACGGCGACCCCGCGCGGCATGACCCGGGCCCCGGCGAAGATCCCGAGGCTGACCAGCACCGGCCACAGGCCGGGCAGCAGCCACAGTGTCTCGGGCGAGACCCGCGCCAGCACCAGGGCGAGAAGCGCACCGGCGGCGCCGGCCGGCAGGAACTGCTCCACCGCGTCCCCGATCATCGCATCGGCGAAGCCGCCGCTGTGGCGGCGGGCCCGGGCCCGCATCTCCCAACCGACGAGGCCGAGGGCGCCGAAGGCGGTGGCGATCCAGCCGCCGAAGAAGAGCAGGGGCTGCGCCGTCGGATCCTCGAGGAAGAGGGTCTGCGCCGTGGCGGTGATCAGCGCTAGGCCGGCGGTGGCCGCGAAGGCGGCCGCGCCATAGCCCCGGAAGGCGCTGCCGCGCACCAGCTGGGCGCGGATCGCGACGATGTCGGCCAGGGCCTTGTCCAGATCCGTCATGTCCTGCGTCCTACTCTGCGCCACAAAGTATATGGGCCGGCAAAGTCCATGCAAGCGATTTTTTTGCGCTGCAAAGTGATTGGGGCGCTGCGCGGAACGAAGCCGAGGGCGTCAGTCCCCCGCCAGCAGGGCGGCGAGGGCCGGCGACAGGCCGTGGCTCGCCAGCGGCGGCGCCTCGCAGGTCCGGCCCCCTCCCCCGGCGCCGGCGGCGAGGACGGCGCGGGTCCCGGCCTCCACCGAGCAGAGGACCGGCGCCGGGACGGCGGGCTGGATCCGTGCCGCGAGGCCGGCCAGGGCCGCGCCGCCGAGGATCACCGCCTCGGCGGCGTCCTCCCGAACGCAGGCGCTGCAGGCCGCCGCCAGGAGGCCGAGGGCCGCCTCCGGGTCCGCGGCGATCTCGCCCCCCGTGGGCGCGACGGTGCGCACGCCGGTGAGGTGGTCGCCGAGGCCGAGGCCGGCGACGAACTCCGCCAGCATCGGTCCCCAGAGGACGCCGCCCGTGACGATGGCGAAGCGTCGGCCGCCCGCATGGGCGGCCCGGCAGGCGGCGTCCGCCATCCCCACCACGGGCACCGGGGAGACCTCGCGCAGGGCGGCGAGGCCGGGATCGCCGAAACAGGCGAGGTAGACCGCATCGCAGCCGGCCCCGTGCTCGGCGAAGGCGTCGAGGGCGGCGTGCCCGGCGATCGCCGCCGCTGCGCGACTGGAAATGTAGCGGGCTCCGAATCGTCCCGTGGCGGGCACCAGGGTGACGCCCGGCCCGGCGATCGCCCGGACATGGCCGGCCACGAGGTCGGTGACCGATGCGGTGGTGTTCGGGTTGATGAGCAGGATGCGCAGGGCGGTCGGGCCTCGTCCAGGGAGGGGGTGACGGCCCGAGAAAGGGGCCTGCCAGGGCGGGCGGCGGATCACGGGCTTGCGGATAAGCCGTCCTGCTGGGGTTCCCCTCGATTGACAAGGCCGTGCAAGGGCCTAAGTGTCCCCGCAACGCGTGTGCGCGGCGGGTCGTGTGTCGAAGCCGCCCCTGATGCCAGCCGTCGCCGTGTCGATGTCCTCCGCGCCGGTTGGTCCATTCCCGCGCGCAACGGTTCTCATAGAATATGTCTTTTGCCGACCTCGGATTGAGCGACAAGGTCCTCCAGGCCGTCACGGCGGCCGGTTATTCCGAGCCCACGCCGATCCAGGCCCAGGCCATCCCCCACGTGCTCGCGCGCCGCGACGTCCTCGGCATCGCCCAGACCGGCACCGGCAAGACGGCGGCCTTCACGCTGCCGATGCTGACGCTGCTGGAGAACGGCCGCGCCCGGGCCCGCATGCCGCGCACGCTGATCCTGGAGCCGACCCGCGAGCTCGCGGCCCAGGTGGTGGAGAATTTCGACCGCTACGGCATCAACCACAAGCTCAACGTCGCCCTCATCATCGGCGGCGTCTCCTTCGCGGAGCAGGACGCCAAGCTGATGCGCGGCACCGATGTGCTGATCGCGACGCCGGGCCGGCTCCTCGATCATTTCGAGCGCGGCAAGCTGCTGCTCACGGGCGTCGAGCTCCTCGTCATCGACGAGGCCGACCGCATGCTCGACATGGGCTTCATCCCCGACATCGAACGCATCGTGAAGATGGTACCCTTCACGCGCCAGACTCTGTTCTTCTCCGCCACCATGCCGCCGGAGATCGAGCGGCTGGCCGACATGTTCCTGCACACGCCGCAGCGGATCGAGGTGGCCCGGCCCGCCTCCACCGCCTCGACCATCGTGCAGAAGCTCGTGGCGACGAGTTCCGAGGGGCACGAGAAGCGCGACCTCCTGCGCCGCCTGATCCGGGGCGAGGCCGAACTGAACAACGGCATCATCTTCTGCAACCGCAAGCGCGACGTGGCGCTGCTGCAGAAGTCCCTGGCGAGCCACGGCTTCAACGTGGCTGCCCTGCACGGCGACATGGACCAGCGGGCCCGCACCATCGCCCTCGACGGGTTCCGCTCGGGCGAGGTTCCGCTCCTGGTGGCCAGCGACGTGGCGGCGCGTGGCCTCGACATCCCGGCGGTGAGCCACGTCTTCAACTTCGACGTACCGCATCATCCGGAAGACTACGTGCACCGCATCGGCCGCACCGGCCGCGCCGGTCGCGCCGGCAACGCCTTCACCCTGGTCAGCCGGGCCGACGAACGGTCGCTCCACGCCATCGAGGCGCTGATCGGCCAGCCGATTCCCTGGGCGGAGGGCGACCTCGCCTCGGTGCCCGAATCCAGCCCCTCGGCGGAAGGCGAGTCGACCCGCACGCGTTACCGCGGCAAGACCGGCCGGCAGGTTCGCGGCGGCGAGGCCCGCCGCTCCGAGGGTCGCAAGCCCGAGGGCCGGACTTCCGAGAGCCGGACTTCCGAGGGCCGGACGTCCGAAGCCCGCACGTCCGAGAGCCGGAATCCCGAGGGACGGGCCGCATCGGCCGGCCGCTCGGAGCCGAAGGCCGAGAGCGTCCGCTCTGAGGGGAGGCCCGAGGCCGGCGACCGGCCGGAGGTGTCCGCCGAGGCGCGCGCGCCCAGGCGGGAGGGACGCCGGGACGGACGGAGCGGGCGGTCGTCCCGCCGGGGTTCGTCCGAGCGTGCGGCCCCGGAGACGGAGATCGCGCAGGACGTCGCCGCCGCACCCGCGGCCCAGGCTCCGCAGCGGGCCCCCCGGCCCGAGCGCACGGCCGAGCGGCCCCGCGACGAGCGTCGCGCGCCGCGGCGGCGCGGCGACGAGGACGAGGGCGACACGCCCGTCGGTCTCGGCTCGCACGTGCCGGCCTTTCTGTTGCGTCCGGCCGTGGTCAAACCCTCAAAGTAACGTGACCCCATAAGTCGTTCGCCCGGGCGAACCTTAACCGCATCTCCACGAACGTTTCCGCATGATGCGATCCTGCGGAAACGCTCCGCTCCGGGATTGGGCCGGATGGATGAGACGGTTGGACGAACGATGGGCGGCAGTCAGGGCGACCACGAACGGAGCTTTGCGCTGGCCGAGCGTGCCAACGCGCTGATCCGTGATTATGGACCGTCGGCGGAGCCGCGCGCCTACGCGGTCTGGTACGCCTACGTCTCCGGCACGCAGCCACACATGAACGACGCTCTGAAGCGCCTGACGGCGGTCTCCGGGCGCCTGACCGAGGCGGATATCGACGGCCTCTACGCGGCCTATCTCGATCCCTCCCGCCTGTCCTCCGCCACCGAGCGCGCGAGCAGCAGCGTGCTGTCGGAGATCGCGGGGGTGATGGAGGTGCTGGATCTCTCCCTCGGCTCGACCGCCCAGTACGATGCGTCGCTGCGCGATCTGGCCAAGGATCTCGACGGGACGGTCCCGACCGCGGCCAGCGTGCACGCCATCGTGGCCGCCCTGGTGGCGACCACCCGCGAGGTCACGGCCAACAACCGTACCCTCGAGGCGCGGATGCGCGAGAGCCGGCGCGAGATCGAGACCCTGCGCGAGACCCTGGAGGCGACCCGCCTCGAGAGTCTCACCGATCCGCTCACGGGATTGTCGAACCGCAAGCACTTCGAGGATAGCCTGTACCAGCTGGTGCAGGGGGCTTCCCCCGCGGCGCCGGCCTGCCTCATCGTCGTCGACGTCGACTCGTTCAAGCGCTTCAACGACGTCTACGGCCACATCACCGGCGACCAGGTGTTGCGCCTCGTGGCCATGGTCATGCGCGAGCACGTCAACACCCGCGCCGTCCTCGCCCGCTTCGGCGGCGAGGAATTCGCCATGCTGCTGCCCGCCACCAGCCGGACGGCGGCCTACGCGGTTGCGGAGACGGTGCGAACCAGTGTGATGGCCCGTGAACTCGTGAAGCGCTCCACCGGCGAATCGCTCGGCAAGATCACGATCTCCCTGGGGGTCGCGGTGCATCGCCCGGGCGACACCGCAGTGTCCCTGCTCGAGCGTGCCGACCAGTGCATGTTCAGGGCCAAGCGCGACGGCCGCAACCGCACGGTCGACGACGCCGACATGGACGCGTCGGGCGTCGCGGATCTGTCGAGCGTCGCCTGACCCTGCGTCCGGCCGGGCGCCTCAGGCGCCGGCGTGGACCGCCTCGGGGTTCACCGGGGTGATCGCCACGGACTCGCCGCAGCCGCAGGCCGAGGTCTGGTTCGGGTTGTTGAACACGAACTGCGACGAGAGCTTGTTGGTCTGGAAGTCCATCTGCGTCCCCAGCAGGAACAGCAGCGCCTTCGGATCGACGAAGACGGTGACGCCGCGATCCTCGACCTTGTCCTCGCCGGGCTTCTGCCCGTCGGCATATTCCATGGTGTAGGACATGCCGGCGCAGCCGCCGTTCTTCACGCCGACCCGGACGCCCGCGATCGGCTGGTCCGCATCCGCGATGATCGCCTTGATCCGGTCGGCGGCCGCGTCGGTCAGCGACAGGACCTTGAACTTCGATGCCATGATGTCTCTCCGACGGCCGGGTTCAAGGCCCGGGCGGGTGAGGGTGATTGAACCCGGTTAAGATAAGGATTGCGGAGCCTGCGGTCCATGGCCGACCGCGCAGGAAGCGATGCCGTGTGGTAGAGTGGTATGAGGGAAGGCAGGGAACGATCGTCATGGCCGACTCCGCACGCCTTACCATGACACCCGAGGATTTCTTCGTCTGGCAGCGCGATCAGGACGAGCTCTACGAACTCGTCGACGGTCAGCCGGTGCCGCGGCATCGGATGATGACCGGAGCCAGCATGCAGCACGATCGGGCGACGGTGAACGTCATCGTCAGTCTCGGGACGCAGTTGCGTGGGACATCCTGCCGTCCGACGACCGCCGATATTGCGCTCCGGACCAGCATCCGGGGCCTGCGCAGGCCCGATGTGATGGTCGAATGCGCGCCTCTGGTGCCGGATACTTACGAGGCGCGGGAGCCGAAGCTGGTGGTCGAGGTGGCATCGCCATCGACCACGACGATCGACCAGACGCGGAAAGTCGAGGAATACAAGCGCCACCCGACCCTGGCCTACATTCTCCTCGTCGAGACGCTGAAGCCGCAGGCCCTGCTCTACCGGCGCCTCGGCGACGGATGGGACATCGAGACCTTTGAGGGGCTCGATGCCGTCATCGCCCTCCCGGAGATCGGCGCGACCCTGTCGCTGGCGGAGATCTATGACGGCTTGAGCTTCCCGCCGCGCCGGGATCTCGCCGGCGCAGGCTGATCCCCGCTACCACATGTCCAGGGCGACGCGGGCTTCGTCGGACATCCGGCTCTGGTCCCACGGCGGGTCGAACACCATGGTGACGGCGCAGGACTGCACGCCCGGCACGGCGGCCACGGCGGTCTCGACCCAGCCCGGCATCTCGCCGGCGACGGGGCAGCCCGGCGCGGTGAGGGTCATGTCGATGGCCACCTTGCGGTCGTCGGCGATGTCGACCTTGTAGATCAGGCCGAGCTCGTAGATGTCGGCCGGGATCTCGGGATCGTAGACGCTCTTCAGGGCGACCACGATGTCGTCGGTCAGGCGGTCGAGCTCCTCGGGCGGGATCGCCGAGTCGCTCGCGATGGTGGGGGTATTGGCCCCGCCGGTGATGGCCGAATCGCTCATGGGTGTGTCCTCGTCTCGGGGCGGCGCCCCGGATCGCGCTTCCGCGACCCGCGCGCCGCCGGAATGCGTCAGGCGAACATCATCTCGGCCTTGGCCAAGGCCTCGGCGAGGGCGTCCACTTCCTGCGTGGTATTATACAGGCCGAAGGAGGCGCGACAGGTGGAGGTCGCGCCGAAGCGGGTGAGAAGAGGCATGGCGCAGTGCGTCCCCGCCCGGATCGCGACGCCGTAGCGGTCGATCACGGTGGCGATGTCGTGGGCATGCGCCCCCTTCATCTCGAAGGCGATGACGCCGCCCTTGTCCCGGGCCGTCCCGATCATCCGCACGGAATTCATCGCGCCGAGGCGATCCTGCGCGTAGGCCAGCAGGGACGCCTCGTGGGCGGCGATCCGGTCGCGCCCGACGCCCATCATGAATTCGAGCGCGGCGCCGAGGCCCACCGCCTCGACGATCGCGGGCGTGCCGGCCTCGAAGCGGTGCGGCGGATCGTTGTAGGTGACCGAGTCCTGGCTGACCGTGCGGATCATCTCGCCGCCGCCCTGGTAGGGGGGGAGCCGCTCCAGCCATTCCTTCTTGCCGTAGAGGACGCCGATGCCGGTGGGGCCGTAGACCTTGTGGCCGGTGAAGACGAAGAAGTCGCAGTCGAGCGCCTTCACGTCGATCGGCGTGTGGACGGCGCTCTGGGCCCCGTCCAGGAGCACCGGGACGCCGTGGGCATGGGCGATGCGCACGATTTCCCGGGCCGGCGTTACCGTGCCCAGCACGTTCGACATGTGGGTGATCGCCACCATCTTGGTGCGGGGCGTGAACAGCTTCTCGTACTCCTCGACGAGGAAGTTGCCCGCGTCGTCCACGGGCGCCCACTTGATCACCGCCCCCCGCCGCTCGCGCAGGAAGTGCCAGGGCACGATGTTGGAATGGTGCTCCATGATCGAGAGGATGATCTCATCCCCCTCCCCGATCAGGCCGGCCCAGCCCATGGACGAAGCCACGAGGTTGTAGGCCTCGGTGGCGTTGCGGGTGAAGATGATCTCGTCGGTGGAGTCGGCGTTGAGGAACTGCCGCGTGGTCTCGCGCGCGCCCTCGAAGCCCTCCGTGGCGGCGTTCGCCATGAAGTGCAGGCCGCGATGGACGTTGGCGTAGCCCGTCTCCATGCAGGTCACCATGGCGTCGATGACGGCGCGCGGCTTCTGTGACGAGGCCGCGTTGTCGAGATAGACGAGCGGCCGGCCATAGACCTTCTCGGCGAGGATCGGGAACTGGGCCCGGATCGCCTCGACGTCGTAGGGAGTGTTCGGGACGGGTGCGTTCATGGGTGGACCTGTGTGGTGTCGGACGCGCGCGGCCCTCCCCCGTGGCGGGGAAGGGCCGTTGGCGGGGTGCGATCAGCCGCGCGCCGCGAGCCACGCCTCAATGGTGCCGACCAGCGCCTCGCGGGCGCCGTCGTGGCTGACCGACTCGATGGCCGCGCCGAGGAAGGCCTGGACCAGCAGGCTCTCGGCCTGGGCCTTCGGCAGCCCGCGCTGCATCAGGTAGAACAGCAGGTCCTCGTCGAGGGCGCCGCAGGTGGCACCGTGGCCGCAGGCGACGTCGTCGGCGAAGATCTCCAGCTCGGGCTTGTTCATCATCTGCCCGTCGTCGGACAGGATGAGGCAGGCCGACATCATCTTGCCGTCGGTCTTCTGGGCCGCCTGCTGGACGATGATCTTGCCCTGGAACACGCCCGTGGCCTCGCCGTCCACCACGGTCTTGAACAGCTCGCGGCTGACGCCGCCGGTGCCGGCATGGTCGGCCAGGAAGGTGGTGTCGGCGAGCTGCCGGCCGTTGAGCATGGCCGCCCCGTTCACCACCGCGCGGCCGTCGGCCCCGGCGAAGTTCAGGTAGACCTGGTGGCGCGAGAGCACACCGCCGACGACCACGTTGACGGTCTCGACCGCCGAGGCCGCGCCGAGCTTCACCGAGAGCGTCGAGAGGGCCACGGTCTCGCGGCCCTCGGCGTTCAGGCGGGCATGCCGGAAGGTGGCGTCGTCGGCCACCGTCACGTCGAGGGCGTCGTTGGGCTGGTAGGCGACGCCGTCCGGCCCCTCGTGGCTCTCCAGCACCATGACCTCGGCGCCCTCCCCCAGCACCACGAGGGCGCGGGTGGCGGTGGAGAAGTCCTGGCTTCCGGCGGCGACGAAGCGCAGGTGCAGCGGGGTCTCGACCTTGGCGCCGGGCTCCACGGCGATCAGCACACCATCCGCCAGGAAGGCGGTGTTGAGCTGGTAGATCGGGTTCTCGGAGGCCTGGCGCACCGGCGTCAGCCGGTCGAGGAGCGCGTGGCCCTCGGTCAGCGCCCGGGTCAGGGGCGTGACGGTGACGCCAGCGGGAATGCGGCCGAGGTCGGATTCGGCCTCGATCAGGTGGCCGTTGACGAAGCTGAGGCGCACGGCCTCGATCCCGGCAAAGCCCTTGGCGCTAGCCACGGCCGCCTGGGCGACCTCGGCGGAGGGCATCTCGGCCGGATGGGCCGCGTCACGGAAGGCCGAGCGCAGGTCGGTGTACTTGAACGCCTCGACGCGGCGGGTGGGCAGGCCGACCGCCTCGAAGTAGCGGAACGCCTCCTCGCGGGCGATCGAGACGCCCGTGGGGTACTTCATCTTGGTGGCTTCGAAGAGCTTGGACAGCCCGGTCTCGGCCGCAGTGCGGAGGGAGGTGATGTCGGCCATGATCAGGCGGCCTCCCCGGTGCGGTACTCGGCGTAGCCGGAGGCCTCGAGCTCGAGGGCGAGCTCCTTGCCGCCAGACTTCACGATGCGGCCCTGGGACATCACGTGGACGACGTCCGGCACGATGTGGTTCAGCAGGCGCTGGTAATGGGTGATGACCAGGAAGGAGCGCCCCTGGGCGCGCAGGGCGTTGACGCCCTCGGAGACGATGCGCAGGGCATCGATGTCGAGGCCGGAATCGGTCTCGTCGAGGACGCAGAACTTCGGCTCCAGCAGGGCCATCTGCAGGATCTCCATGCGCTTCTTCTCGCCGCCGGAGAATCCGACGTTGAGGGCGCGCTTGAGCATGTCCTTGTTGATCTCGAGCTTCTCCGCCGCGGCGTTCACCCGGCGGATGAAGTCGGGGGTCGTGAGCTCGCCCTCGCCCCGCGCGCGGCGCTGGGCGTTCAGGGTCGCCTTGAGGAAGGTCATGGTGCCGACGCCCGGGATCTCCAGCGGGTACTGGAAGGCCAGGAACACGCCCGAGGCCGCGCGCTCGTCGGGGCTCATCTCGAGGATGTTCTCGCCGTCGAGCAGGATCTCGCCGTCGAGGACGTCGTAATCTTCCTTGCCCGCGATGACGTAGGACAAGGTCGACTTGCCCGAGCCGTTCGGGCCCATGATGGCGGCGACTTCGCCGTCGTTCACGGTGAGGTTGAGGCCGTTGAGGATCTGCTTGTCCTCGATGGCGACCACGAGGTTCTTGATTTCGATCATTGCAGCATAGTCCGTTCTAAAACTTGATACGCGGAGCGACCCTTCCGCTCCGACGGCGGAGGGGGCCTGCGAAGCAGGCGGGTGGGGGAAAGGTGCCTCCGAAGCAGGCGGGCCACCCTCTCCCGCAGTCGGGAGAGGGGAAGTGCGCGCCGGACGCGGTCGAGGCGATCCTAGCCCACCGAGCCTTCGAGGCTGATCGAGATCAGCTTCTGGGCCTCGACGGCGAACTCCATCGGCAGCTGCTGCAGCACGTCGCGGACGAAGCCGTTGACGATGAGCGCGGTCGCCTCCTCGTTGGAGAGGCCGCGCTGCTGGCAGTAGAACATCTGGTCTTCCGAGATCTTCGAGGTGGTGGCCTCGTGCTCGAACTGGGCCGACGAGTTCTTGGACTCGATGTACGGCACGGTGTGCGCGCCGCACTGGTCGCCGATGAGGAGCGAGTCGCAGTTGGTGAAGTTGCGTGCGCCCGTCGCCTTCCGGTGCGCCGAGACGAGGCCCCGGTAGGTGTTCTGCGAGCGCCCGGCCGAGATGCCCTTCGAGATGATCCGGCTGGTGGTGTTCTTGCCGAGGTGGATCATCTTGGTGCCGGAATCGACCTGCTGCATGCCGTTCGACACCGCGATCGAGTAGAACTCGCCGCGGGAATTGTCGCCGCGCAGGATGCAGGATGGGTACTTCCAGGTGATCGCCGAACCGGTCTCGACCTGCGTCCAGGAGATCTTCGAGTTGGCGCCGCGGCAATCGCCGCGCTTCGTCACGAAGTTGTAGATCCCGCCCTTGCCCTCGTTGTCGCCCGGGTACCAGTTCTGGACGGTCGAGTACTTGATCTCGGCGTCGTCGAGGGCCACGAGCTCGACCACGGCGGCATGGAGCTGGTTGTCGTCGCGCTTCGGGGCGGTGCAGCCCTCGAGGTACGAGACGTACGAGCCCTTGTCGGCGATGATCAGCGTGCGCTCGAACTGGCCGGTGTCGCGCTCGTTGATGCGGAAGTAGGTCGACAGCTCCATCGGGCAACGCACGCCCGGCGGGATGTAGACGAACGAGCCGTCGGAGAAGACCGCCGAGTTCAGGGTCGCGAAGAAGTTGTCGGTCACGGGCACGACCGAGCCGAGGTACTTGCGCACCAGGTCAGGGTACTCGCGGATAGCCTCGGAGATCGGCATGAAGATCACGCCGGCCTTCGACAGCTCGGCCTTGAAGGTGGTGGCCACCGAGACCGAATCGAACACGGCGTCGACCGCGACCCGGCGCTCGGGGGCGATACCTTCCAGCACCTCGACTTCGCGCAGCGGGATTCCGAGCTTCTCGTAGGTCTTCAGAATCTCGGGATCGATCTCGTCCAGGGACAGGGCCGCCGGACGCTTCGGAGCCGCGTAGTAGTAGATGTTCTTGTAGTCGACCTTGTCGTAGGAGACCCGCGCCCAGGCGGGCTCCTGCATGGTCTGCCAGCGCTTGTAGGCGTCCAGGCGCCAGGCCAGCATCCACTCGGGCTCGTCCTTCTTGGCCGAGATGTAGCGGATCACGTCCTCGGAGATGCCCTTCTCGGACTTCTCCATCTCGATGGTGGTCTCGAACCCGTACTTGTACTGGTCGAGGTCGATCGAGCGGACCCGGTCGATGGTTTCCTGCACTGCAGGCATTAAACGTCTCCTGACATGCCCGGCGTCAAGGGCCGGGTGTGGGTCGGATGGCTTGGGAAGGCGGCACTCACGCCGCGTGCCCCTGCCGTCGATATAGGGTCTCCACCAGGCGTTCGCAGGCGGCGCGACACCGCGCTGCGTCGCTTTCGGTGCTGTTCCACCCGAGGCTCACGCGCAGGGCCCCTGCGGCCAGCGCAGGGGTGACGCCCATGGCTGCGAGGACGGGCGAGCGGGCGACCTTGCCGGAGGCGCAGGCCGAGCCGGACGAGATCGCGACGCCCGACAGGTCGAGCGTCATCAGCGCCGTCGGGGCATCGATCCCCGGAACGGCGAAGCACAGGGTGTTGGGCAGGCGCGGGGCGCCGGCGCCGAACACGACGAGGTCGGGCGCGCAGGCCCGCAGGCCCGCCTCGAGGCCGTCGCGCAGATCCGCGAGGCGGTCCGCGGATGCGGGATCGGCCAGGTCCGCCGCGACCCCGAGCCCGACGATGCCGGGCAGGTTCTCGGTGCCGCCGCGCAGGCGCGCCTCCTGGCCGCCCCCGCGCAGGAAGCCCGTGCTGAGAGTCACGCCCGCGGCGAGTACCAGGGCGCCGATGCCCTTCGGGGCGCCGAACTTGTGGCCCGAGAGGCTGAGGGCGTCGAGGCCGAGGGCGGCCATGTCCAGGGGGATCTTGCCGATGGCCTGGACCGCGTCCGTGTGCACCAGGGCGCGGCCATGCGCCCGGGCCAGGGCCACGATCGCCGCCAGCGGCTGGATCACGCCGGTCTCGTTGTTGGCCGCATGGATCGAGATCAGCACGTCCGCGTCGGCATGCCGGCGCAGCAGCCTCTCCAGCGCGCCGAGATCGACCAGGCCCGCGGCGTCCACCGGCACGCGGTCGACTGCCTCCGCCGGGAAGCGGTGGCCGTCCGAGACGCAGGGGTGCTCGGTGGCGCCGAGGAGGAGGCGTGTTGGTGCGGAATAACCCGCCCGCGCCAGGGCGCCGGACAGGACCGCGTTGGCCGCCTCGGTGCCGCCGCTCGTGAACACCACGCGTCCCCCACCCGCACCGACCCGCCGGGCCACAGCGTCGCGGGCGCGCTCCAGGGCGGCGCGCGCCGCCCGGCCCTCCGCGTGCACCGACGAGGGGTTCCCCGGCAGGCTCAGCGCCTGCGCCACGGCAGCCGCCACCTCCGGCCGAACCGGTGAGGTCGCATTGTGGTCGAGATAGGCGCGGGGCGAAGTCATCCGGGAAAAACCACTGGCGGCGTCAAGTGCGAAAGCGACAAATCCTTGCTTTTGCCCCCCACGATCATGCTAAGGCGCGGACACGATACGTGTTCCGGTCACCCGTCGTGCGGGGAACGCGCCGATCCGAAGCTGGCTCGACCGACGCTTGTTTAGAATAATTCTAGTTCGCTAGAATTATTCTAAGAGCGCTTTTAGGTTCGTGGCCGGACGAGTCAAGGCACGCCTCACGGCTTTGCCCAGGCGTCGGACGCGCGCGTGTTGCCATCGCGTCGGCGATCCACCGCGCGATGCCCGCCCGGGACATCCGCTCAGGAGTGTTGGTTTCCATGCCCGAAGTCATCTTCACCGGTCCCGCCGGCCGTCTCGAGGGGCGCTACCAGGCCCCTAAGAAGAAGGGCGCTCCGATCGCGATCGTGCTGCATCCGCACCCGCAATTCGGGGGCACGATGAACAATCAAATCGTGTACAATCTCTTCTACACCTTCGCCAATCGCGGCTTCGCGGCCCTGCGCTTCAACTTCCGCGGCGTCGGCCGCAGCCAGGGCGCGTTCGACCACGGCACGGGCGAGCTGTCCGACGCGGCCTCGGCCCTCGACTGGGTGCAGTCGGTGAACCCGGAAGCCCGCGCCTGCTGGATCGCCGGCGTCTCGTTCGGCTCCTGGATCGGCATGCAGCTGCTGATGCGCCGCCCCGAGATCGAGGGCTTCATCTCGATCGCCGCGATGGCCAACCGTTACGACTTCACCTTCCTGGCGCCCTGCCCGTCCTCGGGCCTGTTCGTGCACGGCTCCGAGGACCGGGTCGCCCCGGCCCGCGAGGTCATGCCGGTGATCGAGAAGGTGAAGACCCAGAAGGGTGTCATCATCGAGCACCAGATGGTGGAGGGCGCGAACCACTTCTTCGACGGCAAGGTCGACGAGCTGACCCAGACCGTCGACACCTACCTCGACAAGCGCCTCGGCCCGAAGCCCGACGTGGCCTAGGGATTGTGCTACTTGAAGTTGATTTAAGGGAGGACTATCCTTCATGGCGCAACCTGAGGAAGCGTCATGAATGATGATTTGGAACGTCGCGGTCCGGAGGATCCGAGCAAGGTAAGCCTTAGCGAGGCCTGGGAGATCCGCTACTGGACGAACCGATTCAACGTTACGGAAGAGCAACTCCGTGCCTGCGTGAGTCGCGTCGGAAACGGAACAGCGAAGGTTGCTCAGTGCCTTGGTAAGAGATGGCCTTAGCGGTCCAGCTGAGTCGTCACAACGAACATCGATCGAGTTGATAAGCGGCGGCGCTCTGCAAAAGGAGCGCCGCCGTTTTTTATCGTAGTTCCGTTCTTACGCCGCTGCGTGCACCACAGGCACCGCCGGGGCTCCCTCCCACTCCGAATGGGCCGGGATCGACTCGCCCTTCATCACGATGGTGAGGGGGCGCAGGCGGGCGTAGTCGCCGACCTTGGTGTCGTAGAGCACCGTCGAGAAGGCGCCGACCGACACGCCCCGGCCGACCTCGACCCGGCCGACCTTCATGATGCGGTCCTCGTAGAGGTGCGTCTGCAGGGCGGAGGTGCGGTTGATGGTGGCGTAGTCGCCGATGGTGACGCAGTCGAACTCGGTGATGTCGGTGGTCAGCATGCAGACGCCCTGCCCGATCTTCACCCCGAGGAGGCGCAGCATCCAGGGCAGGAACGGAGTGCCCACGAGGTGCTCCAGCAGCACCTTGCCGGCCAGGCCCCAGTAGAGCACCGCGACGGCCTCGGTGCGCATGGCCCACCACGACCACATCGGTTGCATGCCGGGCTTGTAGACGCCCATCAGCAGCCACTTCACCGCGATCACCGTGAAGGACTGGATGAAGGCGATGGCGACGGAAACCGCCACGAAGCTGACCGCGAGGCCGGTCCAGTCCTGGGCCAGGATCGCCGGGTAGAAGTAGAAATCGATCGCCGAGATCGCGAGGGTGATGAACAGCATCGGCGAGAACGAGGTCGAGAACGCCTCGAAGATGCCGCGCCGGAGCTTGGGCCCGATGCCGGGCTCGTAGGTCTGGGTGTTCGAGCCGAGGTCGACCCGCTGGCGCGAGGGCAGCTTGATCGGCGGCGAGCCGAACCAGGTGTCGCCCGGCGTCATCAATTCGTTCGCGGGCGGCTTCGACTTGATGCCGATGAGCACGTCCTCGGGGATCACCGCCCCCGGCGGGACCACCGCGTCGTTGCCGACGAAGACGCGCGCGCCGGTATGGACCTCGTGCATCGACATCCAGCCGCGCCGGATCTCCTCCTCGCCGAACACCACCTCGTCGGCGATGAAGTTGCGCGCGCCGATATCCGCGAGGTCGTAGCGCCCGGCGAGGTTGGTGGAGATCTCGGCCCCCTGCCCCATCCGGGCGCCCATCAGGCGGTACCAGGCCCGCATGTAGACGGTGGCGAACAGGGAGGAGAGCGTCTCCAGGGTCACCTCCGCGGCCAGGGCCACGGCCCATTTGCGCAGGTAGAAGCCGCTGTAGATCGAGTGGGTGCCCGAGGAGACGCGGGGCAGCGCCAGCCAGCGGATCGCTGCGATCAGCAGCACCGTGCCCGCCGTCATCAGCATGGCGGTCGGCCAGGTCAGCAGGGGCAGGTACCAGTGATAGTCGATGTCGGTGATGTCCCCGAGGGAGTCGCTGAGCTGGTCGAAGATGTAGAAGGCCGGGAAGATCGGCAGCAGGCCGATGGCGGGGATCGCCGCCAGGAGGAAGGTGTAGAGGGCCGCGAAGGCGAAGCGCCGCCGGGGCGAGGCCGCGGCCGGCGCGGGCAGCGCCTCCGGGTCGGCCTCGCCGACCTTGCGCCCGGGCGAGCCGTCCCAGATCTCGGCCGCCCCCACCCGCGTTCCGGTCGGGATGGTGGTGAGGTCGCCGATCTCGGCATGGTCGCCGAGGACCGTGTCGGGCCCGATGACGCAGGAGGCGCCGATGGCGACGTCGGCGCCGATGCGCACGCGGCCGATGATCAGCGCGTCGCCCACCACCTCCGCGTTGGCGATGACGAGGCGGCCGCCCAGCGAGGCGCCGGGGCCGACGCTGAGGAGGTCCGGCGCACCGATCTCCGCGTCGGAGATCAGCGCGTCCTTGCCGATGTCGGCGCCCAGCAGCCGCAGGTAGAACACGATGGCGGGCGAGCCCTGCAGCCACTTGATGTGGACGAGCGGCGTCAGCCGCTGCGCCAGCCACCAGCGGTAGTAGTAGACGCCCCAGAGGGGATAGCGCCCGGGCCGGGTTCGCCCGAGGATCAGCCACTTGGCCGCCACCGCGATGGCGGCCGTGACGGCGTTGATGCCGATATAGACCAGCAGCAGAACGCCGAGCTCGCCGAAGAACCCGAGCCCGCCGCCGGTGAGCAGCAGGTAGGTCACGAAGATGCCGAGCCACTGCGCCGTGGCCAGCGCGATGACGAAGGGCAGGGCCGCCGCCTGGGCGAGGCCGCAGAGGAAGCGGCGCCGGAGGGACGGCGCCGGGAAGCTGAGATCGCGGATCGCCATCTCGGTGCCGACGCCGCCCGTGCGGGCGATGAGGGTGTCCGCCATGGCCCGAAGGGTGCGCTGGCCGTAGACGTCCTGCAGGGTGATGGCGGCCAGCGCCGGCACCTCACGGACCGCGCCGACGAAGCGGGCGGCCAGCAGCGAGTGGCCGCCGAGATCGGCGAAGAAGTCGCCCTCGAAGGGGATCGCCTGGTTGCCGAAGATGCGGTTGGCCGCGGCGAGCAGCGCGGCCTCGGTCTCGTTGCGCGGCGGCTCCTGCTCGCCCGCGGTGTCGGCCACCGTGAGGGTGGCGATGCGCAGGGCCTTGCGGTCGACCTTGCCCGAGGTCAGGCGCGGCAGCACCGCGACCCCCTCGAAATGCCCCGGCACCATGTAGGGCGGCATCTGCTCGGCCAGGGTCTGGCGCAGGGCGGCCCGGTCGATCTCGGTGCCGCGCTCGGGCACCAGGAAGGCGACGAGGCGGTCGACCCCGTCATCCTGGCGCAGCACCACCGCCGCCTGGTTGATGCCGGGCAGCACCTGGATGCGCGACTCGATCTCGCCGAGCTCCACCCGGAAGCCGCGGATCTTCACCTGGTCGTCGATGCGGCCGTGGAACAGGATGTTGCCGGCGGCATCGAGGGAGACCGCGTCGCCGGAGCGGTACAGGACCGGGTCGGTCCCATCCGAGGCATAGGGGTTGGCGATGAATTTTTCCGCGCTCAGCTCGGGGCGCTTCAGGTAGCCCTTGGCGACGCCGGGACCGCCGATGAGGAGTTCGCCCTGCTGCCCCCGCGCGAGAAGCTCGAGCGCCTCGCCCGCGACATACACCGAGTAATTCGGGATCGGCCCGCCGATGGTCACGGGCACGCCGGGTTGCATCTCCGCCGCGGTGGCCACCACCGTGGCCTCCGTCGGGCCGTAGGTGTTGAAGAGCTTTCGCGCGCCGCTCGCCCAGCGGGCGACCAGGGGCTCGGGCAGGGCCTCGCCGCCGAGCAGCACCAGGCGCACCGTGGGCAGGTCCCGGGAGATCATCGCCAGCAGCGTCGGCACGGTGTCGAGGACGGTGACGCCGGCCCGGGCGATGATGTCCGGCAGGCTCTCGACGTCGCCCATCATGGCCGGTGAGGCCACGAACAGCGTCGCGCCCACGAGGTAGGGCACCCAGATCTCCTCCATGGAGAGATCGAAGGCCACGGAGGCGCCCTGGAACACCACGTCGTCCGGTCGCATCCCGTAGAGGGCGTTCCCCGAGCGCAGGAAGTGGCAGATGTTGGCGTGGCTGATGACGATGCCCTTCGGCACGCCGGTCGAGCCCGAGGTGTAGATGAGGTAGGCCGGGTGTTCCGGCGTCAGGCCCGCCGCGCGCAGGTCCGGGAGCACGGCCTCCGCCGGCGTCGCGGACGCGAGTCCCGCGACCGTCAGGCTCGGCGTGCCGGCGGGGGCCTGCGGTTCCAGGGCGGTCGAGACGAGGAGGGCCTTGGCCTGGGCATCCTCCAGGCAGACCGCGACGCGGTCGGCCGGGGCCTCGGCATCGAAGGGCAGCCAGGCCGCCCCCGACAGGGTGATGCCGATCTGGGCGATCAGCAGGTCGGGGCCCCGTGCCATCCAGAGGCCGACCACGTCGCCGGGGCCGATGCCCCGGTGGGCGAGGCCGCGGGCGATCGCACCGGCCTGGGCCTCGACCTCCGCATAGGTGAAGGCCGGATGGGCGCCGTCGGGACCGGTCCGGGCGCCGTCGACCAGGGCCGGATGATCCGGGCGTGCCGCGGCGCTCGCGCGGAAGATCTCGCCCAGGGTCTCGTCGCGGATGAGGTCGGGGCGGACCGCGCCGCGCAGGACCGCCCGCGGGCCGGCCGCGTCCGTCGACGGACTCGTGTCCTGAGGCCCGCGCGCTGCCGCCCGGGGCCGGGTCGTCTCGGCGAGACTGGTCATCCGTTGCTCCGCTGCCGGCGCCCGATCGATCGGGAACCGTCCTTTTGGCCGGGTAGGCGCCCGGATCGCGCCGAAATCACGGCGCGTCTAGCACGTTTGGGCGGCCGGCTTGAACCGGGGTTGAACGCGCAGGCGAGGCCGGTCAGGCCCAGCGCCAGCCGGCCCGGTCGAGGATGAGGACGCTGCCCTGTCGAATTCCGATGCGGGGCGCGTCGCGGATGCCGAGGTGACCCCGGATCACCAGGATCGCCCGGGCGACGCCGCCATGGGCGACGATCACGGTGGGCCGCGTCAGTCCGGTGATGGCGGGCGTGACCCGCTCCACCAGCATGGCATAGCTCTCGCCGGTGCCGCCGGGCGGACGATAGCCCCAGCGGTCGCGGTCGCGGGCCAGGGCGCCGGCCGGATCCCAGCGCCGGATCTCGGCCCAGGTCGAGCCCTCCCAGGCGCCGAAGCTGATCTCCGCCAGGCGCGGATCGCGGCGATAGCCTTCCGGTTCGAGGGCCAGGGCCGCCCGCAGCGTCTCCATGGTCCGGCGGGTCCGCGTGAGGGGACTGGCGACGAAGTCCATGGCGGCGAGGTCGGCACCGCCGGCCGCCGCGGCGAGACGCTCGGCCACGGCCCCGGCCTGACGCAGGCCCTCGGCGTTCAGGTCGATGTCCCGCTGGCCCTGGAGGCGTCCCTCCGCGTTCCAATCGGTCTGGCCGTGGCGGATGAAGTAGATCGGATTCACGGCCTCACGCCCGCCGTTCGGCGGAACGGCCGAGCCGGGCTATCGTTTTCGCACTCACATCCTGGCCTTGCACATCCTGGCCCTGCATCTCGGCGGCCGCCCCCGTCCGCCGTCCACCGCGGAAGCGAGTCTCATCATGTCGAAGCATCACGGCAAGCATCGCCGGGGCCAGAGTCCGGGAGAAACCGGAGCTTCCGCGTCGCAGCGTGACGTTTCGCACCGCAAGGAGGCCGCCCGCGGCAAGGCGGACAAGAAGGCCGAGGCCCGCCGGGCCGGGCACCGGCCCCCCTCCGCGGCGCACTGGGCCCGCGAGGCCGAGAGCCGGACGACCGCGGCCGGCGAGACCATCGATCCCCGCCTCGCCCCCGCCGCCGGCGGCATCGTCACGGTGCAGCCGGGAAGCCGCTGCGACCTCGAGGCCATCGACGCGAACGCCGATGGCGGCCTCGACAAGGAGGAGGCCAAGGCGGCGCTGGTGACCGAGCGGGCCCGCATCGCCACCCTGCAGGAGCGGCTCTACGCCGAGCACAAGCGCAGCCTGCTCGTGGTGTTCCAGGCCATCGACACGGGCGGCAAGGACGGTACGATCCGGGCGGTGTTCGAGGGGGTCAACCCGCAGGGCTGCCGGGTGTGGTCCTTCAAGGTGCCCAGCGCCGAGGAGAGCGACCACGACTTCCTCTGGCGCTATCACGCCAAGGCGCCAGCGCGCGGCATGATCAACGTGTTCAACCGGAGCCATTACGAGGATGTTCTCGTGGTGCGGGTGAAGGATCTCGTGCCGGAGCCAGTCTGGCGGGCCCGCTACGACCAGATCAATGATTTCGAGCGGATGCTCGCCGCCGCCGGCACCACCGTGCTCAAGTTCTTCCTCCACATCTCGAAGGACGAGCAGAAGGAGCGGCTCGAGGCGCGCATCGCGAACCCGGACAAGCACTGGAAGTTCGATCCGGCCGATCTCGTGGAACGCCGGTCCTGGGACGCCTACCAGGCGGCCTTCGCGGATGCGCTGACCGCGTGCTCGACGTCGCATGCCCCCTGGCACGTGGTCCCGGCCAACCGGAAGTGGTACCGCAACCTCCTCATCGCCCGCACCATCGCCGACACCCTGGAGGCGATGGATCCGCGATTTCCCGAGGCGCAGACGGGCATCTCCGGGATGACCGTTCCGGATTGACCCGGCGCCCCACCGCAATCCATCGTTGCGTTCCGGATCTCGCGAGGCCCGAGCGGTCGATGGGAGCGCGCATGCTGGCTGTTCGCGACGTCGCCGTGTCGGGGTCCCGCTCGCTGCACGCGATCCGCTTCCCGCTGGGGTCCCTCTCGGTTTTCATCGGCGCCAACGGCGTCGGCAAGACCAATCTCTACCGGGCCCTGGAATACCTGCAATCGGCTGCGACGGACACCCTGATCCGAAATCTCGTGGCCGAAGGCAGCCTGGACTCCGTGAGCTGGGCCGGGGCGCGCAAGGTCCACGAGTCCGCTCGGATTCGCTGGAGCGTCGAACTCGCCGACGATGTGAGCGGCCTGGCCTACGATTATGCCGTCGAGGTCGGCTGCAAGCCGCCCGCAGCCGCGGCCGGCTTTCCCCTCGAGCCCGAACTCAAGACCGAGCGGCTTCGCCTGATCTCGGCCCGGCGGCCCGCCACCCTGCTCCACCGCCACGGCCCGGGCGGCTTCCTGCGCGACGGGGAGGGGCGCAAGCGCAGCCTCGGGGGCGACCTGCTGCCGTCCGAGACCGTACTCGGCACCGTTCCGGATGGCGGCGGCTATCCCGACCTGCATCCGGACCTGCTGGCGCCCCTCGCCCGCCTGATCGTGATGGCCTCCGCGCGGACGCAGGTCTGGCTGGTGACCCATTCCGGACGGCTGGCCGACGCCATCCTGGCGGAGGGCGGGACGCGCCCCCACCGGGTGATCCAGCGCGAGGGCGCGACCTGGATCGAGGGCCTGAAGCTGTTCGGTGCCTTCGCCGAGGACGACTGAAGGCCGTCGGTCCCGTCAGTCCTTGTCGAGACTGAGGTCCGGGGCTTCCGGGTTCTTCATGCCGACGACGTGGTAACCGGCATCGACGTGGAGGATCTCGCCGGTCATGCCCTTGCTCATGTCCGAGACGAGGTAGGTGGCGGTCTCGCCGACCTCCTCGATGGTCACGGTGCGCCGCAGGGGGGCGTTGTACTCGTTCCACTTCAGGATGTAGCGGAAGTCACCGATGCCGGAGGCGGCCAGCGTCTTGATCGGGCCCGCCGAGATGGCGTTGACGCGGATCTTCGAGGGGCCGAGATCGGCCGCGAGGTAGCGCACGGAGGCCTCGAGAGCGGCCTTGGCCACGCCCATGACGTTGTAGTGCGGCATCCACTTCTCGGCACCGTAATAGGTCAGCGTGAGCAGCGAGCCGCCGTTCGGCATCAGCTTCTCGGCGCGCTGGGCGATGGCCGTGAACGAGTAGCAGGAGATCAGGAGCGACTTGGTGAAGTTCGCCTCGGAGGTCTCGACGTAGCGGCCCGTCAGCTCGTCCTTGTCCGAGAAGGCGATGCAGTGGACGACGAAGTCGATGCCTTCGGGGAACACCTCGGCGGTGGCGGCGAAGACCGCGTCGATCGAGGCCGGATCGGTGACGTCGCAATGCCCGACCACGTGGGCATCGAGCTCCCGTGCCAGGGGCTCGACGCGCTTCTTGAGGGCGTCGCCCTGGTAGGTGAACGCGAGCTTGGCGCCGTGGGCGGCCGCGCTCTTGGCGATACCCCAGGCGATCGAGCGGTTGTTGGCGACACCGAGCACCAGGCCGCGCTTGCCGGCGAGAAGGCCGCCGACGTGATCGTGAACCGGGTGCGTGTCCGCCATGTGTCACCTGAGCGAGAGCCGTGGCGCGTGCCGTCGGGCCCGTCGGGCGACGGATCGGCGTGTTCGCGCCGGGCATCCTTAGCGGAGGCGCGCCTGGGACGGAAGTCCGGGGCCTGACAGCGCCGGAGCGCCGTCGCGCATCCGGCCGGGGGCGTCGGGATCGGCCTGGTCCGCCGGGTGGTCGCGTCAGCCCGCCTTGGCCGCGCGCCGGGCGCGGGCGAACTCGGTGAGCGCCGGATCCTCGGCGGTGGGCAGCATCACGGCGGTGACCGCCAGGAGGTCGCCCCGGGTCCCGTCCTTCTTCGGCAGGCCCTTGCCCCGCAGACGGAAGGTGCGGCCCGAGCCGGTCATCGGCGGGATTTTCATCTCGACGGCGCCGGTGAGCGTCGGCACCCGGATCGGGCCGCCGAGGATCGCGTCCTCCAGGGACACGTCCACGGTGCCGCGCAGATCCGCGCCGTCCACGCTGAAGCGCGCATGGGGCAGGATGCGGATCGTCAGCAGCGCATCCCCCGGCGCGCCCCGCAGGCCGCCCGGGTTGCCGAGGCCGCGCAGGCGGATGGTCTGGCCGTCGACCACGCCCTTGGGCACCACCACGTCCACGTCGCGCCCGCCCGGCAGGGACAGGCGCAGCTTCTCCTCGCTGGCGACCTGCTCCAGGGTCACGCTGAGCTCGGCCGCCACGTCCTCGCCCTTCACGGGGCCGCGCTGCGGGCCGCCGGGCCCGGCACCGGCCGCCCGGAAGGCGTCGCCGAACAGGTGGGAGAAGATGTCCTCGCCGATGCCGCCGCCCCCGCCGGGGGCGCGGCCGCGCGCGGCGCTCTCGAAGTCGAAGCCTCCACCGCCGCCGCCGCCGCGCCCGCCGCCGAATCCGCCGAAGCCCTCGAAACCCGTCGCGCGCGGCTTGCCGTCCGCGTCGATCTCGCCGCGGTCGAACTGCGCGCGCTTGCCCGCATCACCCAGGATCTCGTACGCGCTGCTGGCCTCCGCGAAGCGGTCCTTGGCCTTGGCGTCGTCCTGGTTGCGGTCGGGATGGTAGGCCTTCGCGAGCTTGCGGTAGGCCTTCTTGATATCGGCTTCGCTGGCGCCCTTGGAGACACCCAGCACATCGTAGGGATTTCGCATCGGTCTTCAGGATTCTCGGTGCCGCCTGGGACCGGGCACGGGCCCGGCTCCTTCGGATTCGTCTGTCATGTGGACGGCCTGTTGCTTCTCTGCAACGGTCTCGCGCGAGAATTCGCTGCGATTGGCGCGGCGTCAACGCTTCTGTTCGCCCTGTGATCCGGACGGACCCGCCGCGGCCTTCCGCGACGACCCTCAGGACGCCGCCTTCGCCGTCCGCACCTTGGTCAGGGTCCAGTCGCCGCCGGAGGGCTTGCAGCCGGTGCCGCGCACGAAGCGGCTGCCCGCCGGCGAGATGACGGAGGCCAGGAAGTCGCGGCAGACGAGGTCGTTGGCGACGTAGGGCAGGCCGGTGGGGTTCACCGAGCCGCGCAGGGTGGTTTCCGGATTGTCCCACTTTACCGGGCGGCCGTTGCCCTGCGGATCGAGGGCGACGGCGAGCGCCGCGTTGGCGCGGCGCCAATCCTCGACGCCCAGATCGTTGCCGAAGCCCAGCGGGCGCTTGTCGATGCTGCCTGTGACCGTCGGCTCGTCCGACAGGGCCGCACTCGCCTTGTCGCCGCGCTTGGCCGCCTCCGCCACGGCGCCGGCCGCCGTCTCCTCCGCCTGGAAGGTGATGATCGGCAGGCCGCAACCGCTCAAGCCGAGCAGCACGCTGAGGCCGATGGCCCGCGTGGCCCGTCGCGGCACGGTCCGCGACCGGCGGCGGACATGAATTTCCGGGACGGCCTGGGCTTTACAGTCGCGCCGACGCATTACACCTGATCTCAAACGACGTGTTGGGCCGAAACGTTCGTGTCCCACGTCGGTGCCCCCGACCCGGATCTCACCACAGGATTACGCCTTGGAACGGTTAAGGATCGATGATCCCGCTTCCCGCAGCGCGAACGGGGACGCCACGGGGGCCGGCGGCGACTTCACCCGCGCCACCGATCCGTGGGCCTTGTTCGCGACCTGGATGGCCGAGGCCGAGGCCTCGGAACCCAATGATCCCAACGCGATGGCGCTGGCCACGGCCGGCGCCGACGGTCTGCCCGACGTGCGCGTGGTGCTGCTGAAGGGCGTCGATGCGCGCGGATTCGTGTTCTACACCAACGTCGATTCCGCCAAGGGCGACGAGCTGCGCGAGAACCCGCAGGCGGCCCTGGTGCTGCATTGGAAGAGCCTGGGGCGTCAGGTCCGCGCTCGTGGCCCCGTGACCCGCGTCACGCCCGAGGAAGCGGATGCCTACTTCGCCAGCCGTGCCCGCAACAGCCGCCTCGGGGCCCATGCGAGCCGCCAGTCGCGTCCCCTGGGTGATCGGGCGACCCTCGAGCGCGAGGTCGAGGCCCTCGCCGAGCGCTACGGGGAGGGCCCGGTGCCGCGTCCGGAGAACTGGACGGGCTTTCGCATCGCACCGGTCTCGATCGAGTTCTGGCAGAACGGCGCGTTCCGCCTGCACGATCGCGTCCGCTTCACCCGCGACGGCGAGACCTCCGACGGCGAGACCTCCGACGGCGGGATTTGGCGCGGGGCGCGCCTCTATCCCTGAGGCGGATCGGCGGACCCTGGCCCTCCGCAGGCCGGCCACTTGGTGCGTCGCGGGATGACCCTGGATTTTAGCCCCCGCGCCCCTTAGACCTGAGCGTGGCGTGGGGGCTTCGCGGCGGCACGGCGGTTCCGCCGGCCGAACGCCTCCCGATCCTGAAGGAACGGTCTTGGCCTCATCCAACGAACGCCGGCGCATCATGCTGCTCACGGGGGCGAGCCGTGGGATCGGCCATGCCACCGTCAAACGGTTCTCGGCCGCCGGTTGGCGGGTGATCACCTGCTCGCGCCATCCCTTTCCGGAGAACTGTCCCTGGGAGATGGGCCCGGAGGATCACCTCCAGGTCGATCTGTCCGATCCCCAGGATACGGTGCGGGGCATCGAGGAGGTGGCCGGGCGCCTCGCTGCCGAGGGTGGCCTCCTGCACGCGCTGGTCAACAATGCCGGCATCTCGCCGAAGGGCCCGCAGGGCGAGCGCCTGGGCGCCATCGCCACCGAGTTCGGCGATTGGCAGCGGGTGTTCCAGGTCAACCTGTTCGCCCCCCTCCTCCTGGCCCGCGGCCTCTGCGAGGAGCTGACCCGGGCCAAGGGCTCCATCGTCAACGTCACGTCGATCGCGGGGTCCCGCGTGCACCCCTTCGCGGGCGCCGCCTACGGCACCTCCAAGGCGGCCCTGGCCGGCCTGACCCGGGAGATGGCGAGCGATTTCGGCCCCCTCGGCGTCCGCGTGAACGCGATCTCGCCGGGCGAGATCGACACCGCGATCCTGTCGCCCGGCACGGACAAGATCGTGGCCGGCATCCCGCAGCGCCGGCTCGGCACGCCCGACGAGGTCGCCAAGGCGATCTACTTCCTGTGCACCGAGGCCTCCTCCTACGTGAACGGCGCCGAACTGCACATCAACGGCGGCCAGCATGTCTGAACGGGGGGCGCGCCGCGCGCTTCTCATCGGGCTGCTGATCGGCGTGTCCCCCGCCTGCGCGGAGCCGTCGGTGACGATCCTCGACCTGCCCTTCCGGGCCCGTGCCCTGCGGGGACCCGGCAGCGAGGTCGCGATCGCGGTGGCGACCTCCGGCCTGCTGCCCCTCGCCCGCTTCCGCAGCGCCGATCCGGCCACGCCCGAGCCCGAGGCGCCGATCGCCGTGGTCTGGGGCGACGCCGGCGGCGCAGCCCTCAGCCTCGTCGACGGACAGGTGACCACCACCCTGCTCGGCGCCGAGGCGGTGGACGGTCTGGCGACCGCCGAGACCCCGCGCGGCGCCCTGCCCGGCTCCCGGCGCGCGGTCTCGGGCCCCTTGAGCGTCCATCTGGCGGATCCCCGGCCGGCCCTGGCCGGCGGCCCCGAGCAGGCCGGCGCCCTCGTGATCCGCGAGCGTCAGCCGGTGGCGATGGGGGGCGACCCGAAGCCGGTGCCGATCGTCACCACCACCCTGTCCGCCGCGCCCGACGCGGCCTTCGCCCTGCGCCGACCGCGGATCGCCCGGCTGGACGGCAAGCCCGTCGTCCTCGCGGTCACGGTCGCGCCCGCGGGCGGGGCCGCCCTTGCCCTGTTCGCCAAGGCGGAGCCCGGTGCGACGGCCTCCGGAGCGGCCTGGACCCTGATGGCCCGCGGTCCGGAACAGGCGGCCGGTTCGGGAGGCCAGCCCCTGAAGCCGGCCGCCATCGCGGATTTCTCCGGCAGCGGCCGACCGCAGATCGCGGCCGTGGCGGCCCCCGACGGCGCCGGCCAGCTGCAGCTCTGGGCCCTGGAGGCCGGCGCCCTGCGCCTGGCCCGGGCGGCACCGGGCTACACCAACGTCTCGCCGGGCGAGGGCGAGGTCGACCTCGCGGCCCTGGTCGAGCCGGAGCGCGAGGGCGCCCCCGAGCTGGCCCTGCCGATCGCCGACCGGAGCGCCGTGGCGATCCTCTCCCTGAAGGAGGGCATCCGCGAGCGATCGCGCGCAGCCCTGCCCGGGCTCGCCGCCTTCGGCCTCGCCAGCCTCGGCCGGGGCCCGGCCACCCGACTCCTCGTCGGCCTCGCCGACGGGCGCATCGCCGTGGTGACGCCATGAGCGCGACCGATCCGGAGGCGGCCGAGTCGCGCCTGTTCCCGACGCGGCCCTTCGTCGGCACCTCGATCGCGGTCCTGCGCGACGACCGGGTGCTCCTCGCCGCCCGGGCCAACGAGCCGATGCGCGGTGTCTGGACCCTTCCCGGCGGCCTCGTCGAGGCGGGCGAGGCTCTCGCCGAGGCGGCCCTGCGCGAATTGCAGGAAGAGGTCGGGCTGTCGGCCGAGGTGGTGGGCGTGCTCAGCCCCACCGAGATCATCCTGCGTGACGCCGAGGACCGCGTGCGCCACCACTACGTCGTCCATCCCCACGCGGCCCTCTGGACCGGCGGCGAGCCCGTGGCCGGCCCGGAAGCCCTGGGCGTGCGCTGGTCCACCCTTGCCGAGCTCGAGACCCTGGCGACGACCCCCGGTCTCGCTGGGACCGTTCGCGAGGCCTTCGCCCGGGCCGCCCGCCGCGCGGAGCCCGCGGCGTGAAGGGTCGTGGTGCGGGGATCGCGGTCCTGTGCGGCCTCGCCGTGCTGATGGCCGTGCCGGAGGCCGGGTTCGCCCAGCAATCCCGCGGCGGCTCGTCCCGGGCTGCACCGAAGCCGGCCGAGAAGGAGAAGGAGCCGCCGCCCCCGCCCGAGCCGCCGCCGGCGCCCTACGACCGCGACCTGCTCCGCCTCTCGGAGGTCATCGGCTCCCTCGCGTTCCTGCGCGACCTCTGCGCCGCGCCCGATGCCGCCGAGTGGCCGGCCCGGATGAAGGCCCTGATGGAGGCCGAGGGCGTCACCCCCAGCCGGCGCGACCGTCTCGCCGGCGCCTACAATCGCGGCTATCGCGGCTACAGCCTGACCTACCGGGTCTGTACCCCCGCCGCGAACGAGGCGGCCGCCCGCTACGTGGCCGAGGGCGAGCGCCTGTCGCACGCCCTGGCGAGCCGGTTCGGCGGGTAGTGATGCCGGTTGGCCACAGCGTCCGGGCCGCAGGCGAAAACGGAGAATTTGAGCGCCCGCGTTAACCGCTTCGCAATTCCTGGCTTTGCGAACTCCACCGATCGCCCTATCCTCGTGGTTACTCGCCGGGTCGTTCACCGGCGCAAACGATGATGTGGCCCATGCACATGGATACGGTCTCCGCGCCCTTCGAGGCGGATCTCGACGACAAGCGCGTCGCCCTGAGCTACGTCTCGGAAGCGTTCGCCGAAGGCTGTCTCGACGGGCTCGACGGCGACTGCATGGCTCAGGCCGCCCTGTTCGCGGCCTTCCAGGAACTCGTCACGACCTATGGCGAGGAAGCCACTGCCCGCTACGCCGAGGGCTTTCCGGACCGTATCCGCGGCGGCGCCTTCACCACCAGCCCGCAGCATTAACGAAGCCCAAGCCTTAACGAGGCCAAAACCTTAACGAAGTCGATGTCGGAGCGCCGCGGCGCTCCACCGGCGCGAAGAACCGAAGGGCAGGCGCCGGGCGCCTGCCCTTTTTGCTGCGTCGGCCTCAGGCCGGACGCAGAGCCTCTTCGAACAGCACCGCCTCGCCGCGGGACGGCGCGGTCAGAGCCCCCTCCCACATCACGCCGTGGCCGCGCACCAGGGTGCCCACCGGCCAGCCCGTCACGGTGACGCCGTCATAGGGCGTCCAGCCGCATTTCGAGGCGATCCAGTCGTTGCGGATGGTCTCCCGACGCTTGAGGTCCACCACCGTCACGTCGGCGTCGTAGCCGACGGCGAGCCGCCCTTTCCGGGCGATGCCGAACAGCCGCTTCGGGCCGGCGCTGGTGAGGTCGACGAACCGGGCCAGGGACAGCCGTCCGGCGGCGACATGGTCGAGCATGATCGGCACCAGGGTCTGCACTCCGGTCATGCCCGAGGGCGAATCCGGATAGGGCTTGGCCTTCTCCTCCAGCAGGTGCGGTGCGTGGTCGGAGCCGAGGATGTCCGCGACGCCCTGGGACAGGCCGCGCCAGATGCCGTCGCGATGGTCGGCCCCGCGCACCGGCGGGTTCATCTGCACCAGGGTGCCGAGGCGGGCATAGGCCTCGTCGCCGTCGAGGGTGAGGTGATGGGGTGTCACCTCGCAGGTCGCCACGTCCTTCGCTCCGGCGAGATACGCCATCTCCTCCTTGGTCGAGATGTGCAGGATGTGGATGCGCGCGCCGGTGGCCCGGGCGATGCGCACGAGGCGCTGCGTCGCCGTCAGGGCTGCCTCGGGTGAGCGCCAGACCGGGTGCGAGGACGGATCGCCGGGGATGCGCCGGTCCTTCTGCGCCCGCAGCATCGGCTCGTCCTCGGCGTGGAAGGCGGCGCGCCGGCGGGTCCGCTTCAGGATCTCGGTGACGCCGGCATCGTCCTCGACCAGCAGCGAGCCCGTCGAGGAGCCGACGAACACCTTGATGCCGGCGGCCCCAGGCAGGCGCTCGAGCTCGGGAACGAGGTGCGCGTTCTCGTGGGTGCCGCCGACCCAGAACGCGAAGTCGCAATGCATCCGATGATGGGCCCGGGCGACCTTGTCGGCCAGGGCCTCGGCGCTGGTGGTGAGCGGGTTGGTGTTCGGCATCTCGAACACCGTGGTCACGCCGCCCATGACGGCCGCGCGCGAGCCTGATTCGAGGTCTTCCTTGTGGTCGAGTCCCGGCTCGCGGAAATGCACCTGGCTGTCGATGACGCCGGGCAGCAGGTGCAGGCCGGTGCAGTCGCGCCGCTCGGCGGCCTCGGTCGCCGCGAGGTCGCCGATCGCCGCGATGCGGCCGGCGCGGATGCCGAGGTCGGCGCGGTGCGCGCCGTCCTGGTTCACCACGGTGCCGCCGGTGAGGAGGAGGTCGAAGGGCTGGTCCATTCCGAATCTCCTGGGGCCGTGCGCGGTCCGGACGCACATTGAGACGGGGTCGCGGGCGGCTTATGTCAGGCCCGGACGGGGCGCAATGCCGCCGCCGCCTGTGTTAAGGAGTCGCCATGCCGATCGCCCTGCTGCCGGACCGCGCCGTCGTCACCGTCTCGGGCGAGGATGCGACGAGCTTCCTGCAGGGCGTGTTGACCTGCAACGTCGAGACCCTGGAGCCCGGCGAGGCCCGCCTCGGTGCGCTGCTCACGCCGCAGGGCAAGATCCTGTTCGACTTTCTCGTCGGCCGCACCCCGGAGGGCTTCGAGCTCGACGCCGCCGCCGAGCGTGCGCCTGACCTCGCCAAGCGCCTCGGGCTCTACCGCCTGCGCGCCAAGGTGACGATCGCTCTCGCGCCGACCCTCGGCGTGGCCGCCGCCTGGGACGGGGCCGAGACCGCCGCCGCGGTGACCCGCCGGCGCGACGGCCGCCTCGGGGCGCTGGGCGAGCGCCTGACTTTCGCCCTCGGCGCCTTCTCGGCGGATGCGACCGAGGCCGATTACCACGCCCACCGCATCGCCTTCGGCATTCCGGAGGGCGGGCGCGACTTTCCCTGGTCGGACGCCTTCCCGCACGAGGCCCTGATGGACCAGATCGGCGGCGTCGACTTCCGCAAGGGCTGCTATGTCGGCCAGGAGGTGGTCTCGCGCATGCAGCATCGCGGGACGGCCCGGACCCGGATCGTCCCGCTGGTCGCGGTCTCGGACGAAGCACTCCAGACCGGGGCCGAGATCACCGCCGGACAGCGCGCACTCGGCACCGTCGGCAGCGTCGCGGGCGGGCGGGCTCTCGGTCTCCTCCGCCTCGACCGCCTCGCCGACGCCCTGGCGGCCGGCGAGCCCCTGCGGGCGGGCACGGTTCCGGTCGGCGTCGAGAAGCCGGCCTTCGCCACGTTTCCGTTCCCCGAGACGGCACCGGCCGGCTGAGCGCAGCGCGACATCGACGGCGCCGCCGCGCCCGGCTAAACCCTCGGCGATGCTGACCGACGCCTCCGGCCTGATCCCCCATCCCGACGGCTGCACCCGCTGCTGGTGGGCCGGGCTGGACCCCGTCTACGTCGCCTATCACGACACCGAATGGGGCGTTCCGGAGCGGGACGGCCGTGCCCTCTACGAGAAGCTGATCCTCGACGGTTTCCAGGCCGGCCTGTCCTGGATCACCATCCTGCGCCGGCGCGAGGGCTTCCGTCGCGCCTTCGCGGGCTTCGACCCGGAGGCGATCGCACGCTTCACCGAGGCCGATGTGGCGCGGCTGATGCAGGATACCGGCATCATCCGGAACCGGGCCAAGATCGTCGGCACGATCGCGGGCGCCCGGGCCTACCTCGCCATCGAGGCGCGCGGGACGGGCTTCGCGGCCTTCCTCTGGGACTTCGTCGACGGCGCGCCGATCCAGGGGACGGCGCGGGATCGGGCGGGCATCGCCACCGAAACCGACATCTCGCGAAAGCTGTCCAAGGCCCTGAAGGCGGAGGGCTTTGCGTTCTGCGGCCCGACCATCGTCCACGCGTTCATGCAGGCGGTCGGCCTCGTCAACGATCACCTCGTCGGCTGCCACCGGCACGGGCCCTGCGCCGCCCTCGGGGGGCGGATCCATCAAGATGAAGATAAGGTCGTCGGGGGCCCGGCATGAGCGGCGCGCCCGGCCGCGCCTGGCAGCGGATGCTGTCGGGGCGCCGCCTCGACCTCCTCGACCCGGCCCCCCGCGACATCGAGATCGCCGACATCGCCCATGGGCTCGCCCGCGTCGCCCGCTGGAACGGGCAGACGGCCGGGCCGCACGTCTTCTCCGTGGCCCAGCACGCTCTGCTGGTGGAGGCCATCGGCCGCGGGGAGGCGCCGGGCCTCGGCGCCGGCGACGGCCTCGAGCTGCTGCTGCACGATGCCCCCGAATACGTCATCGGCGACATCATCTCGCCCTTCAAGGCGGCGATCGGCGATTCCTACAAGGCGGTGGAGCGACGGCTCCTCGCTGCCATCCGCGAGCGCTTCGGGCTTCCCGAACCGGGCGCGGCGCTGTCCGCCCTGGTCAAGCGGGCCGACGGCGTCGCCGCCTATCACGAGGCGACGCGTCTGGCCGGATTCTCCGGCTCGGAGGCCGATGCGATCTTCGGCGCCTGCGCGCCCCTCGGTCCCGAGGCCGAGGCGCTGCTGGTCCCCTGGCCCACCGACGTGGTGCAGGCCCGCTTCCTCGCGCGTTTTCACGTCCTCGCCCCTGTCCCTGTCCGCGCGCCCCCGGAGCCCGCCTGATGCCGCATCTCGAGGTCTGCCCCCTGTCGCGGCTTCCCGACACGCTCGACGGGTCCGGCGCGACCCATCTGATGACCCTGATGAAGGTCGGCACCGCGATCGCCCGACCGGCGGGCATCCCGGAGGGACGCCACTGCGTCGTGGAGGTCAGCGACATCGTCGCGCCGATGGAGGGGCACGTCACGCCGGGCGAGGCCCACATCGCGCAGATCCTCGACTTCGCGAGAGCCTGGGACCGGACCCAGCCCCTGCTGATCCACTGCTATGCGGGGATCAGCCGCTCGACGGCGGCGGCCTACATCGTCGCCTGCGCCCTGGCCCCGGACCGCGACGAGGCCGAGATCGCCCGGGCGCTTCGCGCGGCCGCCCCGTCGGCAACGCCCAACGCCCTGTTCGTGGCCCTCGCCGACCGCATGCTGGGCCGCGAAGGCCGCATGGTCGCGGCGATCGCGGAGATCGGTCGTGGCGCGGAGGCCTTCGAGGGGGCGCCGTTTCGGCTGGACTTCAGCGCCGGCCTCCAAGTCGTCGCGTAAGCTCTTCCAGGACAAACCGATCCGGCTTCGGGCCTGCTGCCCGTCGTCGCCCTGAAACCGGGCTGTCGAGGTGTGGCGCAAACGCCGCCCCGGACGACGAAACGACGATCCACCGGCCGGATCGGGTTGTCGGCTTCCGGGCTCGCGGCTTAGACCGTCAGAATCACGGGGTAGTTTAGAATGAGTGTCACGCGACCCGCCGTTGCGTCGACGTCCGGTACGGACGAGCCGAGCCTCGACCTGCCCTTCGAGAAGGCGTTGGAGCAACTCGAGGACATCGTGCGCCGCCTGGAGAAGGGGGATGTCCCCCTCGACGAGTCGGTGGCGATCTACGAGCGCGGCGAGGCGCTGAAGCGTCACTGCGAAGGGCTGCTGCAGAAGGCCGAGGCACGCATCCAGAAGATCACCCTGGGTGCCGACGGCAAGGCGGCGGGCGTCGCGCCCCTCGACGTTGACTAGGGAGCGGTTCCGCTTCCAATTGAAATTCTTCATTGGCGCCAAGTCATTGCGCGCATGTTTTCCCTCCGGGCGTGAGGTTGGTTCGGTGTCACGGCAAGAAACCTCGCAAGGCAAGACCTCGCACGACGAGCGCGCGCAAGCGGCATCGGAGACCGTCTCGGAGGCGACGGCGATCCTGGACGGCCTGGCGGAGCCTTCGGCGCTGCGTCTGTTGCCGGAGAGCGCGCTGCAGGCGGTGGCGGATGCGGTGCGCACCGAGAT
>NZ_CEEDOX010000027.1:0-51301 GCF_979256535.1 Methylobacterium sp. AC690 | reverse complement strand
ACCCCCGCCCCCGCCTCCGGTGGTCCCGCCTCGTCGCACCCGCATCCGGAGGCCTCAGCCGTGAGGAAGCCCAAGCCCGTCCCGAACCTCTGGCAGGTCGTCCGCCATAGCTGGTCGTTCCAGTTGAACGCCGTCGCGACCGTCGCCTCGGCGGTGGCCCTCGGCATGTTGGTCCTTGTCGGTGCGCCCCCGGTCAACCCGGTGTGGTTCGCCGTCGGCTACGGCCTGGTGAACCTCATCGCGACCGGGGCGCGCCTGATCGCGCAGCCCGAGGTCTCCGGGGAGCAGGCCTGATGTTCGCCTGGCTCCTCCGCAAGCCTGCCGTGGCCACCGGAATTCCGGCTCCCGCCGCGCCTGCCTCCCGCCCGACGGGCCCGAAGGTCGGCTCCCGGCTGAAGCGGTCCGCCGCGGCCGCCGCCCTGTGCACCGGCCTCGTCGGCGGGTTCGAGGGCCTGCGCACCACGGCCTACCCGGACCCGGCGACGGGACGCGAACCCTGGACGGCCTGCTACGGCGAGACCGACGGGATCAGGCGCGGCGACACGTTCACGGTCTCCGAGTGCAAGGCGATGCTCGCCCGGAGCCTGGAGAAGTACGCCCTCCGGCTGGAGGCATGAGTCACCCGGCCGATGGCCGACGAGACCTACGCCGCCTTCCTGAGCCTCTCCTACAACATCGGCTCGGGCGGCTTCTGCAAGTCGTCGGTCGCCCGCCTCTGGAACGCCGGGGACACCCGCGCCGCCTGCGACGCGATGCTGAAGTTCAACCGCGCCGCGGGCCTCCCGATGCCGGGCCTGACTCGGCGCCGGACGCAGGAACGCGCCCTCTGCCTGAAGGGAATCTGACCATGACCAAGCCAGCCGAAGACACCTTCAAGGCCGCCTGATCATGCAGACGCTCGAAATTCTGGCTGCCCTGATCGCGCTCGCCATGGCCCTCGGGTTCCTGGCCGAGATAGTCCGGCACGGCTCCCTGGTGTGGCTCGCCAAGACCATGACCGACGACCAGGTCGCGACCTTCGTCGCCCTGCGGGATGCCAAGGCTGGAAGGTCGAAGCCTTCCGCCTGCCCATGCCGGGACCTGCACTCCCTAACCCTCACCCCAGGGGCGACCTTCGAGCTCCCGCCCGGGACGAAGGCGGTGGACCTGACCACGCGGTTCGGCACCGCCGGCGTCGACGAGGTCCAGGCCGCGTTCGGCGACGTCGCCCGCACCCTCAGGAAGGGGCACTGACCATGGACGCCAGGAAGCTCGCCATCCGGGCGCTCGGAGCGCTGCCGTACTGCCTCGTAGCAGTGGCCTTCGGTTCCGTCTGGCCTGCAGTGACGCTCCTGCTCGCCCGGTACGCCGCGACCCTGCTGACGGCCGTGACGGCCCTCGCGGTCGTCGTCGTTCGCCTTTCCCCAATGGATCGCATGGCCTTGGACCGGACCTCGGACGGGGATCTCGCCAAGCGGGCCCTGAGGTCCGTGCTCACCATCCCGGCCTTGCTGGCTAATCACGCCATCAGGGCATGGCTGGTCTGGATGCTCTCGGCCCCACGCCGGTCGACAAGGACGTCGCGGCCCGGGCCTTGGCGCGGTTCCGGGAGATGGAAGCCGCCCTCGCGAGCCGTTGCGAACCCCACCGGGTCCCCTGACGCGTTTGCTACGAGTGCGCTACTGACAGGGAGCGAGCAGCGTGTTTCGTTGATGTTCGCGTAGACAAAACAGCGTGTAACCTTGCCCGAGACCTGCCGCTTAGAAGGCGGCTGCTCTATCCAGCTGAGCTACGGAGTCGGGGGTGCCAGGGCCCGTAAAAGGCATGGGTCCCGCCCGGGGTCAAGCCTTTCGGTCCCGGTGGCGAGGCCCCGGTTTTCGGCACCCAAGGCGGGTCGCCGCGCGGCGTGCGACGACGGGCCGGGCTGGCCGTTCCGACGCTTCGCGCGCAGGGACGCTTGAAAAAGTCCCTCCGGCCCTGTGGGATGCCGAACCATCGTCGCCGACCTGACGCAGGCAGGGGCGATGAAGGCGGCAGCGTTCTACGTCGAGGCGTTCGGGGCGGAGATCGCCACTGCGATGTCCGTCGACGACCAGGGCCGGACGATGCACGTGCATTTCTACCGCAACGGGGCGTCTCCGATTTTAAGCGACGCGTTTCCCGAGCACGGCCATGTGCTGCAGCCGCCGCAGGCCTTTGCCCTGATGCCGATGGTGGACGACCTCGACGCGCGCGACGCCCAGGCCGTCGCGGCCGGCGCGACCGTCGTAATGCCACCGGCCGACATGTTCTGGGGCGATCGCTACGACCATCTGCACGACCCCTACGGCGTGCTCTGGACGATGAACCAGCAGAGGCGCTGACCGACCCTCCCCCGCAAACTCTGGGCGCGGATGGCTGCCATGACCGACAAGACCGGACGCGACCTCGTCCACAACCGCCTCATTCCCACTTCGGCCGCCCTCATGCGGGCGGCGACAGAGAGGGATTAAAACCGGGGTCGCCGCAAAAACGACGGATTTCTCGCAGGCCGTGGAACCACTGTCCCATGCTTACGCTTGTATAGCAAAGGTTACGGCATAGGTAAGGGATCCAACATGAAGACCTTGGCGACCGCCCTCACAGGCATACTCGGTGTCTGCGTTCTCTCCGCGAGCCCTGTTCTGGCGGCTCCCTATGATCCGTTCGGCACGAATTCCGGCGAGGATTACTACTCGTCCGATCCGGCCTACGGCTACGGCCGCACGACCGATGATCCGTACGGCTACCCGGCCGCCGCCGGACAGGGCTACCAGGCCGCGCCCCAGGCGCAGGTCGCCCCGATCCCGCGCGAGATCGTGGCCTTCGACGGAAACTATAAGCCGGGTACGATCGTGGTCTCCACGGCCGAGCGGCGCCTCTACTTCGTGATGCCGAATGGCGAGGCCCTTCGCTACGGCGTCGGCGTCGGTCGCCCGGGCTTTACCTGGTCGGGCGTGAAGACGGTGACCGCGAAGAAGGAGTGGCCGTCGTGGACGCCCCCCGCCGCGATGATCGCCCGTCGTCCTGACCTGCCGCGCTACATGGCCGGCGGCGTGGAGAACCCGCTCGGTGCCCGCGCCATGTACATTGGCAGCACCGAGTACCGCATCCACGGCTCCAACGAGCCGGATACGATCGGTCAGGCCGTGTCGTCGGGCTGCATCCGGATGACCAACGAGGACGTCACCGACCTCTACGAGCGGGTGAAGGTTGGCGCCAAGGTCGTCGTCCTGAACTGAAATCTTCCGACGGGACCATCAGTTGGAAAGCCGCGCCATCCGGGAGGATGACGCGGCTTTCTGCGTTCGGCGCGTCGGCTCTTCGAACGCTCAGGGGACTTCGAACGCTCAGGGGACCACGCGCCCGACCGCGGTCTGCGGCGGGCTGAAGGGCGCGATCGGCATGTTGCAGAAGCAGCGCACACCGAGCGGCCGCGGACCCGGGAGCGGGCAGGAATAGGGCTGGAAGCCGGTCAGGCCCGACTGGACCGCGTCGCAGTTCAAGCCGACCTCGCGGCGGGGCGGCAGGCGGCGCTCCTCATAGGCCCGGCGCGGCGGCGGCCGATCGTAGCCGTCATCGTAATACTGCGCGCTGGCACTCTGTGCCGCGAACAGCCCGACGAGAACCGTGAGGATCAGACTGCCTCGGGAGATACGTCGCATGGTCTTACGCCCTCGTTGACCGCGCCGCTCCGGGACACCCGGGCACGGCGCGGCGTCAGGGTTAGGAGACACGCCTCTGGTGGGCAAGTCTCGTTCTCGACACAGGGCCTCGCGGCCAGTTTCGGCCGGCACGCGCGGCCTTGAACGCAAACAGCCCGCTCGGCCGGGGGCGAAGCGGGCTGCGAGGCGGGAGCCGCGAGAGCTCCGCGGACAGGCGATCAGGAGTTGGTCGCGTTCCGCATGGCCTGCTCGGCATCGCTGCCGGCCTTGCGAGCGGCCTCGGAGCCCTGCTCCATGGCCTTGCGGGCATGCTCGGCGCCTTCCTGCATGGCGCCCTTGGCCTTCTCGGCGCTCTGCTGGATCGCCGACTGGGCGAGACCACCGAACTCCTTGGCCTGGGCCTGGATCGCGGCGAACTGGCTGCGCACGAACTCGGCCTGATGCTGCATGGCTTCCTGCAGGTCGCGCGAGCGGACAAGCTTCTGGGCGAGGTCGAAGGCCGCCGTCACGTTCTGCTCGGCGAACTCGAAGCCGCGGGCGGACACGTCGTGCGCATTCGTGCGTGCCATCTCGGCGGAACCCTGCACGGTGTCGGCGGTGCGGCGGGCGGCGCTGATGAAGGTGTCGAAGGCCTTGCGGGCCTGATCGACGCTCTTCTCGGCGAAATCGCGCATCTCGGCGGGAACCTCGTAATTCGGGGTGCTGCTCATTATCCTCTCCTCGTTCTGAATTGTTGATGGCTTGTTGTGCGCTGCACAATAGCACAGCCCCAGCCCTATGCCACCCTGCTCGGGAGCATTAAGGTTGACAACAGGTAAACGTGCGGCGGCCCCTCTCGTGGCTTATGGAGAGGCGGTGACGCGGTAAAAAGGACGTCACGTTCCAAGATTCGTCACGCGAAACAGGTGCGGATGTTCGAGAGTGGAGCCTCAGGGCCGGGTTGGAAGGACGATGGGGCGATCCAGGCGGCTCTGCGTCGATGCGCGGATGATTCGCGCCTCAGCGCCCGCATGAGTGATCCCGGAACGGCGATTCTGCTCCTTGATGCGGACGGGACGCGGATTCTGCACGCCTCGCCTCGGGCCGAGAGCCTCCGAGACGGCATTGGCGGAGCGGACGGCCGCGTCGACGCGGCACTGCGGCTCGGCGAGCAGATCGGGCGCGCCCCCCTGCGGACGAATCAGCCGCTGCTGATGCGGTTGCATCTCGACGCCCGTCGCCTTGCACCGCCGGTGTTGTTCAGCGTGATGCGCGTCGCCCTCACCGAGTCGCACGATGCCGTCGTGCTCGTCGCGAACACGCCGCTGCCGATTCGGCTGCCGCCTCGTCGTCCGCGCAGCGAACACGGCGCATCGGCGGTCGATAGCGATCCGAGCGTTGCGCCGGACGCGCCAGACGACGTGAACGCGCCGGTCACCCAAGACGCGGTCACCCAAGACGCGGTCGCGCAAGAATCGGTCTCGCACGAGCCGGTCGTCGAGACGGAGGCGCCGATCGTCGCCCGGCAGCGCTTTACTTGGGAGAGCGACGCGACGGGGACGATCCTCCAGGTCTCGCCGGCAGCCGGGCCGGCCCTGCGCCGACGCCTCGAGGGGCGGAGCTGGCAGGCCTTGGCTGACGCGGACATCCTGCGCGATGCCGGTGGCCTGCTCGCCGCCCTCGACCTGGGGCGGACCTTCCGGGCGATCCCGCTGACGCTGCTCGCGGCGGATGGCGGCCTCTGCGACCTCGACGTGTCCGGCGCGCCGAGGAATCGGGCCGGTTCGGGCTTTCGCGGCTTCGGGCAGATCCGGTCGATTATGGCTCCGGTGGCGACCTCCTCGGAACCCGAGATCGAACCGGCGCCCGCATCGCCGATACCTGCGGAAATGGCCGCTTCCCATCCGCATGCGGCCTCGCACGCTGAGGCCGAGGTAATTGCCGATGCTCCGGTCGAGGCCGTGGCGGATGCGCCGGACGAGGCCGCTGTCGAGTCCTCCGATCCGCATCTTTCGAGCCACGAGCACGCCGCGTTCCGCGAGATCGCGCGCGCCCTCGGTGCCCGGTTCGCGGGCGATGAGCGTTCGGACAAGGAAGCCGAGCCCAGCTTGCCCTGCGCGGTGATGCCGTTTCCGGTCCCGTTCGTGCGGTCGTCCGAGGAGCCAATGCCCGATGGTGCCATGGTGGCGACCCTGGAGCGCATTCCCGCCGGCGTACTGGTCTACCGCGACGACACCGTGCTGTTCGCCAACCAGCCCCTCCTGCGCCTCGTCGGGTACGCGACGCGGGAGGAGCTGACGGCGGAAGGTGGGATCGTCCATCTGTTCGGTGGCCTCGATCCGCAGGACCGTCCGGCGGGTGAGGCACCCCTGGTCCTCGCGACCCGCGGCGGCGGGCGGGTCAGCGTCCTGATCGAGCAATCCGCCCTGGAATGGGCCGGTCGACCCGCACAGCTTCTGCTCGCCCGCGACGCGGAGCCGAGCGAGGATGCCCGCGCCGCAAAGGCGACCGCGATCGCGCAGGATTTCGCCGCCCGCCACAGCCTCGATGCCCGCGCGGTGCTCGATGCGCTGGAGGACGGCATCGTGCTGCTCGATCATCAGGCCCGCATCCTCTCCCTGAACCGACGCACCGCCGAGACCTTCGGGCTCGAGCCCCGCGAGGTGGTGGGCGCGAGTTTCCTCGGCCTGTTCGCCTCCGAGCATGCCGTCGACCTGCTGGCACGCCTGCACGCCGAGCCGGGCGCTCCGGTGCGGGACGAGATGCCGGTGGCGGCACGCGGCACGGGTCGTCGTCTTCGGGTGAAGCTGCTGCCGCTCTCCGGCGACGCGGAGGAGCGCGTCTGCGCGGTGATCCGCGACGCGCCCGCAATGCCTGACCGGGTCGGGGCCGACCTGCGTCATGTGGCCGACCTGAGAACCGCGCCGGCGGAGCGGGACGCGATTTCGCAGCAGGCCGAGCTCCTGACCCAGGTCGGTCAGACGATCCAGGCGCCGCTGAAGGCGATGCTCGATTCGCTCGACGGTCTCATCGACCGGTCCGGTCATTCGACGGGGTCGCAGCACGACCAGGCGTCCCTCCAGGGCGTGCATGATTCGGGCACGCGCCTGCTCGATCTCGTCACGGATCTGCTGGACCTGGCGCGCATCGAATCCGGGAAGGTCGACCGGGTCATCGCGGACATGTCCCTGAACGACGTGGTCTCGCGCTGCGTCGCCCTCCTCCACCCGGAGGCCGTCCGGCGGCGCATCGTCCTGCGCACGAGCTTCTCCACCGACCTGCCGGTTCTCTCGGCCGACGAGCGCTTCGTGCGGCAGGCGACCCTGAACGTCATTGCGAACGCCATCGCGCTGACCGAGGCCGGCGGACAGGTCATCGTCTCGACCTCGCTCGCCGACCGCGGGGAGATCGCCCTGCGCATCCGCGACACCGGGGCCGGGATGTCGGCGGCCGAGATGGAGGGGGCCCTGCATCCCTTCCGGTCGGGCCTCCCGGTCGAACCCTCCCGCGGAACCGGCCTCGGGCTGCCGCTGACCAAGGCCCTCACCGAGGCCAATCACGGTCGCTTCCACATCTCGAGCCGGAAGGACGAGGGCACCCTGGTGGAGATGCTGTTCCCCGTGCCCGGGGCGACGAAGCGGGCCTGAGAGCGGGCCGGCGTCGCTGCAACCGGCCTACGCAGCGTGCGTTGGATCCAGAGCGGAGGGGAGCCCTCGCCTGCCATGGAGACAATGATGCGTGCGTTGACGTTGATCGCCGTCCTGGGGATCGGTTTGCCGGGGGTTGCCCTGGCCCAGCAGAATGGAACCGAGCCGAATATGGGATCGGCCGGTCAGTTCCGGAACATCACTTCGACCGGCGTGACCAAGCCGCCGGGCCGCGGGGCCGCACCGGACGAGGACCGCACGTCCGACGCCACCCGCAAGCAGCGCGCCATCGATAAAAAGGTCGAGACCGGCATCTGCATTGGCTGCAACTGACATTCGTTCAAACAAAACCACGGTCCTGTCCCGCCCTTAGCCATATGGGTGCTTGCGGGGAATATGTCGTTGAGCCTATGACGGTATTTGGAAGACCCGGCTGCGTGAACAGTCGCGATACGATCGGGCACCGATAGGGACAACGCGATGGACGAGAAGGTGGTCGAAGTGCGTTCGACGTGGAGCGAAGGCGCCCACGTCGACAACGCTCAGTACCTGGCCATGTATCAGGCCTCCGTCGCCGATCCAGAGACGTTCTGGAGCGAGCACGGCAAGCGCATCGACTGGATGACGCCTTTCACACGGGTGAAGAACACCAGCTTCCAGCCTGGGCAGATCTCGATCAAGTGGTTCGAGGACGGGCAAACGAACGTCGCCTACAACTGCATCGACCGCCATCTCGCGTCGCGGGGCGATCAGGTCGCGATCATCTGGGAAGGCGACGACCCGAGCGCATCCAAGCACATCACCTACCGTCAGCTTCATTCCGAAGTCGGCAAGATGGCCAATGTGCTGCGCAACCGCGGCGTGTCGAAGGGGGACCGGGTCACCATCTACCTGCCGATGATCCCCGAGGCGGCCTACGCGATGCTCGCCTGCGCCCGCCTCGGCGCGATCCACTCCATCGTCTTCGGCGGGTTCTCACCGGATTCCCTGGCCGGCCGCATCGAGGGCTGCGCCTCCAAGATGGTCATCACGGCCGACGAGGGGCTGCGCGGCGGCCGCAAGGTGCCGCTGAAGGCCAATGTCGACGCGGCGATCGCCCGCCTGCCCAAGGACAGCGTCGACCACGTCGTCGTGGTGCGCCGCACCGGGTCGTCGATCGCGATGGAAGCCGGCCGCGACGTCTATTACGACGAGGCCGCCGCCCAGGTGACCGATGAGTGCCCGGCCGAGCCGGTGGAGGCCGAGCACCCGCTCTTCATCCTCTACACCTCCGGCTCGACGGGCCAGCCGAAGGGCGTGGTCCACACCACCGGCGGCTATCTCGTCTACGCGTCGATGACGCATCAGTACGTCTTCGATTACCGCGAGGGCGAGGTCTACTGGTGCACCGCCGATGTCGGCTGGGTCACGGGTCACTCCTACATCGTCTACGGGCCCCTCGCGAACGGCGCGACGACCCTGATGTTCGAGGGCATTCCAACCTACCCGTCGAATTCCCGCTTCTGGGACGTGGTCGACAAGCACAAGGTCAACATCTTCTACACCGCGCCCACCGCGATCCGCTCGCTGATGGGTGGCGGCGAGGGCCCGGTGAAGAAGACCTCCCGCGCCTCCCTGCGCGTCCTCGGTTCGGTCGGCGAGCCGATCAACCCGGAGGCTTGGGACTGGTACTACAAGGTCGTGGGCGATTCCCGCTGCCCCATCGTCGACACCTGGTGGCAGACCGAGACCGGCGGCATCCTGATCACCCCGCTCCCGGGCGCCACCAAGCTGAAGCCCGGCTCGGCGACGCGGCCGTTCTTCGGCGTCCAGCCCATCGTGGTCGATGCCGAGGGCAAGACCCTGGACGGTCCCTGCGAGGGCAACCTCTGCATCAAGGATTCCTGGCCGGGCCAGATGCGCACCGTCTACGGCGATCACGAGCGCTTCGAGCAGACCTACTTCTCGACCTACCCGGGCAACTACTTCACCGGTGACGGCTGCCGCCGCGACGCGGACGGCTATTACTGGATCACCGGCCGGGTCGACGACGTCATCAACGTCTCGGGTCACCGGATGGGCACGGCTGAGGTGGAATCCTCCCTCGTCGCCCACCCGAAGGTCTCGGAGGCCGCGGTCGTCGGGTATCCCCACAACGTCAAGGGCCAGGGCATCTACGCCTACGTCACCCTGATGGAGGGCGAGGAGGGCTCGGACGAACTGCGCAAGGAGCTCGTGACCTGGGTCCGCAAGGATATCGGGCCGATCGCCTCGCCGGATCTGATCCAGTTCGCACCGGGCCTGCCCAAGACCCGCTCGGGCAAGATCATGCGCCGCATCCTGCGCAAGATCGCCGAGGATGAATTCTCGTCGCTGGGTGACACCTCGACGCTCGCCGAGCCGGCGGTGGTCGACGACCTGATCGAGAATCGCCAGAACCGGACGCACTGAGCGAGTCCGGCGCTTCGATCGCGCGGAGGGGGTGACCCCCACTCCGCGCGGACCTCTGCCCCCCACAATCCAAACGCCTTCAATCCGGAAGCCGCCCTGGCAAGAGGCGGATCCCTGGGAGAAAACCGTCATGGCCGACCTGGAGACTGCGCGCATTGCGCAGAGCCCGCATTTCAAGGAACTCGTCCACGAGCGCACGCGCTTCGGCTGGACGCTCACCATCATCATGCTGCTGATTTATTTCGGCTTCATCGGGCTGATCGCCTTCGACAAGGCACTGCTGGCCGTGAAGATCGGCGGGGGCACCGCCTCCCTCGGTCTCGTCCTCGGCGTCACCGTGATCGTGCTCGCCTTCATCCTCACCGGCATCTACGTCCAGCGCGCCAACGGCCGCTTCGACGAGCTGACCGCCGCCCTCAAGCGAGACGTCGGCCGATGATCCGCCTCAAGCATCCCCTCGTCCTCGGCACAGCCCTGGCGGCCCTCGCCGTAACGGCCGCCTACGCCGCCGGTCCTGACCTCGGGGCGGTCAAGCAATCGGCGACGAACTGGCCGGCCATCGGCATGTTCGCGTTCTTCGTGCTGTTCACCCTCGGCATCACCTACAAGGCCGCCAAGGGCACCAAGTCGGCCGCGGACTTCTACGCGGCCGGCGGCGGTATCTCGGCGGGCACCAACTCGCTGGCCATCGCGGGCGACTACATGTCCGCCGCCTCGTTCCTCGGCATCTCGGGCCTCGTCTACACCTCCGGCTTCGACGGCCTGATCTACTCCACCGGCTTCCTCGTGGGCTGGCCGATCGTGCTGTTCCTCATCGCGGAGCGCCTGCGCAACCTCGGCAAGTTCACCTTCGCCGATGTCGCCTCGTTCCGCCTCGACCAGACCTCGATCCGCATCATCTCGGCCACCGGCACGCTGGTGGTGGTGGCGTTCTACCTGATCGCCCAGATGGTCGGTGCCGGAAAGCTGATCCAGCTCCTGTTCGGCCTGCCCTATCTCTACGCCGTCATCATCGTCGGCGTGCTGATGATCGTCTACGTGGCCTTCGGCGGCATGAAGGCGACCACCTGGGTGCAGGTGATCAAGGCCTGCCTGCTGCTCGGCGGTGCGACCTTCATGGCCGGCGCCGTCCTGTACAAGTACGGCTTCAACCCCGAGGCCCTCTTCGCCGCCGCCGTCGCCACTCACCCCAAGGGTGACGCGATCATGGCGCCGGGCGGCCTCGTCAACAATCCGGTCGAGGCGATCTCGCTCGGCGTCGGCCTGATGTTCGGAACGGCTGGCCTGCCGCATATCCTGATGCGCTTCTTCACGGTGTCGGACGCCCAGGCGGCCCGCAAGTCGGTGTTCTACGCCACCGGCCTGATCGGCTACTTCTACATCCTGACCTTCATCATCGGCTTCGGCGGCATCGCCCTGCTGATGTCCGACCCGGCCTACTTCTCCCTGGACGCGGCCGGCGCCTTCGACAAGCTCAAGGGCATGATCGGCGGCACCAACATGGTGGCGGTGAACCTCGCCAACGCGGTGGGCGGCCCGTACTTCCTGGGCTTCATCTCGGCCGTGGCTTTCGCGACCATCCTGGCGGTGGTGGCGGGCCTGACCCTCGCGGGCGCCTCCGCGGTGAGCCACGACCTCTACGCCCAGGTGATCGCCCGCGGGCGCACCAACGAGGCCGCCGAGGTCCGGCTCTCCAAGATCGCCGCCGTCGTCATCGGCATCGTGGCGATCTATCTCGGCTACGTCTTCGAGAACCAGAACGTCGCCTTCATGGTCGGTCTCGCCTTCTCGGTCGCGGCGAGCTGCAACTTCCCGGTCCTGACCATGTCGATCCTGTGGAAGGGCACCACCACCTGGGGCGCCCTCATCGGCGGCCTCGTCGGCCTCGTCGCGGCGGTCGGCATGGTGGTTCTGTCGAAGGCCGTCTGGGTCACCACCTTCGGGAACCCGGTGGCGATCTTCCCCTACGACAATCCGGCCCTGTTCTCGATGCCGCTGGCCTTCCTGACGATCATCGTCGTCTCGAAGCTCGACAACACCAAGCGGGCCCAGCGTGAGCGCGCACTCTTCGATGCGCAATTCGTTCGCTCGGAGACCGGGATCGGCGCCGATGGAGCCCACGCACACTGAGCCACTGACCCCATCAGTGTCGGCGAGATGAGAGGGCGCGACGCAAGTCGCGCCCTCTTTCGTTGCGACCCTGAATTCTAATCCCTCCCAAATGCAAAAAAAATTTCGGGAAGACTTGAAAAATATCCGAATTCAGGACTGTGCGGCGGTGTTTGGGACTTGGGCGAAAACATGGCGTGGCCTAGCATCCGGCCACGGGTCCCAGGCATAGGCTCGCGCAATCGGTGCGCCTGAACAGTCCGGGCAGGCTGAGCGACAAGGCTTCGGGACCTGCAGGGTCAAACACGTCACGGGTGGACTACGCCCGGGCAGAACGAGACTTGGAGAAACGTCCCATGGTTGCGTCCAGCGCAATTCCCATCAGCGATCCGGCCACACGGCCGATGAGCGCCGGCGAGAAGAAAGTCATTCTCGCCTCGTCCCTCGGCACCGTCTTCGAGTGGTACGATTTCTACCTCTATGGATCGCTCGCGACGATCATCGGGGCGCAGTTCTTCTCGGCGTATCCGGAAGCCACGCGCAACATCTTCGCCCTGCTCGCCTTCGCGGCCGGGTTCCTCGTCCGCCCCTTCGGCGCCCTGGTGTTCGGCCGGCTCGGCGACATGGTGGGGCGCAAGCACACCTTCCTCATCACCATCCTGATCATGGGCATCTCGACCTTCTGCGTCGGCCTGCTGCCCTCCTACGATACCCTGAACGGCTACGGCATCGGCTGGGTCGCTCCGGTGACGTTGCTGGCGCTGCGCATGCTCCAGGGTCTGGCTCTGGGGGGCGAGTACGGCGGCGCGGCCGTCTACGTGGCCGAGCATGCCCCACGAGGCCGCCGCGGCTTCTACACCGCCTTCATTCAGACGACCGCGACCCTCGGACTGCTGCTCTCGCTGATCATCATCCTGTCGACGCAGGGCTACGTGAACGGTGCCTACGCGCCGACGGTTACGACGGCCGCTGACGGCACCCAGACCACCCTCACGGCCTTCCAGGCCTGGGGCTGGCGCATCCCGTTCCTCGTCTCCTGCGTGCTGCTGCTCATCTCCGTCTGGATTCGCCTCCAGATGAACGAGAGCCCGGCCTTCAAGAAGATGAAGGAGGAAGGCACCCACTCCAAGGCGCCGCTCTCGGAGGCTTTCGGCCAGTGGCGCAATGCCAAGTGGGCGCTCCTCGCCCTGCTCGGCCTCACCGCCGGCCAGGCGGTGGTCTGGTACGCCGGGCAGTTCTACGCCCTGTTCTTCCTCCAGAGCATCCTCAAGGTCGACCAGTTCACCGCCAACGTGCTGATCGCCTGGTCGCTGCTGCTCGCCACCGGCGGCTTCCTGTTCTTCGGCGCGCTCTCCGACAAGATCGGGCGCAAGCCGGTGATCCTCGGCGGCTGCCTGATCGCGGCGCTGACCTACTTCCCGCTGTTCGAGCAACTCACCGCCAACGCGAACCCGGCGCTCTACCAGGCGCAGTCCACGGTGCCGGTGGTGGTCAAGACCAACCCGGACGATTGCTCGTTCCAGTTCAATCCGGTCGGTACGGCCAAGTTCACCAAGGAATGCGACGTCGCCAAGGCGCTGCTCGCCCGCTCCGCCGTGAACTACACCACCGAGCCGGTCGCCGCCGGCGCACCGACCATCGTGACCATCGCCGGCAAGGACTTCCCCGTCGCCGACCCGGCCTTCGCCAAGGCGGTGCCGGCGGCGCTCACCGCGGCGGGCTACCCGGCGCCGGCCGGCAATGCCAGCATCGTCAAGGCCGCCAATCCGATCGACATCTTCACGGGCCAGAAGCTCGTGGTCATCGGCATCCTGACGATCCTCGTCCTCTACGTGACGATGGTCTACGGCCCGATCGCGGCGGCCCTGGTGGAGCTGTTCCCGACCCGCATCCGCTACACCTCGATGTCGCTGCCCTATCACATCGGCAACGGCTGGTTCGGCGGCCTGCTGCCGGCGACCTCCTTCGCCATCGTCGCCCAGACCGGCAACATCTACAACGGCCTGTGGTACCCGATCGCGATCGCGGCGATGACCTTCGTCATCGGTCTCCTCTTCATCCCGGAGACCAAGGATCGCGATATCTTCACCTACGACGAGAACCCGGTCCGCTGAGGCCTGGCTCTCCCCCGAGGGGCCCCGCCGCGAGGCGGGGCCCTTTCTCGTTTCAGCGGGCCTGGGGCTCCGGCGTGGTCAGGAAGTCGGTGACCAGCAGGGCGTGGTCCGCGATGCTCTGACGGGCATAGGCCATGGCGAAATCGGCGACCGCCTCGTCGAAGGCGGAACCCTTGCCGAGATAGCCGGCGATCATCACCGCGTCGCCCGAGCGGGCATGGGCACGGGCGAGGGTCGTGCCGCAGAGCTTGGCGTAGGGCTTGGCGCCGCTCTCGGCGAGGATCTCCGACACCGCCGACAGCTTCCGGTTCTTGAGCTGGCGCACGTAGTAGCAGCGGCCGCTCGCGTCGGAGAACGCGGTGCCGAGGAAGAGGTCACTCGCCGCCTGCATGATGCGTTGGCCATCGATTACCCGCTGGCCTTCGGAGGCGATGCTGAACGGCTTAAGCGCGAGCTGGCCGATCACCGACGGACGGGCTTCCTTGATCTGCAGGAACAGCGGGGCGCCGTCCGCGTCGGTGTAGATCCCGACGGCGCAGACCAGTCCCACCGAGCCGATGCCGACGACCTTGAAAGCGACGTCGCGCTGGGCGTAGCGCGAGAGCAGGGTCCAGCGGTCGGCGCTGAGGCTGTGCGGATAGGCGAGCAGCGCCGCCGCCGCGTCGCGCACCGCCTCGGTGAGGCCGCCCGGCCCCTGGTGGAAGATGGTCGGCGCCTTGTCGGCGATGCGCCAGTCCGCGGGGTCGGTCTCGTGCGGGACCACCGCGAGGGTCGGCACGTCGCCGCGGCTGAGGCCGTCGGCATGCTCGGTCCCGGCCTCGGACAGGAGACGCCGGCAGAGGTCCCCGTCACCGAGGCGCCCGACCTCGTGATCGAGGTCGATCCGGCTGTGCCAGATCGCCAGGGGCGAGAGAGCGGCGAGCTCCCGCATGTGCTCGCGATAGGCCCGGACGCCGGCCCGCGCCGCGCGGCGCGCCTTGTCCTCGCCCCGCGGCAGGGCGGCCAGGGCGATGCTGGCGGCGAGTCGCTTCACGTCGACGGTGAAGTCGACGTTCCACAGGGTCTCGTCGAAGTCGTTGATGTCGAACAGCGTCTGCCCCTCGGGACTGCGGTAGACGCCGAAATTGCCGATGTGGCAGTCGCCGCAGGCCTGAACCGGGATGCCCGGCACCGGTACGCCTTCCAGGTCGGCCGCCATCACGGCGGCGGCCCCACGCAGAAAGGCGAACGGGTCGGCCCGCATCCGCTCCCGGCGCAGGGGCACGAGTTCGGCGAGTCGGCCGGCATCCCCGGCCTGCAGGACCGCGAGGGGATCGCGCTGCGGCGTCGGCCGCCACTCGGCGTGGGATTCCCGCGAGACCTGTTCGCGCAGGCGCTTACCCGCCGCGCGGCGCTCCTCGCGGCGGCTGGAATGTTGGGTGTGGGTCATGGGGTCGGGCCTCGTGGACTCGGAAAGCGCGGCCGATTCCAGCCGCCCGGGGAGGCGTCAGTGCCGGAAATGGCGGTGGCCGGTGAACACCATGGCGAGACCGGCCTCGTCGGCGGCCTTGATCACGTCGGCATCGCGCAGGGAGCCGCCGGGCTGGATCACCGCCGTGGCGCCGGCCTCCGCCGCCGCGATCAGTCCGTCGGCGAAGGGGAAGAAGGCGTCGGAGGCGACCACCGAGCCCTCGGCGAGGCTCTCGGCTGCACCGAGGCGCTTGGCGCCCTCGGCCGCCTTCCAGGCGGCGATGCGCGAGGAATCCACCCGCGACATCTGACCGGCCCCGATGCCGACCGTCGCGCCGTCGCGCACATACACGATGGCGTTCGACTTGACGTGCTTGGCGACCCGGTAGGCGAAGCGCAGGTCGGCGTATTCTCGCTCCGACGGTGCGCGCTGGGTGACCACCGTCAGCGGCATGTCGTCGACCACCGCCGCGTCCCGGGCCTGGACCAGGAGGCCGCCCGCGAGGGTCTTCACGGTCTCGCCGGCCCCGCGCGGGTCGGGCAGGCCGTCGGCGAGGAGGAGACGCAGGTTCTTCTTGCTCGCGACGATCGCGATCGCCTCCGCGGTGGCGTCCGGCGCGATGATGACCTCGGTGAAGATCTCGACGATCCGGCGCGCGGCCTCGGCATCCAGGGGACGGTTCAGGGCGACGATGCCGCCGAAAGCCGAGGTCGGATCGCAGCTCAAGGCGCGCTCGTAGGCTTCGCGGAGATTTGCGCCCTCGGCCACGCCGCAGGGATTGGCGTGCTTGATGATCGCCACCGCCGCCGAGCGCGCCGGGTCGAACTCGGCCACGCACTCGTAGGCCGCGTCGGTGTCGTTGAGGTTGTTGTAGGACAGCTCCTTGCCCTGGAGCTGGCGCACGGTGGCGACGCCCGGGCGCGGCAGGCCGGGAGACCGGTAGAACGCCGCGCTCTGGTGGGGATTCTCGCCGTAGCGCAGGGGCTGGGCGAGGCTGCCGCCGAAGGCCCGGTAGGCCGGCGTTGCCGTGCTCTCGATCTGGCCGGCGAGCCAGTTAGCGATGGCGGCGTCGTAGGTCGCCGTGCGCGCATAGGCTTTCTGGGCAAGGCGGCGCCGGGTGCGCTCATGCAGGCTGCCGGCATTCGCCTCCAGTTCGGCGAGGAGATCGGCGTAGTCCGCGACATCCACCACGACCGCGACGTCGGCGTGGTTCTTCGAGGCGGCCCGGATCATCGCCGGGCCGCCGATGTCGATGTTCTCGACGCAATCGTCGTAGGAGGCGCCCTTCGCCACCGTCGCCTCGAATGGGTAGAGGTTGACCACCAGCAGATCGATGGCGCGGATCCCGTGCGCCGCCAGGGCGGCCTGATGCTCGGGGTTATCGCGCACCGCGAGCAGGCCCCCGTGAACGCCGGGATGCAGGGTCTTCACCCGACCGTCCATCATCTCGGGAAAGCCCGTCAGCTCGGCGACCTCGGTCACCGGGAGTCCGGCCGCGCTCAGGGCCTTGTGGGTGCCGCCCGTGGAGACGAGCTCGATGCCGAGGCGATCGAGGGCGGTGGCGAACGCGACGAGGCCTTCCTTGTCCGAGACGGAGAGGAGTGCGCGGGTGACCCGCACCTGGTCATGCGACATGGCGTTGCGTCCGGAGGCAAGCGACGAGAAACTGCGCGGCGCGTACCACGAAACTGCGCGGCGCGTACCACGAAATTGTGCGCTGCGGCCAGTCGTCCCCTCAGCCTTGCCGCGCCGGAGCCCGGGCGAAGCCCCAGCGGATGCGGGTGTCCTCGGCGACCGACAGGTAGAGCACGATCTGGTCGGTGCGGCGGGCGCCGGTGATTCCGGCGAAGTAGACGCTTTCCTCCAGGGCCACGGGCACGCCCTCGGCCCCGAAATGCCAGATCTCGCCGATCGGCGACGTCAGTTCGAGGCGGCCGTCATCGAGGCCGCGCGCCGCGATCGCCGGATGGAGGTGGAAGCGCACCGCCACTTCCTGCGGCCGGTGCCGTGCCTTGCCGCGCTTGGCGTCCGGCGGGCGGACGAAGGCATCCTCGCCCTCGAGGAGGTTGCCGTTGCGCGCCAGGCGCCAGCGTCGTTCATGGACAAGGCCGAGATCACCCAGATAGCCGTCGTGACGTGCCGCCAGGATGGTGGCGCCCTCCTCGGTGGTCCGCTCCGCCTTCACGTCGCGGGGGCCGCGCAGGATCACGGGTCCGATCCGGTGCGAGAGCCAAGTCACGGCCCAGCGCTCGTACCAGGCCCCGCCGCCGCCGAGGAAGCGGCAGGACGAGGTGTCGCCGACCGTCGCGGTGGAATGGGCGGCGGTGCTGCGGGCCAGGCGGCGCAACTCGGGGCCACTCGCCGGCAGGCCACAATTGACGACGATGCGCTGCGGGCCGCTCGACATCTCGAAGGACAGGCACCCGGCCCCCGCGTTGATGGAATCGGGCAGGGGCGGCGGCGCGCCGACGTCGGCGACGACGAGGACCCGTCCGCCCTCCAGGCGCTCGTAGCCGGAATTCGGTGCGTGCATCATCGGCTGCGCCAGGGCGCCGTCGTAGACCAGCAGGGTGGCGAGGTGGTCCGCCGCCGTGGCGCCCATGCCGTTGAAATGGCTCAGCGACGCGTCGGGATGCCGGAGCAGGCGCAGGAGCGGCAGCATGCGGTCGATGGCGTGCAGGAGCGCTTCCGGCGGGTCGATGCTGCGCGACAGGAAGCTCTGGCGCAGGGGCAGCAGGTCGAGGAGGAGTTCCATGGCGAAGCGCGGATCGCGGCTGCGATGGCCGCCGTCGCGCAGGATCTGTCGTTCGAGCTCCCGCACCAGGATGCGGGTCGAGCGGCGCAGGATCGGCTGGATGCCGTCGCAGCACAGGCCGGCGTAGCAGAGCGCCACCGCCGCCAAGAGGCGGCTCTGCGGGGAGATGCTCCGGCGCAGGTCGCTCTCGAGGTCGCGGGCCGTCTTGCCGAGAGCCTTCAGGAAGGCCTGGTAGAAGGCGTGGTCGGCGCCCTCCAGGACGAGGGGCGACTGGCACAGGAAGGAGATCAGCCGGCGAGCGGCGACCGGCGTCGGGCGGGCGAGGGCCGCGTCGCCCCGGCCGGCGATGAAATCGGCCACGAACGCGCGGGCATTGGCGCGAGCGAGGGCCGTATCGGCCGCGCGCAGGTGGCGAAGCCAGCCGAAGCCGTAGAGGATGTCGGCCCATTCCGGAGAGGGCGGGGCGTAGTCGAAGGGCGAGCGGCCGCTGACCGACAGAGATCGCCCGGCGAAGACGAACAGGCCGGCGTAGATGTCGTCGGCGAAGGTCGCGTCGCTGGTCCGCAGGTCATGCGGCGCGATGACCAGGGCTGTGACGCGGGCGCGGGCAAGAATATCCGGTCGGCCGCTCACCCGGGCATAGGTGTCGCGCACCGAGCGCGCGACTTCGCGTCCGATCAACCGATAGAAGCGCCAGCGATCAGTCCCCCAACGCACGCACTCTCCTCTTCCGGGGGCACGGCCGCAGGCCGGCGTCGCACCGCGACCTGTCCAATATGTAACTAGGCCGTGGCCCTTAACCTGCGGTTAACCTCAAGTCACCCGCCCCATCGGTGGCAGAGAGCCTCACTCCACCGGGCCGGAGGCGACTTGCCGAACCGGCCGGGCGCTGCGGGCATCGGCGGCCTTCAAGGCCTTCCAGCTGTTCGGCTGCGCCACGAAGGCCCGCAGAGCCGCCGTGTTGGCCGCCGCTTCCTCGGGCGAAAGATCCTGGCGGGAGACGGCTTCCGCTTCGGCGAACTTGCCCTGCAGGCCGAGCACGAGGGCGAGGTTCTGGCGCACCCGCGCATCGGCGCGGGGCTGCTCCGAGGCCCGCCGCAGGGTCGCCTCGGCCTGCGCCAGCTGGCGGCCGAGGGCGTAGGAGAGCCCGAGGTTCGACAGGATGACGGGATCGTCCGGCTGGATCTTCAGCGCCGCCTCGTAGAAGCCCTGCGCCCGGGTATGGTCGTTGAGCTGGTCCGCCACCGCGCCCTGGGCCGACAGGACACGCCAGTCGGGACGCGCCGGGGTGTGGGCGTTCTGGAGAACGTCGGCCGCCTCCTGGAACCGGCCGACCTCGGACAGGCTCTTGCCGTAGGCCGCCAGAACGGTGTTGTTCTTCGGGTTGCGCAGGGCCGCCTGCTGCAGGACCGCGACGGCCTGGCTCTTCTGGTCCGTGGCCCGCAGGGCCTGGGCGTAGCGAAGGGCCAGGGACAGGTCGTTCGAGTCGGCGGCGTACTTCTCGCCCAGGGCCTCGACCTCCCGCCGGGTGATGATCGCGGGGTTCTGGGAGCGGCCGAAGCCCGGAAGGGAGATCCCCCCGATGGAGCCGGTCGTTTCCGGGGATCGGGACTGGCAGCCGGCGGCAAGCGCCGCCACCAGCGCCGCCGCCAGGACGGGCATCGGGCGCACCCGAGAGAACTTGACCAGCGGCCCGACCATGACGCGCTCCACGACGGCCCGCAGGGGCCCAGAATTTGCTCAGGCGAACGCTTCGCGCTCCCGATGCCCAGGTGATAGAGCGTTAACCCTAACCCGCCGTTAATCTCCCGGCCCTGCCCTCGCGAGTTCCATGACCCAGACCCTGTCCCGCCTCGTCGCCGATCCCGGCGACGCGATCCCGATCCTCAGCGTCACCCCGGAGACCTGGCCCCGGGTCGAAGCGTCGCTGCCGGGCCCGCAGGCGGCCTATGCCCGGGCGACGGAGTTCGCGCCGAAGGCCGGGCGGATCGCCCTCCTCCCGGCGGCCGACGGTCGTCTGGGCCGGATCCTGTTCGGCCTGGGCGATGGCAGTGATCCGCTGATCGCCGGCAAGCTTCCCGGCGCCCTTCCGCCCGGCACCTACCGCTTCGTTGCCGCGGACGGGTTCGATGACGGCGCCGCCGCTCTCGCGTGGCTCCTCGGAAGCTATCGTTTCGCGCGGTATCGCGAGGCCGGCGCCGAGCGCCCGGCCCTGGTCGTGACGGAGGGGGCCGACGGGCCAGCCATCACCCGCATCGCCGAGGCCGTGGCGCTGGGCCGCGACCTCGTGAACACGCCGGCCAACGATCTCGGTCCTGCGGAGATCGAGGCCGCGGTGCGCGCGGTTGCCGAGCGCCACGGCGCCACCGTCTCGGTCGTGACGGGGGACGATCTCGCCGCGGGGTTTCCCCTCGTCCACACGGTCGGTGCGGCCTCGCCGCGGGCCGCGCGCCTCATCGACCTGTCCTGGGGACCGACGGACGCACCGCGGGTGACCCTTGTCGGCAAGGGCGTGGCCTTCGACACGGGTGGGCTCGACATCAAGCCGTCCAGCGGCATGCTTCTGATGAAGAAGGACATGGGCGGTGCCGCCGCTGCCCTGGCGGTCGCCGACATGGTGATGGGCTCGGGCCTGAACCTGCGGCTGCGCCTGATCGTGCCGGCCGTGGAGAATGCCATCTCCGGCAGCGCCTTCCGGCCGGGCGACGTGATCCGCAGCCGGGCCGGGCTGACCGTCGAGATCGGCAACACCGATGCGGAGGGGCGGCTGATCCTCGCCGATGCCCTCGCGCTGGCGGAGGCCGACCGGCCGGAGCTGCTCCTCGACTTCGCCACCCTGACGGGGGCAGCCCGCGTCGCGCTGGGTCCCGACCTTCCGGCCTTCTTCACCGAGGACGAGGCGCTGGCCGCGGCGGTGTCCGAGGCGGGGATCGCCGTCGCCGACCCGGTCTGGCGCCTGCCGCTGCACAAGCCCTACGCGAGCCTGCTCGAGTCGAAGGTCGCCGACCTGAACAACGTCTCGGGCGGTCCCTTCGCCGGGGCGATCACGGCGGCCCTGTTCCTGCGGCGGTTCGCGCCCGGCACGCGGGCGCACGTCCATTTCGACCTCTACGGCTGGAACCCGTCCACCAAGCCCGGCCGGCCGGAGGGGGGCGAGGTGCAGACCGCCCGCCTCGTCCATGCCCTCCTCGCGCAGCGCTATCCGAAAGCCTGATCGCGGCCGCGTCCGCTGCCCGTCACGTCGCGCGTCGGCGTGCGGCTTCGCTCAGGCGCCGCGCTTCAAGCGCCGAGCATCGCCTTCTCAGATTCGTAGGCGGCCCGTACGGGCGCCTCGCCGTAGATCCGCTCCAGCCGCCGCACGGTGAAGTGCGCCCGGGCGGTGGACTGGAAGTGGTCCATGAAGGCGGCGTTGACCGCGGCGCCACCGACGGCGCCGAGAATCGGCACGGCCTGCGCCGCCACCTTCTGGGAGACCACGAGGCCGAAGCGGGCCGCGATCTGCGTCGAGAAGCGGATCAGCGCCGGTGCGGCCTCGTCGAGGAGCGCCCGATTGCCGGCGTAGCGCGCCGCCTCGACCATCGTCTTGGCGAGGGCCGCGCGGACGGCGAAGTAGCCGCTCTCGGTCAGGGCGCTGCCGGCCGCTTCGCGCCCACCCAGGGCAAAGACCTGGACGCAGGCCAGGGCATTCTCCGGATCGCTCAGATCCTCGCCCTCCTCCCGGGCGATCTGCGCGATCGAGCGCAGCATCAGGGTGGTGGAGACCGGCAGTTCGATCGCCAGGGTCGCCAAGCCGAAGGCGCCCCCAAGGGCACCGGAGACGGCGGCCATCGCCTTGTGGCCGAAGGCGCTGGAGGGCAGGTACTTCGCCAGGCGCGTCGCCGTGCGCACCGTCGCGGACTCCGCCTCGGCCGGACCGGCGAGCAGCGGGTCGGTCGGAACCGGGATCGCGCGTCCCTCCGGCAGCGTCGCCAGCGCCACCTTGAGCGAGGCGCGCATGGCGCTCTCCGTCGCCTGAGACACCGCGTCGGTGACCGGCGCGGGCAAGGCCCGACCGATCATATCCAAGGGTGCGCCGGCCACGGCCGAGAGCCGCGCCGCGAGCCCAGGCTTCTCCAGGGCTTCGACCGCGCGCCGCAGCGCTGCGCGATCGGTCTCGCTGAGGCCGGGAAGGCCCGGGCTCACGGCCGGGGTGTTGCTGATGTCGTCGACGAGTTTGATGTTGCTCACGTCTGCAATCTCATCCGTGTGCCGGGTGGGGTTTCGCGGGCCGGCCTGCGCCAGGGTGGTCCTGGCCGGTGGAAGCAAGGCCGGGGCCCCGCGGATGGTTCCCGCCGATCTCGTCGCCCGCGGCCGCTTCGGGGCGGACCGGGTCCGTCGCGGTCGCTTCGGCGGCGGACGCCGTTCGGTCACCCGCCCGGCCGACCAGCAGGCAGAGGACCACCACCGGAATGCCGACCGCCGCCGTGAAGGCGAAGAAGATCGGATATCCGTAGGCCGACACGACGAAGCCGGAGGTTCCGGCCACGAGCTTGCCCGGGAGCGCGTAGAGCGAGGAGAAGAGCGCGTACTGCGTCGCCGCGAAGCCCGGCGCGGTCAGGCTCGACATGTAGGCGATCAGCGCCATCCCGGCGAAGGAGCCGCAGAAGTTGTCGATCGAGATCGCCGCCGTGAGTCGCCAGACCTCCGGTCCGCCGAAGGAGAGCCACGAGAAGGCAAGGTTCGAGGCCGCGCCCAGGAAGGCGCCCACCACCAGGGTGGGGAACAGGCCGAACCGCGTCATGGCCCAGCCGCCCACGAAGGCGCCCGCGATGCCCACCCAGATGCCGTAGAGCTTCGAGACGGCGCCGATCTCCACGAGGGTAAACCCCACCTCCCGGTAGAGCGGGCTCGCCATCACGCCGGAGATGAAGTCCGGCAGGCGATAGAGGGCGACGAGGAGCAGGATCGCCCAGAGGCCGGCACCCAGCCGGGTGTGCAGCTCGGTGAGGGGCTCGAGCACTGCGCCCCGGAAGGTCCAGGTCCGCGCCGGGGCGGCCGGCGTCGCTTCGGTGATCGCGCGGTCATAGGCCGGGGCGAGCAGCGCCGCCACCATGCCGACGCCCATCAGGGCCGCCATCGACAGGTAGGCGACGCTCCAGCCATAGGCGCTGGCGACGAAGAGGGCTCCGGCGCCGGCCGACATCAGGGCGAGGCGGTAGCCGAGGTTCGAGGTGGCGGCCATCACCCCCTGCAGGTCCGTGCCGGCTGCGTCGATCCGCCAGCCGTCGATCACCACGTCCTGCGTCGCGGCGCAGAAGGCCACGAGGAAGGCGCCGAGGCCGAGGAGCGCCAGGCTGGTGCCGGGATCGGCGAAGGCCATGAGAGTCAGTGACAGGGCGACCGCGCACTGGGTCGCGATCATCCAGGCCCGGCGGCGGCCCAGCGCCCGGCTGAGCACCGGCACATCGAACCTGTCGATGATCGGGGCCCAGAAGAACTTCAGGCTGTAGGGGAGCGCCAGGTAGCTGAAGAGCCCGATCGATTTGACGTCGACATCCGAGTAGGCGAGGCGCGTCGAGAAGGTGCCGAGCACGAGCAGCAGCGGCAAACCCGACGAGAATCCCAGGGCAAGCATCAGCAGGATGCGGGGATCCTCGACGATGTCCCGCAGTCGGAGGCGGCGGCTCGGGATCTCCAGGGCGTCGCTTTGGGCCATGGCATGGAACTCCTGGGGGCCGAAAGGCTTGATGCCCGCGAACCATAGCAGGCCTCGTCGCCGGCCCGACACGGGGCTGTCGCCGGGCCCGCGTGCCGTGGTGCATCGCTTACCATCGGCAGCATGCCTTCCGAAATCTTAACGCGAGGTCTCGCATCTTCCTGTTAGCGGCCCGACCGCCCTCAAGTGGTTCCACGATCCAGGAGTTGACGGCGGGGTATCCCGGCAGTTCAAGTCTGTGTTCGCGCCCGAGTGGACAGGCGACGGGCCAACGTCCAGACCAACAGTTCGGGTGTCTCGTCTTGGCTGAAGCCGATCATGACGCATAGGGAAACGCCGGCCACCAGGGCACGCGGCCTCGGGATCAACGCAGGCGCATTCGTGGCGGCGTTCACCGCGAGTCCGACGCCCATGGTCCTGACCGACCCGCGCCAGCGCGACAACCCGATCGTCTGGGCGAACGATGCCTTCCTGAGCCTCACCGGCTACGCCTGGGAGGAGGTCTCCGGTCGGAACTGCCGCATGCTTCAGGGGCCCGAGACCGATGCGCGCGCCGTGCGGCGGCTGCGCGACGCGGTGAGCGCCGGGCGCCCGATCGAGATCGAGTTGGTCAATTACCGGAAGGACGGAACCTCGTTCTGGAACGGCATGACCGTGGCCCCCGTGCACGACGAGACGGGGCAGATCGTGCACTTCTATTCGGCCCAGGCCGACATGACCGGCAAGTACCGGAACGAAGTCGCGATGAAGGATGCGCACGACGAGCTCGAGAGACGGGTCGGGGAGCAGACCGCCGACCTTCGCGCCGCCCTCGAGCAGAAGACCGCGCTCCTCCACGAGGTCGACCATCGGGTCAAGAACAACCTCCAGGTCATCTCTTCGCTGATGCTGCTGAAGGCCCGGCGCACCCCGCGCGGCGAGGCCCGGGATGCCCTGCAGGGGATGGCGGAGCGCATCGGCGCTCTCTCGACCGTGCACCGGATGCTCTACTCCACCGGCGACGTCACGCGATTTGACCTGCGCGAGTTCGCCGAGGACTTCGTCTCGGAACTGGTGGCGGGGCTCGACACGGACCGAACGGCCGTCAGTGCGGAGATCGACTCGATCGCCGTGTCGGCCGCGATGGCTGCGCCCCTGGCGCTGATGATGCACGAACTGGCGACCAACGCCGTCCGGCACGCGTTCCCGGACAGCCGGCCGGGGCGCATCACGATCACCGCGCAGCGCAGCGAGGACGGCCTGCGCATGCTGATCGAGGATGACGGCGTCGGCTTAGCCGGTGGCACGCCGAACCCTGCGGGATTCGGTCGCTCCCTGGTGGAGATGGTGGTGCGCCAGCTGCGCGGCGTGATCGCCTGGAGCGACGTCGCGCCGGGCACCCGCGTCGAGATCGTCGTTCCCCTGGACGCGATCTCGCTTCAGAGTGCCATTACGGATCGGGCGCCGGGCCCGGAATGGGCATCCCCATGACCGAGACGCCCCTGCGGATTCTCGTGGTCGAGGATGAGGTCCTCATCGCCCTCGAACTGGAATGCCTGCTGGATGACCTCGGCCACATCACGGTGGGCGTTGCCGGCAGTTCAGCGGAAGCGATCGCCCTGGGGCGGGCGACCTCCCCCGACGTGGCCTTCGTGGACATCCACCTGATCGACGGCCCCACCGGCGTCGAGGTCGCCCGCGCCCTCAGCGCCGATCCTCACACCACCGTCGTGTTCATGACGGCGAACGCCAAGCGCATTCCCGATGATTTCGCCGGCGCGGTCGGAGTCATCGCGAAACCCTACTCCGAGCGCGTGGTCGCCGGTGCGCTGCGCTACGTCGCGGACCGGCGTGCGGGCCTTGCGGCCACGGTCGAGGGCCTGGACGGGTTCCGCCTGGCATCCGCGACCGAGAGCGCCGAGCGGCATCTTCCCGTGCGGTGAGATCTTCCCGTGCCTTGAGATCCGCGGCGCAGTCTTCGCCGCGCTAGCGGTTCGCAGGTCCGGCGCCGGCGGTGGCCAGGGCGCGACGGTTCTCGGCTTGGCTGCTGACTTCGCCGTAGAATTTCGTCGCATCGCCGAGCTGGATCGAGGGCTGGCAATTCGGCGTGCAGGAGTAGGATTCGCGTTCGAGGCCGCGCTGGACCGTGATCACGGCCGCCTGCGGCGCCTGCACGCTGATCGTGGATTCCGCCAGCATCTGCCCGGCGGCATCGAGGGCGATCAGGTTGGTGCTGCCGAAGCTCTTCCCGGTGAGGATCAGGACGCCGTTTCGCTGAAGGGCGACGTCGGCGATCATCGGATTTCCAACGATGACGGTCGAGGTCTTCTCCGGCAGGCGCATGACCTTGGCGTTGTCGACGGTGACCGCCACGATGGTGGGCGGCGCGTCCGGGGCCTGAGCACGCACCGGCCCGCAACCGAAGATGGCATACCCTGACAGGAGAAGCGCCGTCAGGATCCTAAGAGGGATGTGGGGCGGAAGGGTTGGGGAGTGCATCGGACGCTCACTGGACCGCACGGCGCGACGCAGATCATGATTGATCTCGGTGCATCGGGACGCACCCACCGGCCGAAGCTCGGCATCCAAGAGACATCAGTAGGGTAAACAAACCGACAACCTCGTTGTCCCCACCGAGGATACAACGCTGCCATGTAGTCGCTGCGTGAATGCAGTTTGACTGAAGTAGGCCTAGCTGTTCGCGGGAAGTCATCAAGCGGGGCGGTGAACCCGGTTGTCGATGGCGGAATGTTGCGTTTACCAAAAGCTCACCAAACCCCGACGCGATTTCCTCCGGCTGGGTTTCGGCGAACGATTTAACCCAATGGCAAGGGCACCTGGGCACACTGAACCTGTCGCCGATTGAGACGCCTACAGCGTGAACGGCACATTCACTTCCAGGGGAATTTTGCCATGACCACCATGTTCAAGCGTTTCGTGGCCGACGAGTCCGGCGCCACCGCGATCGAGTACGGCCTGATCGCTTCGCTCATCGCCGTCGCCGTCGTCACCGTCCTGGGCACGGTCGGAACGAACCTGAAAGCGACCCTGACCACCGTGGCGAACAACCTGAAGAGCTCGTAATCACGGTCCGCGCAGCCGGAAAGGTCTCGCGGCTCCGGCCCCGGTGGCCGCGCGGCGCGCTGTCGATCTTCCGATTTTGCCGGTTTCGAGGAGTATTGCGGATTGTCCGCGATGCTCCTCGCTCCGTTTTGGATCCAGAAAAACGTTTGCGCGCGAGGTCTCGAACCCCTCTCGGGTCTCGCGGCACGGACTTTTAATCCGGGTCCGGGATGGTGTGGAGAGACCGGGCCGCCCAAGGGCCTCGCACTTCCCAGAGACACAGGCCCGCACGGGGCAGGACCGAAAGCGACATGGCCAGCGTCAGTCTCCTCGTCGTGTTCCCATTCCTGATGGCCTACGCCGCCGTCAGGGACCTCCTGACGATGCTCATTCCCAACACCGTCTCGGTCGCCCTGGTCGTCGGCTTCGCGGTCTTCGCCGTCGCCACCGGCCTCGGCTGGGACGACCTCGCAGGCCATCTCGGCGCTGGCGCGGCGACCCTGGTCGTCACCTTCACGCTCTTTGCCTTCGGCGTCATCGGCGGCGGCGATGCGAAGCTCGCGGCCGCGACGGCGCTGTGGATCGGCTTCGACCAACTGGCCGGCTACCTCGTCGTCGCCTCTCTTGCCGGTGGCGTGCTGACCCTGCTGCTCCTCGCCCTGCGCCAGCAGCCTCTCCCGCCTTCCGTCGCCCGCCTCCCCTTCGTGCTTCATCTGCACGACACGAAGACCGGCGTTCCCTACGGCATCGCCCTGGCGCTCTCGGCGCTTCTAGTGCTGCCCGACACGGCGATCTGGCTCCGATTGGTCGCAGTCTGATCGGCGTTGCTTATCGGTTCGGCACTGCGTCAGACCGATTACACCTTGTTAACCGTAATTTGAGGAATGCCAGGCCACTCTGGACCGACACGGCGATGTGCCGTCGCAGGTTCGAGTTCGGCGATGAAACCAGCCAGACTGGCCGTCCTTGCCATAGCCCTCGTGGCAGGTGGTGGCGCGGCGTTGTTGATCAGTGGGGAGGACAAGCCGGTCGTGCAGCCGGCTGCCATCGTCCCGCCCCCCGTCGTGCCGATGACGGACGTGCTCGTCGCCGCCGCCGAATTGCCGATGGGCCAGAACATCCAGGCCCCGGATCTGCGCTGGCAGCCCTGGCCGAACGATGCCGTGACCACCGGCTACATCACCCGCACCAATTCGCCCCGCGGCATGGAGGAGATCGTCGGGTCGATCGCCCGGTCGAGCTTCCTCGCGGGTGAACCGATCCGGCCGCAGAAGCTCGCCCGCTCCGACGGCGGCTTCATGGCCGCGATCCTGCCCGCAGGCATGCGGGCCATCGCCGTCACGATCGATGCGATCGGTAGCAACACCGCGGGCGGCTTCATCCTCCCCAACGACCACGTGGACGTGATCCGGACCTATCGCGACGAGGAATCCTCGCGCGGGAGCGCGGAGGTGCAGGTCTCCGAGACGTTGCTCCAAGACGTGCGCGTCCTGGCTATCGGACAGATCCTCCAGGAGAAGAACGGCAACAGCGTTGCCACGGGCCAGACGGCGACGTTGGCCCTGACGCCGGCGCAGGCCGAAACCGTCACGCTGGCCCAGAAAGTCGGCCAGCTCTCGCTCTCGCTGAGGAGCCTGATGGATAGCGGGCGCGCGGCCGAGCCCCTTCTCGAGAACCGTCCGGAGACGGCCCTGACCGTGGTGCGGTTCGGCGTCGCGAAGCAGCAATCGCGACGCTGAGGGACGCACACGCACCATGATTGAGGACATGTCGATGACCCCCTCCCCCCGGCTGGCGGCGCGCCGCACCCCGCTGCTGGCCTGCCTTCTCGCGGGCCTGCTGCCCGGTGCGATGGTCGGTCCGAGCTACGGTCAGCCCTCGGGCGGACTGACGGCAGCCCCGATCCTCGCGGTCGGGACCAACGAAACGGCGACCTCGCGCCGGGTCGATCTCACCATGGGACGCTCCCTGGTGATCGATCTGCCGCGCGATGCCAAGGAGGTCTTCGTCGCCAATCCGAAGGTCGCCAACGCGGTCGTCCGCTCGACCCGGAAGGTGTTCATCATCGGCATGGAGAACGGGGCCACCTCGATCTTCATCATGGATGCCGAGGGTCGGCAGATCACCGCCCTCGACGTCACGGTGGCGCGCGACCTCAACGTGCTGCGCCAGACCCTCAACCAGAGCATCACGGGAGGGCGCTTCGACGTGCGCGCCGCCGGGGACTCGGTCGTGCTGACCGGGACCGTCAATTCGGCGTCCGAGGCGGCCCAGGCCCTCGACATCGCCAATGCCTTCGTGGGGATCTCGGGTTCCGGCCCCGCGGCGCGCGGCGCCGTCATCAACAACCTGACGATCCGCGGCAAGGATCAGGTCATGCTGCGCGTCACCGTGGTGGAGGTGTCGCGCACGGTCCTGAAGCAGTTCGGCGTCAATCTCAGCGGCGGCTGGTCCGGGCTGAACCTCGTGAACACGGCGCCGCTCGCCCTGAACGGCGGCTCGTTCCCGACGGGCAACCTCCTGTCCGGAACGATCAACGGACCGGGCGGAGCGAACCTCACGGCGACGCTGCGGGCCTTCGAGCAGGCGGGCGTCTCTCGCGTCCTGGCCGAGCCGACGCTCACGGCGATCTCAGGCGAGTCCGCCACCTTCACGGCCGGTGGGCAGATCCCGGTTCCGTCGAACCTGAGCTGTACCTCGGTCGGCACCAGCACGATCCAGACCTGCGTTCCGAGCGTGAGCTACAAGGATTACGGCGTCAGCCTCAACTTCACGCCCGTGGTTCTGGCGGAGAACAAGATTTCGGTGCGCGTGGGCACGCAGGTCACCGAGATCGACCAGCAGAACGCCTTGAACCTGAACTTCACCGGCACCACCACGGCCGTGCCGGGCTTCACCGTCCGCAAGTCGGAGACCACGATCGAGCTCGCCTCGGGCGCGACGATGATGACCGCCGGTCTGATCCAGCAGCGCAATAAGGCGGCGATCACCGGTCTGCCGGGGCTGATCAACCTGCCGATCATCGGCGCGCTCTTCCGGTCGCGCGATTACCAGCGGCAGGAAACCGAGCTGATGATCATGGTCACGCCCTACATCGCCAAGCCGATGGAGCCGCGCCAAGTCTCCCGCCCGGATGACGGTTTCGTCGATGCGCAGGATGCGCAGGCCATCCTGCTCGGGCGCTTCAACCGCCTCTACGGCGTCGCCGGCGCCAGTCCCCTGGGCACCGCCTATCGCGGCCGCGTCGGCTTCATCACCGATTAGTTCGGCGCACTCGCAACCGTATCCAGACGCTCCGGCCCCGGCATCAGCAGGACCCTCCCCCGATGTCCACCTCTTCCCTCCGCAGCCCGCTGGCCCTCGTGGCCGTGGCCGGCGTCGCCGCCCTCCTCGGGGCTTGTCGCGCCGATCCCGTCGTGACCACCGGCTCGCTCTATCCGGCCGATTACCGCGCGCGGCATCCCCTGGCTCTCGCCGAGGGCGTGCGCACCCTCGACGTGTTCGTCACCGGCACGGGTCATATCGATCCGCGCCAGGCCGCCGACGTCGACGCGTTCCTCTTGGAATACCGGCGCTATGGACGCGGGACTCTGGCCCTCGACGTTCCTGCCGGCGGCACGCCCGTCACGGCCGCCGCCGTGGAGCGCACGGCCGCGGCCCTGCGTCGGATGAGCCTGGACGGCGGCGTCTCCGATCGTCAGGTCGTGGCCGCCCGCTATGCAGTGGCAAATCCCAACCTCGCGGCGCCCCTCCGCCTCAGCTTCCAGCGCATGGAAGCCAAGGTCGGGAGCCAGTGCGGAACCTGGCCGCAGGATCTCGGCGTCGGTGATCCCGGCTTCAGCGGTCGCAACGAGGCGTACTGGAACTTCGGCTGCGCGACGCAGTCGAACGTTGCCGCCCAGATCGCGGATCCCGTCGATCTCGTCCGGGCCCGCCCGGAGGGTCGGATCGATACGATCCGGCGCACGAACGACATCGGCAAGATCCGCGACGGCAAGGATCCGTCAATCGAATGGCGTCAGGATGGGAAGACCTCGATCAAGGCGCAGGTCTCCCAATAACCGCGCTCAGCGGGCGCTCCGCCTCACCCGCGACCTGACCCGTCTTCGCTCCCGCATCGGCGGCAACCTGAACCGGAATTTCCTTCATGACGGATCTGAACGAGACGTCCGAGCGCATCATCGCTCCCGTACCGCGGATCACGATTCAGGCGTTCTGCGAGACGCAGGAAAGTGCGGCGCTGATCGAATCGGCCGGCTCGGACCGACGCCTTCAGAAGGCGCACATCAAGGTTCAGATGGGCGGCGGCGCCGCGGCGGTCGAAGCGTATCGGCATGCCCCGACGCCGAACGTCATCGTCATCGAGACCCAGGGCGCGAAGTCGCGCCCGCTGGAATGCCTCGATTCGCTGGCCGAGGTCTGCGACGAGGGAACGAAGGTCGTGGTCATCGGGCACGTCAACGACGTCGCGCTCTACCGGCAGTTCATCCAGCGCGGCGTCAGCGAGTACCTGATGGCGCCGGTGCGTCCCATCGATCTCATCCAGGCGATCTCGGACCTGTTCACGGCACCGGGTGCCAAGCCGGTCGGGCGCACCGTCGCCGTCGTGGGCGCGAAGGGCGGTGTCGGCGTCTCAACCCTCGCGCACAACCTAGCCTGGACGATCGGTCGCGAACAGGACACCGCGACGGTCATCGCCGACCTCGATATCGCCTTCGGGACCGCGAGCCTGAACTTCAACCAGGATCCGCCCCAGGGCATCGCGGAAGCCGTGTTCGCGCCGGACCGCCTGGATTCGAACCTTCTCGACCGGCTGCTGTCGAAGTGCAGCGACAACCTTTCGCTCCTTGCTGCCCCCGCCACCCTGGACCGCACCACCGATCTTGCCGAGCCGGCCTTCGACCACCTGCTCGACCTGTTGCGGGCCGCGGTGCCGTGCGTCGTCCTCGACGTGCCGCATCAGTGGACCGCCTGGTCGCGCCGGCTGATGATCAGCGCCGACGAGATCCTGATCGTCGCGAGCCCCGAGCTTGCCGCCCTGCGCAACACCAAGAACCTGCTGACGCTCCTGCAGCAGCACCGCCCGAATGACCGCAAACCCCGGATCATCCTCAACGGTGTCGGTGTGCCCAAGCGTCCCGAGATCGCCGCGGCCGAGTTCGCGAAATCGCTCGACACCACGATCACCGCTTCGATTCCCTTCGACGCCGCGCTGTTCGGGACCGCCGCCAATAACGGGCAGATGATCGGCGAGGTGCAGGCCAACGCGAAGGCGGCCGAGATCTACTCGTCGCTCGCCGCCTCGATCACCGGCCGCGCCGAACTGCGCCGTGCGCGCCCGAACCTGTTCGAGCCCCTGCTCTCCAAACTCGCCCGTCGCAAGGCGTCGTGATGCCCCGGCCTGCTCATCGTGACCTAACCGCCAGGAGGCTGCACCATGTTCGGTAGACGATCCGGCAGCGCGGCGGTGCTGGCGCCGCGTCCGGCGGCCGTGGTCGACAAACCGCAAGTCTCGCTCCCGGTCCACGACGATTCCGCCCTGCGTCCCCGCGCGGAGGCACCCCGCCGGCCCGAACCCGTGCCCATCATGGAGTCGGTGAAGTCGGAGGATTACTTCCGCACCAAGAGCATGATCTTCGGGGCGTTGATCGAGGCGATCGATCTATCCCAGCTCTCCCGTCTTGATGCGGAGTCGGCGCGCGAGGAAATCCGCGACATCGTCTCGGAGATCATCGGGCTCAAGAACATCGTCCTGTCGATCGCCGAGCAGGAAGAACTGCTCGACGACATCTGCAACGACGTGCTCGGCTACGGCCCGCTCGAACCGCTGCTGGCCCGCGACGACATCGCCGACATCATGGTCAATGGCGCCAGCCGGGCCTTCATCGAAGTCGGTGGCAAGATCCAGCTGACCAACGTCCGCTTCCGCGACAACCAACAATTGATGAACATCTGCCAGCGGATCGTGAGTCAGGTCGGCCGGCGCGTCGACGAAGCCTCGCCGATCTGTGACGCCCGTCTGCCGGACGGGTCGCGCGTCAACATCATCGCGCCCCCGCTGGCCATCGATGGGCCGGTGCTGACGATTCGTAAGTTCAAGAAGGACAAGCTGACCCTCGACCAGCTCGTGAGCTTCGGTGCGATCTCGCCGGAAGGTGCCCGCATCCTCCAGATCATCGGCCGCGTCCGGTGCAACGTCGTCATCTCGGGCGGTACCGGATCCGGTAAGACCACGCTGCTGAACTGCCTGACCCGCTACATCGACGCCGACGAGCGCATCATCACCTGTGAGGATGCGGCGGAGTTGCAGCTGCAGCAGGCGCACGTGGTACGTCTCGAAACCCGGCCTCCCAACATGGAGGGCTCCGGGCAGGTCACCATGCGCGACCTCGTCAAGAACTGCCTGCGCATGCGGCCCGAGCGGATCATCGTCGGCGAGGTCCGCGGCCCGGAGGCGTTCGATCTCCTGCAGGCCATGAACACCGGTCACGACGGCTCGATGGGTACGCTGCACGCGAACTCCCCGCGCGAAGCCTTGGCGCGTATCGAATCGATGATCACCATGGGCGGCTTCAGCCTGCCGTCCCGGACGCTGCGCGAGATGATCTGCGGCTCCATCGACATCATCGTGCAGGCCACCCGCCTGCGCGACGGTTCGCGCCGGATCACTCACATCACCGAAGTGATGGGCCTTGAGGGTGACGTCATCATTACCCAGGATCTCTTCCTGTACGACGTGCTCGGCGAGGACGCGAACGGCAAGCTCATCGGGCGCCATCGCTCCACGGGGATCGGCCGTCCCCGCTTCTGGGAGCGCGCCCGCTACTATGGCGAGGACGAAGCGCTGGCCGCGGCCCTCGATGCGGCCAGCGCAGGCGGGAGCGGGCTGTGAACGCCAGCGGTCTGGCCCTCGCCTCCGGTCTCCTCGCGCTCACGGCCGGGGGACTCGCCTACGTCTTCGTTTTTCCCTACCTCTCCGGCGAGAAGCGCTCCGCCGAGCGGCGCAGGACCGTCAGCGTCGTGGCAGCGCCCGGAAACCGGGTCGCGACAGTCAATCGCCGCGAGCAGGTCGCGAAGAGCCTCAAGGAAGTCGAGGCCAAGCGCGAAGGCACCAAGGTCACGCTGGAGCTGAAGCTGGCCCGCGCCGGCCTGTCCTGGTCGCGCAATCAGTATCTCACTGTCTCCGCGGTGATGGCGGTGGTGTTCGGTCTGGTGATCCTGATCGCGACCGGAAATCCCCTCGCGGGCCTCGGCGCCGTCTTCGCCGGCGGCTTCGGCATGCCCCTCTGGCTCATCACCTATCTGCGCAAGCGGCGGATCAAGGCCTTCATCAACGAACTGCCGACGGCGATCGACATCATCACCCGCGGCGTGCGCGCGGGTATCCCGGTGGGCGACTGCTTCCGGATCATCTCGCGGGAAGCCGAGGAGCCGATCCGCAGCGAATTCCGTCAGGTGGTCGAATCGCAGACCCTTGGCCTCTCCCTCGGCGACGCCCTGATGAAGATGCACGAGCGCGTTCCCGTATCGGACGTCAACTTCTTCGCCATCGTGATCAGCATCCAGGCAAAGTCCGGCGGCAATCTGTCGGAGGCCCTCGCGAATCTGTCTCGGGTCCTGCGGGAGCGCAAGAAGATGGCCGGGAAGATCCAGGCGATGAGCATGGAGGCGAAGGCCTCCGGCGGCATCATCGCGGCGCTTCCCTTCATCGTCGCCCTCCTGACATACCTGTCGAGCCCGGACTACATCTCTCTGCTCTGGCGGACGGATATTGGTAAGCTCGCCCTGGTCGGCTCGGCGATCTGGATGTCGCTCGGAGTCTTCACGATGAAGAAGATGATCAGCTTCGACGTCTGACACTTCGATGCCACTTAAGTCCTGAATTCGAATCCTCGTCCGGTCGGATCGCACGGAGACACCGCATGCTGGATCTCATCGCCGCCAAGGTCACCGAGCCGCGCTTCCTGGGCACGGCCCTGGCCGCCATCGCGGCGGCTGCGACCGCCTTTGCGCTGCTCCAGCCGATGCTGGAGCCCGACCGCCTCGGCAAGCGGATCAAGCTGATCGGTGAGGAGCGGGAGGAGATCCGCCGCCGGGAGCGCGAGCGCATGAGCTCCAAGGCGACTCTTCGGGTCGCCCCCAAGGCCTACATGAGACGGGTGGTGGAGCAGTTCAATCTCAGCCGTTGGCTCGGGACGGAGACCGCCCGCAAGCAGCTGATGATGGCGGGCTATCGGTCGCCCGGGGCCGAGACGGGCTTCCTGTTTTTCCGCATGGTGACGCCCATCGTGCTCGCGTTGGTGGCGATCTTCTACCTCTTCGTTCTCGGTGTCCTCGACCAGCCCTTTGCCATCCGCACGATGATCGTGATCGGGGTGCTGCTGTTTGGCATCAAAGCCCCGGAATTGTACCTGCACAATCGCGCAAACAAGCGGCAGACCGAGATTCGGGCCGCCTGGCCGGACGCCCTCGACCTGACGCTGATCTGCGTCGAATCCGGCATGTCGGTCGAGCACGCGTTCCGGCGCGTCAGCACCGAGGTGGTCGGGCAGTCCATCGTGCTTGCCGAGGAACTCGCGGTCCTGACCGCCGAGCTCTCCTATCTGCCGGACCGGCGACTCGCCTTCGAGAACCTCGCCAACCGTATCGGACTCGATCAGATCAAGGCGGTGACGACGGCGCTGATCCAGGCCGAGCGCTACGGAACGCCCGTGGGCCAAGCCCTGCGCGTGCTGTCGCAGGAGAGCCGGGACATGCGGATGAACGAGGCCGAGAAGAAGGCCGCCGCCCTCCCGCCGAAGCTGACGGTGCCGATGATCCTGTTCTTCCTGCCGGTGCTGTTCGTCGTCATCCTGACCCCGGCGATGATCCAGATATTCCGCTAGGACCGGGCCATCAAATTCGCGTGGCCGGTGACCCGCGCGCGAAGCGCCGACCCCGGCGACGATCCGAGGCGGGGATGTTCAGCGCATCCGTTTCCTGCCATGCGACGGGCATGCCCCTGACCCTGTCACCGGACTTCGCATGAACGTCCTCACCTACGCGATCGGCGACATCCACGGGTGCGCCGATGCGTTGCTCCGGCTGCTGGAGCAAATCAACCTGCACCGAGCCGGGAGACCGGCTCGCATCGTCTGCCTGGGCGACTACGTGGATCGTGGTCCCGAGAGCGCCCGGGTGATCGAGATCCTTAGGCATCTTCAGCGCGATGCGCCCAGTGCCCTCACCTGCCTCATGGGGAACCACGAGCAGATGATGCTGGAGGCCTATCGCGACGCGCACGGGGCCTCCACGTGGCTGAGCAACGGCGGCCGCCAGACCCTCCGCGCCTTCGGAATCACCGCCCCGGAGGCGTTTCCGCGGGACGTGCTGACCTGGCTCTCGTCCTTGCCCACCGTCCACGAGGACGCCTTGCGCTACTTCGTTCATGCGGGCTTTCGCCCCGGGCGCACCGGGGTCGATCCCGACATGTGGAACCACCTCTGGATCCGAGAGCCGTTTCTCGGCACGGCCTTCGACTTCGGGAAACACGTGGTGCACGGACACACGCCGCAGCTGGAGGGAGTACCCGACAGGCAGCCCTATCGCACCAATCTGGACACGGGATGCGTCTACGGCAGAAGCCTCACCGCCGGCGTCTTCGATGAGACGCGCGGGCCGCCGATCGACTTTCTGCAGGTCGATCGCGACAGGTAGGTCAACGCCTGTTCAATGCTGATCAGGCTGGCACGGAGATCTACCGAAGTTCTCGTGCGCCAGCGCGAGTCTGAGCGACGTTTCATCTGGATCCCATTTCTCCCGGACTCGTGGGGGTCGTCCGGTGGACGAGCCTCACTTCACCGATTTCTTTGCGCCGACGCGTGTTCGTCTGCGAAAGATATTGCCGATCACCGTTGTCAGCCTCTAGCATCCTGGAGATCGGAGCCGATCAACGAGCGCCGAAGTCAGGGAGTCGAAGCGATGTCGTGGTGCCAAGCCCCGTTCGCTCCACGTGATCGCGATTGGCTGTCCCGTCCTGCCCTCGCCCGGCCTTGCAACCTTATCCGCGGATTGACGACGTGGACGCGGTAACCCGTCGCGCCTGGCTCGCTGGTGCGGCCGCGACGAGTCTCGCCGCCACGACCGGGGCCTGGGCGGAGCCGGACCCGAGCGGCCCCTTCGACCTCCTCATACGGGGCGGTGAGGTGATCGATCCGAGCCAGTCCCTGCGCGGGAAGCGCGACGTCGGTATCCGTCATGGACGGATCGCTGCCCTCGCGGCGGGTCTGCCGATGGATCGGGCCAAGCAGACGATCGACGCATCCGGAAAACTCGTGCTGCCCGGCCTTGTCGACCTGCACGCCCATACCTTTCCCTACGGCTCGGCGATCGGCATCCCGGCCGATGAAGCGGTGCCATTCTCAGGGGTGACGACGGTGGTCTCCGCTGGCGATGCCGGCGCGAACACCATCGCGGCGCTGCGCCGGCACATTGCCGCGCAGACCCGGACGCGGATGTTCGCCTTCGTGCACATCGCCAATCACGGCTTATCCGCTTTCCCGGTCGCGGAACTCTACAACATAGACCATGCCCAGGTGGAAGCCTGTGCGCTCGCCATCGCGGAGAATCCGGATTTTGTTCTCGGGGCGAAGGTCCGGATGTCCGAGAACGTCATCTTCAAGCATGGCGCCGAGCCCCTGCGCCGGGCGATCCAGGCCTGCGAATTGTCGGGACGCCCTGCCAAGGTGATGGTGCATATTGGTGGCGTCGAGACCGCCGACCTGATGAGCCGCATTCTCGACCTGCTTCGGCCGGGCGACATCCTCACGCATTGCTACTCGGGCGCGCCGAACATGGCCGGGCAGTTCACGAATATCGTTCAGGACGGCAGGCTTCTGCCGGCGGCCCTTGCCGCCAAGCAGCGTGGCGTCGTCTTCGACATCGGCCATGGCGGCGGCTCCTTCGATTTCACCGTGGCGGAAGCGGCCATCGCTCAAGGAGCCCCGCCCGATACGATTTCGTCGGATTTGCACGTGGTCTCCGGCAACACGCCGGGCATGCCGTTCCTGCCCCTGGTGATGAGTAAGTTCCTGCCACTGGGCTTCAGCCTGGAGCAGGTCATCGCGATGGCGACCGCGGCCCCCGCCCGCATCATCGACCGGGACGCCAAGCTCGGAACCCTGCAGGTGGGTGCGCCCGGCGACGTCTCGGTGATGGAATGGGTCGAGCGGCCACTCTCCCTGGTCGACACCCGCAACAACCGCCGCGACGGGACGGGCTTCCTCTCGCCCGTCCAGACGGTGAACAATGGCGTCCCGTTCGGCCGCCCGTATCAGCTCCCCTTCTCCGTCCGGTGAGGTCGTGATGATCGCAGCCTCCGACGCCGCGCTCCCTGCGGCCTGTGCCTGCTGCCTACCGCGGCGCGGCTTCATGCGGGCGGTGGCGGCCCTCGGGGCTGCAGCGGCGACGGGAACGCCGCCGGCCTCGGCGCAGACCGCAGGGCGTACGCCCTATCGCGGTCCGGTCATCGATTGCCACGGCCACTACACCACCGAGCCGCCGGCCATGCTGGCATGGCGCAAGCGCCAGATCGATGCCATCACCGATCCTGCGCACTCACCCTCGGTTTCCGCGCTGTCGGTTAGCGACGACGAGGTCCGCGCGAGCGTTGCCGAGCGCCAGATCAACCTCCAGACGGAGCGCGGTATTTCCCTCGCGTTATTCTCGCCGCGTGCGGGAGGCATGGGGCACCACATCGGCAATGCCCGGACCAGTCTCGACTGGTCGATTGTCTCCAACGACATGATCCACCGCGTCGTCACCCTGATGCCGCGCAACTTCGTCGGTGTCTGCCAGCTGCCGCAGACACCGGGCGTCTCGCCGCAGAACTGCACGGCGGAACTCGAGCGCTGCGTGACCCAGCTGGGATTCGTCGGTTGCAACGTGAACCCCGATCCGTCCGGTGGCCACTGGAGCGATCCGCCCCTCTCGGATCGCTTCTGGTATCCACTCTGGGAAAAGATGGTCGAGCTCGACGTTCCCGGCATGGTGCACGTGAGCGCGTCGGCCAACCGCAACTTCCATGCGACCGGTGCGCATTACATGAACGGCGATACCACGGCCTTCATGCAGTTCGTCACCTCGGACCTGTTCAAGGATTTTCCAACCCTGCGCCTCATCATTCCGCACGGGGGTGGTGCGGTTCCGTATCACTGGGGGCGCTATCGTGGGCTGGCGCAGGACCTGAAGCGTCCGCCACTCACGGAACTGCTGCGCAACGTCTACTTCGACACCTGCGTCTATCATCAACCCGGAATTGACCTTCTGCTCAAGGTTGTGCCCCCGGACAACATTCTCTTCGCCTCCGAGATGGTCGGCGCGGTGAACGGGATCGATCCCGAGACCGGCCACGCCTTCGACGACACCAAGCGCTACGTCGAGGCGGCCGCACTCTCCGACACGGACCGCGCGAAGGTCTATGCCGGCAACGCCCTGCGGGTCTATCCGCGCCTCGCGGCCAAGCTCGACTTGGCGCCTTCGGCGCCCTGAAGGCTCAGATCCTCATACGATCCTTATAAGATCGCGCCGAGCGGTCTCTCGAACCCTAACGCGGTTCCCGTCCATGATCCGGGCGAGCGTGATCGGTCGCAACGACCCGGGCCGATCCGCCGCACAGGATCGGACGCAGAATGCTGGACATCGCCTTCCTCGCCGCAGGGCTCGTCTTTTTCGGCCTGGCAGCCGGATACGTGCTGCTGTGCGAACGCCTCTGAGCGCGCCGCCAGGAGCATCCCCTGCCATGACCCTCGACCTCACCTTCGGCGCCCTCGTGACCCTCGGGCTGCTCGGCTACCTCACCTTCGCCCTCGTGCGCCCTGAACGGTTCTGACGCGCCCTCCGGACGGATTTCCAAGGACCCCCCCATGACCATCAACGGATGGATTCAGGTCGCGCTGTTCTGCGCGACCGTGCTGGCGCTCGTCAGGCCGCTTGGCGGGTACATGACCCGCGCCTTCAAGGGCGAGCGCACGCTGCTCTCGCCCATGCTCGGGCCCATCGAGACCGGGCTCTATCGCCTCGCCGGCATTGATGCCCGAAGCGAGCAGAGCTGGCTCGGCTACGGGCTCGCCATGCTGACGTTCCACGCCCTCGGCTTCGCGGCGCTCTACGGCCTCCTGCGTCTGCAGGATGTCCTGCCTCTGAACCCGGCCGGGCAAGCCGCAGTGGCGCCGGATCTCGCCTTCAACACCGCGGCGAGCTTCGTGACGAATACCAATTGGCAGAACTACGGCGGCGAGAGCACCCTCTCCTACCTGTCGCAGATGCTGGGCCTCACGCACCAGAATTTCCTCTCGGCGGCCACCGGCATCGCCCTCGCCCTCGCCCTCGTTCGGGGCTTCTCGCGGGCCTCGGCCCGGACAGTGGGCTCGTTCTGGGTCGATCTGACCCGCTGCACGCTCTACGTGCTGCTGCCAATCTGCGTGCTCTACACCCTGGTTTTGGTCTCGCAGGGCATCCCGCAGACCCTGGGCGCCTCCATCCAGGCCACGACCCTCGAAGGCGCCACCCAGACGATCGCGGTCGGACCCGTGGCGAGCCAAGTCGCGATCAAGATGCTCGGTACCAACGGCGGCGGGTTCTTCAACGCCAACGCGGCCCATCCCTTCGAGAATCCGACCGCTCTGTCCAACTTCTTCCAGATGGTTTCAATCTTCGTCCTCGGCGCGGCGATGACCAACGTCTTCGGCCGAATGGTCGGCGACGAGCGGCAGGGCTGGGCCATCCTCGGCGCCATGGGCGTGCTGTTTCTCGCCGGCGTCCTCGTCACCTATGCCAGCGAGGCCGCGGGCAGCTCCGTTCTGAATGGGATGGGGTTCACGGGCGGAAACATGGAGGGCAAGGAGCTTCGCTTCGGCATCGTCGCCTCGGCGTTGTTCGCGGTGGTGACCACTGCCGCCTCCTGCGGCGCGGTGAACGCGATGCACGACAGCTTTACCGCTCTCGGCGGCCTGATCCCGATGATCAACATGCAACTCGGCGAGATCATCGTCGGCGGCGTCGGGGCGGGTCTCTACGGCATGCTGGTCTTCGTCATCGTGGCGATCTTCGTCGCCGGACTCATGGTCGGCCGGACGCCTGAGTATCTTGGCAAGAAGATCGAGTCGCGGGAGGTGAAGATGGCCATGCTTGCCATCCTGTGCCTGCCGCTGATGATGCTGGGCTTCACCGCCCTCGCCACCGTGGTGGCCGCCGGTCTCGCCGGTCCCGCCAATGCCGGGCCGCACGGATTCTCGGAGATCCTTTACGCCTTCACCTCAGCCGCAGCCAACAACGGCTCGGCCTTCGGTGGCCTCAGCGGCAACACGCCCTTCTACAACACGACGCTGGCGATCGGCATGCTGGTGGGACGGTTCTTCGTCATCATCCCCGCGCTGGCGATCGCGGGCGCCCTCGCGGCCAAGAAGACCGTGCCGGCGTCCGCCGGGACGCTGCCGACCCATGGCGGACTGTTCATCGGCATGCTGGTCGGCGTGATCCTGATCGTTGGCGGCCTGACCTTCTTCCCGTCCCTCGCCCTCGGCCCGATCGTCGAGCACCTCGCGGGCACGGCAGGCCAGACCTTCGCCACGGGCGGCTGAGCGATGCGACCCGCCTTTCCACCGCGCCGTGGCCGGCGACACCACCTGCACGGACTCCGAGCGGGCGCCCGCCCGCCTCGCCCGCTGTCCGGGACCCCGCCGGCCCGACTCTCGGACCTGATCCTGGCGGTGCTGGGAGTCACCCTCCTGGGTGCCCTCGCCCTGGTGCTCGCTGCCAACTTCGCGAGCCGCGCTCTCGCGCCCTGACCAACCTCATGGACCCGGCGCACCGCGCCCGGCCTTCCCGCGACCTTCCGTGGAACTTCGCATCATGTCTCGCCCCACCACGTCCCTCTTCAGCGCCGCCCTCGTCGGCCCGGCCCTCATCGGTTCGATCCGCAAGCTCGATCCTCGGTTCATGATCCGCAATCCCGTGATGTTCGTGGTGGAGGTCGTCGCCGTCCTCACCACCGTGCTGTTCGCCCGTGATCTCGCGACCGGCGCGTCGGGACTCGGCTTCTCCGGTCAGATCATCCTGTGGCTGTGGTTCACGCTGATCTTCGCCAACTTCGCAGAGGCCCTCGCCGAGGGCCGCGGCAAGGCGCAGGCCGACAGCCTGCGCCGAACCCGCACCGAGATGACCGCCAAGCGGCTGACCGGTTCGGGTGACACCTGGGACTCGGTTCCCGGTACCTCCCTGAAGGTCGGCGACGTCGTCCTGGTGGAGGCCGGCGACCTGATCCCCTCCGACGGCGAGGTCATCGCGGGCGTCGCCTCCGTCAACGAGGCGGCCATCACCGGAGAGTCCGCGCCGGTGATCCGGGAGTCGGGCGGGGACCGGTCGGCGGTGACGGGCGGAACCCAGGTCCTGTCCGATGTGATCCGCGTGCGCATCACGGCGGCGGCCGGCTCGACCTTCGTCGACCGCATGATCGCCCTGGTCGAGGGGGCCTCCCGGCAGAAGACTCCGAACGAGATCGCCCTCAACATCCTGCTCGCCGGCCTGACCCTCGTCTTCGTCTTCGCGGTCGCGAGCATCCCGAGCTTTGCGAGCTACGCCGGCGGCGCGATCCCTCTCGTCGTACTGGTCGCCCTGTTCGTCACCCTCATCCCGACCACCATCGGCGCGCTCCTCTCGGCGATCGGCATCGCCGGCATGGATCGTCTCGTGCGCTTCAACGTGCTCGCGATGTCGGGGCGCGCGGTCGAGGCGGCGGGCGACGTCGACACCCTCCTCCTCGACAAGACCGGAACCATCACCCTCGGCAACCGTCAGGCGACCGAATTCCGGCCGGTCGGCGGGGTCGACGAGCAGGATCTCGCGGATGCGGCGCAACTCGCCTCCCTCGCCGACGAGACGCCGGAGGGCCGCTCGATCGTGGTGCTGGCCAAGGATCGCTACGGCATCCGGGCCCGCGACATGGCCAGCCTGAACGCCACCTTCGTGCCCTTCACGGCGCAGTCGCGAATGTCGGGGGTCGACCTCGATGGACGGTCCATTCGCAAGGGCGCGGTCGAGGCGGTGATCGCTTCCCTTGGTGGCCAGCCGATCGCGTCCCGCGCCACGAATGCGGCGCTCGCCTATCGACCGGCCGAGGACTTGCAGGCGGTGACGGAGATCAGGGCCATTGCCGAGACGATCGCGAAGGCCGGCGGTACGCCCTTGGCGGTGGCCCGCGATGGGCAACTCCTCGGCGTCGTGTCCCTCAAGGACATCGTCAAGGGCGGCATCCGCGAGCGCTTCGTCGAACTCCGCCGCATGGGCATCCGCACAGTGATGATCACCGGCGACAACCCAATGACGGCGGCCGCCATCGCGGCCGAGGCTGGCGTCGACGATTTCCTGGCGCAGGCCACGCCCGAGGACAAGCTCGCCCTGATCCGCCGGGAGCAGGCGGAGGGCAAGCTCGTGGCCATGTGCGGTGACGGCACCAACGACGCGCCCGCCCTGGCGCAGGCCGACGTCGGCGTCGCCATGAACACCGGAACGGTGGCGGCCCGCGAGGCCGGCAACATGGTCGACCTCGACTCCGATCCGACCAAGCTCATCGAGATCGTCGGCATCGGCAAGCAGTTGCTCATGACCCGCGGGGCCCTGACCACGTTCTCCATTGCCAATGATGTGGCCAAGTACTTTGCCATCATCCCGGCGATGTTCCTGACGCTCTACCCGCAGCTTCAGGCCCTGAACGTCATGAATCTCGCCTCGCCCCAGAGCGCGATCCTGTCGGCGATCATCTTCAATGCCCTGATCATCGTGGCTCTGATCCCGCTCGCCCTGCGGGGCGTCTCATACCGGGCGGTGGGGGCCGCGGCACTCCTGCGGCGCAACCTTCTGATCTACGGCCTCGGCGGCATCCTGGTGCCCTTCGTCGGCATTAAGGCGATCGACCTCGCCGTGAACGCTCTGCACCTCGCCTGAACCCCCTCCGCAGTCCAAACAAGAGTTGCCCCCAATGCTAGTAGCGTCCCTGCGTCCCGCCCTCGTCCTCTTCGTCGCGCTGACGGCCATCACCGGCCTCGCCTATCCGCTGGCCATGACCGGCCTCGCCGCCGCGATCTTTCCCGCCAAGGCTGCCGGCAGTCTGATCCGCCGCGACGGCACGATCGTCGGCTCCAGCCTGATCGGCCAGTCCTTCGCAAGCCCGGGCTACTTCCACGGGCGCCCCTCGGCGACGGTGGCCGCCGATCCCGCCGATGCCTCAAAAACCGTGCCGGCGCCCTACAATGCCTCCAACTCGGCCGGTTCCAACCTCGGACCGACCAGCGCCGTCCTCGCCGAGCGGGTAAAGGGCGATCTCGACGCCCTGAGGGCCGAGAACCCCGGCGCGATGGTGCCGGTCGACCTCGTCACCGCCAGCGGATCCGGGCTTGATCCCGACTTGTCGCCCGAGGCCGCCCTGTTCCAGGTGCCGCGCGTGGCCCGTGCGCGGGGCGTCAGCGCGGACCGGGTGCGCGATCTCGTCGCTGCACAGGTCGAAGGCCGGACCTTCGGGCTTCTCGGTGAGCCGCGCGTGAATGTCCTGGCGCTGAACCTCGCTTTGGACGCGCGCCTGCGGCAATAACCTGCTGCGAAGGACACCGGTCATGAAGGACTATCGATGAGCGAGGACGGCCGCGAGCGTCAGCGCCCCTCGCCAGACGCGTTGCTCGACCACGCGCGCCGGGACGAGGCGGGACGGGGCCGTCTCAAGGTCTTCCTCGGTGCCGCGCCCGGTGTGGGCAAGACCTACGAGATGCTCACGATCGGTCGGGCCCGGCTCAAGGCCGGCACCGACGTGGTGATCGGTGTCGTGGAAAGCCACGGCCGCAGCGAGACCGAGGCCCTGGTCGAGGGCTTCGAGGTCGTTCCGCGCCGCCGGGTTCCCTACCATGACAGCGTCATCGAAGAGATGGACCTGGACGCGCTGCTGGCACGGCGCCCGGCCCTGGCGCTGGTCGACGAACTTGCCCACACCAATGCGCCGGGCTCACGCCATCCCAAGCGCTACCAGGATGTCGAGGAGCTGCTCGCTGCCGGCATCGACGTGCACGCCACCCTCAACATCCAGCACGTCGAGAGCCTGAACGATGTGGTCGCGCAGATCACCCGCATCCGGGTGCGCGAGACGGTGCCGGACGGCATCCTCGATCGGGCCGACGATATCGAGGTCGTGGACCTCAGCCCCGACGACCTGATCGAGCGCCTGAAGACCGGCAAGGTCTATGTGCCAGCCAATGCGGAGCGCGCGCTGCGCCACTATTTCTCCCGCGGCAACCTGACGGCCCTGCGCGAACTCGCCCTGCGGCGCACGGCCGATCGGGTCGACGACGAACTCCTCAGCCACATGCAGGCCCATGCCATCGCGGGGCCCTGGAGCGCCGGCGAGCGGGTGATGGTCTGCATCAGCGAGGATCCGCGCTCGGCCGGCCTCGTCCGCTCGGCCAAGCGCCTGGCCGACCGCCTGCATGCGCCGTGGACCGCCGTGACGGTGGAGGGCACGCGCAGCCTCGGCCTCAGCGAAGCGGACCGCGATCGCATTGCCGACGCGCTGCGTCTCGCCGACCGGCTCGGTGGCGACGCCGTGACCCTGCCGGGCAGCCGGCGCGTGGCGGACGACCTCCTGGCGTATGCCCGCGGAGCCAACGTCAACCACATCGTCGTCGGCAAGGCGACGCGGTCCTGGCTGTTCGAGCTGTTCAACGGTTCGGTGGTCTACGACCTCGTGCGCCGGAGCGGCGCCATCACCATCCACGTCGTGCCCGGCGAAACGCTGCCGTTGCCGGCCTCTCCCAAGACCGTCGCGACGGCCCCGGGCCGCCCCGCCGTCGATGGTGCCGGCTACGGCTTCGCCGCCCTCGCCATCCTTGCGGGCCTCGGCTTGGCACTCGGACTCCAGCCCTATCTCGGGGTCGAGAACGCGGATCTGTTCCTGTTGACCGCGGTGGTGGCGGTTGCGGCACGCTTCGGCCTGGGGCCGGCACTGTCCGCCGTGGTCGCCGCCTCGCTGGCCTACAACTTCTTTTTCCTGCCGCCGGTCTACACGCTGACCATCGCCGACCCGACCAACGTCGCCGCGTTCCTGCTGTTCACCCTGGTAGCCGTGCTGGTCTCGAACCTCGCCGCCCGGGCTCGGGCCGTGGCCGTGGTCAGTCAGCGCCGGGCGAGGGCGACGGAGCGTCTCTACGGCTTCAGCCGCAAGCTCTCCGCCTGCGGTACCCTCGACGACGTCCTGTGGGCGACCTCGGCGCAGATCGCCGCGATGCTGCGCGTACGGGTCGTCCTGCTGCTGCCTGAGGGCGACGCGGTGGCGGTCCGGGCCGGATATCCTCCGGAGGACCGCCTGGACGCGGCGGATCTGGCCGCGGCCCAATGGGCCTTCGCGAACGATCGGCCGGCGGGACGCGGCGCCGACACGCTTCCCGGCGCGCGTCGTATTTTCATACCGACGCGAACAGGTCGCGGCCCCATCGGGGTGATCGGCCTCGACGCGGACGGCACCGGACCGATCCTCACCCCCGAGGATCGACGGCTGTTCGATGCCCTCGCCGACATGGGGGCCCTCGCCATCGAACGGGTCCGGCTCGTGGAGGATCTGGCGCGCGCGGAACGCGATGCCGAGACCGACCGGTTGCGCCAGGCCCTGCTGACGTCGATCTCCCATGACCTGCGGACACCCCTGTCCGCGGTCCTCGGGGCCGCCACGACCCTGCGCGACCTCGATGCCGACCTGGGCCGGGAGGCGAAGGGTGACCTCCTGGCGACGATCATCGCCGAATCCGAGCGGCTGAACCGCTTCATCGTCAACCTCCTCGACATGACCCGGCTCGAGGCGGGCGCGGTCGCGGCGAACCTGACGGCGCAGGACGTGGCGGAGATCGTCGACACCGCCCTGCGGCGCCTGGGCGCGATCCTGGCCGAGCACCGGGTCGTGCTGGCGCTCGCGCCGGACCTTCCGGCCCTGCGCCTCGACCCGGTCCTGTTCGAGCAGGTCCTGGTCAACCTCCTCGACAACGCCGCCAAGTACGCCCCGGCCGGCTCGACCGTCACGGTGACGGCGCAGGTCGTCTCGGGTCAGGCCGGCGGACCGTCCCAGGTCCGCCTCCAGGTGATCGACGCGGGTGACGGCCTGCCGGAGGCGGAGCGCGAGCGGGTGTTCGACAAGTTCTATCGCGTCCGGAAGGGCGACTCCGTGCGGGCCGGGACCGGGCTGGGCCTCGCCATCGCCCGCGGCTTCGTCGAGGCGATGGGCGGGACGCTCACCGCGGGCAACCGGCAGGACCGCAGCGGCGCCGTCTTCACCCTCCTGTTGCCGGTGCCCGCCGCGAGCGGCACCGCTTCGGACCTCGCTGCATGAGCTTCCCCGCATGAGCTTCCCCGCATGAGCTTCCCCGCATGAGCCTCGCCATCCTCGTGGTCGATGACGAGCCCCCCATCCGCAAGCTCCTGCGCATGGGGTTGGCGACCCAGGGCTACACGATCTTCGAGGCGCCGAACGCGCGTGCCGCCCTCGAGATCCTGAGCCGCGAGACGATCGACCTGATCATCCTCGACCTCGGCCTGCCGGACATGCGCGGGCACGACCTCCTGCGTCGCATCCGGGACGATCATCGCGACCTGCCGGTGGTGGTCCTGTCGAGTCGCGACGACGAGCCGGGCAAGGTCGAGGCCCTCGACCTCGGTGCGGACGACTACGTCACCAAGCCGTTCGGCATGGGCGAGCTCCTGGCGCGGCTGCGTACGGCCCTGCGTCACCAGTTGGCGGTTCAAGGCGAGCGCCCCCTGTTCGAGGTCGACGGTCTCAGCGTGGATCTCGTGCGCCGCATCGTCCGCGTCCGCGGCGCGGAGGTGAAGCTCACGCCGCGGGAATACGACTTCCTCCGGGTCCTGGTGCAGCATGCCGGCAAGGCCTTGACCCACGCCCAGCTCATGAATGCCGTCTCGACCTCGTCCGACCCGCAATATCTCCGGGTCTACATGCGCCAGCTCCGTCAGAAGCTCGAGGCCGATCCCGAGCGCCCCCGCATCCTCCTCACCGAGACCGGGGTGGGCTACCGCCTGCGCGCGCCGGACGATGGGGGCGGCCCGATCCGATGACGTTCGACGATCCGATGCCTCTCGACGATCTGATCACCCTCAACGCTCTCCTGCCGGCGGAGCGGGCCGTCTGCGGCCTGCGCGTAGCCGGGAAGGCGGCGCTTCTCGAAGACCTGGCGCGCCGGGCGGCTCGCGGGCTCGGGCGGGAGACGGCGCCGATCCGCGCAGCCCTGGCAGCGCGCGAGAGCCTCGGATCCACCGGGATCGGGTACGGCATCGCCCTGCCCCATGCCCGTCTCGACGGCCTGGAACGACCCTACGGGCTGCTGGCCCGCCTGCGCGATCCCCTCGACTTCGACGCCATCGATGAGCGTCCCGTGGATCTCGTCGCGCTCCTGCTCCTACCGGTCGACCCGCGTGACGCCTCGGTGACGGCGCTGGCCTGCATCGCCCGGCGGCTGCGCGATCCGGGCGTGGCCTCGGCCCTGCGGGCCGCCCGCGACGCACCGAGCCTGCACGCTGCCCTGTGCCGGAACGGGTTCGGGGCCGGCGGCTGAGGCCCGGCTCCGAACGCCGTTCGCCCCCTCAGATCCGAAGTTCGATGCGATCCGCCGCGATCCTCACGCTGTCCGGCCGATGCGCCGTCGCCTCGACGGCGTAGTGCAGGGCCGCCTGGCAGGTGCGGAAGAGGCCGCCGGCCCGGCCATGGACCTCGAGGGCCACCCAGCAGCCCCGCCCGTCCCGGCCGATGACGAAGCGTGATGTGTCCGGGCCGGAGATCGGGCTGTCGGGCGTGACCGGTAGGGGACGGGACATGGAGGGCTCGGGGGTTCGCGCGATCCAGGTGTCGGACCGCCCGATGAATCTGCGCCGCGGCGCGTGAGGGTTCGAGCGGCAAGGCGGCGCCGTTTCATGAGGGTCGCATCAGGATCGCATGCGCGCGCTTCGCCGCCTCGCAAGGATCGCGTGCGATCCCCTGGCCACCTCGTAAGGATCGCGTGCGATCCCTTGGCCACCTTCGAAACATCGCGCGCGATCCCCTTTGCCACCTCGCAAGGATCGCGCGCGATCCCCTGGGCAGCCGGCAGGGACCCCGGACTCCGATAACCTATGTGGTTTGCAGGTCGCGCCGGCTTTCGCACCATGCGGGGGCGGGACAGGGCTTCGGATGTGCCGCCGGCCCCGCGGCGACAGGATTCCCGACCCATGCATCGACTTTGCCGCGCGAACCGTCCTCCCGCTCTGGTGGGCGGCGCGCCGAACGCGGCTTCGTGAAGGGCGCCTCGCAGCACGCATCCGAACTCACCTGGCGCGGGCTGCTGCTCGGCGCGCTGATCACCGTCGTGTTCATGACGGCGAACCTCTACATGGGCCTGAAGACCGGGGTGACGTTCTCCACCTCGATCCCGGCGGCGATGCTGTCGATGGGCGTTCTGCGGTTGGTCGGCGGCAGCAACATCTACGAGAACAACATCGTCCAGACCCAGGCCTCGGCGGCCGGAACGCTCTGCAACGTCATCCTGGCCCTGCCGGGCCTCGTGCTCATCGGACACTGGGCGGATTTTCCGTACTGGCAGACCACCGGCCTGTGCCTGATCGGCGGGCTCCTCGGCATCGCCTATTCGATTCCGCTGCGTCGCGCCCTGGTAATGGGGGCGGGCCTGCCCTACCCGGAAGGCACGGCAGCGGCCGAGGTGCTCCGGGCGGGCGACACCTCCGGCGATGAGAGCCATCGCGGTGGCTTGCGCCCGCTCATCGGTGCGGCCGCCCTGGCCGGCCTCGTCGGGCTCTCCACCACCGGCTTCCGGGTGTTGGCGGATGGCATGCACACGACCCTGGCGGCGGGCTCGGCCCTGTTTCGCCTCGGCACCGGCTTTTCCCTCGCCCTCGTCGGCGTCGGCTACCTGGTCGGGATCGGTGCCTGCCTCGCCCTGCTCACCGGCGTCGCCATCGCCTGGGGCATCGCCGTGCCGGTGCTCACCGCGATGGGTTCGGCGGCCGCCCGGGCCGGGGACGGTGCCGCGCAGGCCGTCTGGTCGGAGAAGGTCCGGCTGGTCGGCGCCGGCATCATCGCGGTGGGTGCGCTCTGGACCGTGGCCCAGTTGAGCCGCCAGATCGCCGGCAGCCTGCGCTCCGCCCTCGCCAGCGCGCGCAAGGGCGGCACCGGGGCGGACATTCCGCGCCAGGAACGCGATCTCCCCATCACCTGGGTCGCCGCCGGAACGCTGCTTCTCGCCCTGCTCCTCGCCGGCCTGTTCTGGATCTTCGCCTCGGGCGCCGAGCTCGGGCGCCTGCACGGCGTCGTGGTGGCGGTCGCCACGCTGTTCGCGGTGCTGTTCGGCTTCCTGATGGCGGCCGCCTGCGGCTACCTCGCGGGTCTCCTCGGTTCGTCGAGCAGCCCGATCTCCGGCATCGGGATCCTCACCACCCTCGTGACCGCGGTGATGATCCCGCTGCTGATCGGCCGCGAGGCGGGGCCGGAGGGCGACCGCTTCGTCATCGGCCTGGCGCTGCTCCTCGCCGCCGTCGTGGTCACGACCGCCTCGATCGCCAACGACAACCTGCAGGACCTCAAGACCGGTCAGCTCGTCGATGCCACGCCCTGGCGGCAGCAGGTGGCGCTGATCGCCGGCGTCACCGTGGGCGCCCTCGTGATCGCGCCGCTGCTGTCCCTGCTCTACCAGGCCTACGGATTCGCCGGTGCCCTGCCCCGGCCCGACATGGAGGCGGGCAACGCCCTCCCGGCGCCGCAGGCCGCGCTGATGACCCAGATCGCCAGCGGCATCATCCACGGCGCGTTGCCCTGGACGATGGTGGCGATCGGCGCCGGACTCGGCGTCGCGTTCGTGGCCCTGGAGGCGATCCTGCGGCGGCGGGACCTGTCCTTCCCGGCCCTGACCGTGGGCATCGGCATCTACCTGCCCCTCGAGGTCGTCGTGACGATCGCCATCGGCGGCGTCATCGGTTGGCTCGCCCGGCGCCGCCTGCGCGCACGGCCCACCAGGGATGGCGAGACCCTGGCGCGGCGACGGGGGGTCCTGATCGCCTCCGGCTTTCTCGTAGGCGAGAGCATCGTCGGCGTGCTGCTGGCGGCGGCCGATACGCTCGCCGGGCGGGGCTCGTCGCTCGTTCTGGTCGGGCCGGGTTTCGCGCCCGTGGCGACGGGCCTCGGGGCGGTCGTCTTCACCGCGATCGCGCTCGGCTTCCTCCGCCTCGTGTCCCGCGCACCCTCCGCCTGACGCTGTCACGCCCGCTCCGTCTCATCGTTTGTCCGCGCCCGAGCGATGTCCGATGCCCTCCTGCAACTGGGGGGGCTCCGTCTCCCCGCCCCCCCAGTTGCAGG
>NZ_CEEDOX010000026.1:0-55059 GCF_979256535.1 Methylobacterium sp. AC690 | reverse complement strand
TCGGCATAGGCGCCGCCCTCCCCCGCGCCGCCTATGCCGACATGTTCGGCCCCACCACCGGCGACCGCATCCGGCTCGCCGACACGTCGCTGGTGATCGAGGTGGAGCGCGACCACACCACCTACGGCGAGGAGGTGAAGTTCGGCGGCGGCAAGGTCATCCGCGACGGCATGGGCCAGTCCCAGGTCACCAACCAGGACGGTGCCGTCGACACCGTCATCACCAACGCGGTGGTCCTCGACCATTGGGGCGTGGTGAAGTGCGACGTCGGCCTGGTGAAGGGCCGGATCGCCAAGCTCGGCAAGGCCGGCAACCCGGATATCCAGCCGGGCGTCGACATCGTGGTCGGACCCGGCACCGAGGTCATTGCCGGGGAAGGCAAGATCCTCACGGCCGGCGGCTTCGACAGCCACATCCACTACATCTGCCCGCAGCAGATCGACGAGGCCCTGTGCTCGGGCGTCACCACCATGCTGGGCGGCGGCACCGGCCCGGCGCACGGCACCTTCGCCACCACCTGTACCCCGGGACCGTGGCACCTCGCCCGGATGATCGAGGCGGCGGAATCGTTCCCGATGAACCTCGCCTTCGCGGGCAAGGGCAACGCCGCGCGGCCCGAGAGCCTCGTCGAGATGATCCGGGCCGGGGCCTGCGCCCTCAAGCTGCACGAGGACTGGGGCACCACCCCGGCCGCCATCGACACCTGCCTGACGGTGGCCGACCTGTACGACGTGCAGGTGATGATCCACTCCGACACCCTCAACGAATCCGGCTTCGTCGAGGACACGATCATGGCCTTCGCGGGGCGGACCATCCACGCCTTCCACACCGAGGGGGCGGGCGGCGGCCACGCGCCGGACATCATCAGGGTGGCGGGGCTGGCCAACGTCCTGCCGTCCTCGACGAACCCGACGCGGCCCTACACGAAGAACACCATCGACGAGCATCTCGACATGCTGATGGTGTGCCACCACCTCGACCCGGCGATTCCCGAAGACCTCGCCTTCGCCGAGAGCCGCATCCGCCGCGAGACCATCGCGGCCGAAGACATCCTGCACGACATCGGCGCCCTCTCGATGATGTCGTCGGACAGCCAGGCCATGGGTCGGGTCGGCGAGGTCATCATCCGCACGTGGCAGACGGCGGACAAGATGAAGCGCCAGCGGGGTGCCCTGCCCGGCGACGCGAGCGGCAACGACAACCTGCGCGCCCGCCGCTACGTGGCGAAGTACACCATCAACCCCGCGATCGCACACGGCGTCTCGGCCCATATCGGCTCGGTGGAGCCGGGCAAGCTCGCCGACCTCGTGCTGTGGACGCCGGCCTTCTTCGGGGTGAAGCCCGACCTCGTGATCAAGGGGGGCGCCATCGCCACGGCCCCGATGGGCGATCCCAACGCCTCGATCCCGACGCCCCAGCCGGTGCATTACCGCCCGATGTTCGGGTCCTTCGGCCGGGTGCCCTTCGCCACCGCCCTGACCTTCGTTTCGAAGGCCGCGATCGAGGACGGGCTCGGCGAGCGCCTCGGGCTGCAGAAGCGCCTCGTCGCCGTCGAGAATGTCCGCGGCGGCATCTCGAAGAAGAGCATGATCCTCAACGACGCGACGCCCGACATCGCGGTCGACCCCGAGACCTACGACGTCCGCGCCGACGGCGAACTCCTGGTCTGCGAGCCCGCCGAGGTGCTGCCGATGGCGCAGCGATACTTCCTGTTTTGAGGTCGGATGCGTTCGACGCCCGCGGAGTCCCCCCTGTCCAAGGCTGCCGCCAGCCCATCCCAGGGGCACGACCTCTCCGAGAGCGACCTCTACCTGTGGACGCAGGATCAGGCCGCCCTGCTGCGCGCGGAGCGACGGCAGGACATCGACCGGCACCACCTTGCCGAGGAAATGCAACGCCTTCGGATCGAAGGTCGTCTCGACGTCAGCCCGAGCCTCCGAGCCTGGCCGGAGACGGTTCTGTCGAAGGCCTGTCACCTGGGGCGCGTTCGCGCAGCGGACGAGACCGGGCTGGCGGAACAGACCTGTCCGCCGGCTTGTCCCTCTACCCTGGCGCAGATTCTGGACGACAGCGTCTATCCGGGGGCCCTCGAGCCCCGCTTCACCTGATGAGCCCTGCCTGACCCATGACCGCCCGCACCGTATCGTCCCACGCCCCATGATCCGCGCCACGAAAGTCCTGCGCCGCGACGCCCTCTCCGGCGAGATCGTCGACCGCATCGTCCTCGACCACGGCGACCGGCATCGCCGGCGCATGGCCATGCGCACGGTGGGCGGCCTGTCCTTCCTCCTCGACCTGCCGGAGCCCGCGATCCTCGACGACGGCGACGCCCTGGTGCTGCAGGATGGGCGGCTGGTCTGGGTCGAGGCCGCGCCGGAGCCGTTGCTGGAGATCCGCGCGCCCGACGACCACGCCCTGAAGCGCCTGATCTGGCACATCGGCAACCGGCACATCCCGGCCGAGATCGGGGCCGACGCGGTCTATATCGCCTTCGACCACGTGCTCGCCGAGATGGTGCGGGGTTTGGGCGGCAGCGCCGAGGCGGTGGAGCGCCCGTTCCGGCCGGAGGGCGGCGCCTATGCGGGCGAGGCCGCGAGCCAGCACCATCACGGCCACCATCATCACGGCCACCATCATCACGGCCATTCGCACGACGACGCCGCGCACCCCCACGACGGCCATCGCCATGACCCCGCGCACCCTCATGATTGAGGCCCTGCGCCTGATGGCGTGGCTGTCGCCGGGCTATCCGGTGGGCGCCTATGCCTACTCGCACGGGCTCGAAGGGGCGGTGGAGAGCGGCGAGGTCGGCGGCGAGGCCTCGCTCACGGACTGGCTCGCCGACGTGCTCGCGCACGGCTCGGGCCGCAACGACCTCATCCTTCTCAGCCAGGCCCATGCGGCGGCGCTGGCCGGGGATGCGCGGACGCTGGCCGAGCTCAACGACCTCGCCCTCGCCCTGGCCCCCTCGCGCGAGCTGCACCTGGAGACGAGCCAGCAGGGCCGCAGCTTCCTCGACGCCACCGTGGCGGCCTGGGGCACCCCTGATCTCGACCGCCTCGCCGCCACCCTCGACGGGGCGGTGGCCTACCCGGTGGCCGTCGGCCTCGCGGCCGGTGCCCACCGGATGGCCCTGGCCCCGGTGCTCGCCGGCTTCGGCCTCGCCTTCCTGCAGAACCTCGTCTCGGCGGCCCTGCGCTGCGCACCCATCGGCCAGAGCGCGGGCACCCGGATCATCGCCGCGCTGACGCCGCGGGTGACGGCGCTCGCCGCCACGATCCCGGCCCTCGGGCGCGACGATCTCGGCAGCGCCACCCTGAACCTCGACCTCGGCTCGTTCCGGCACGAGACCCAGTATTCCCGGATCTTCCGCTCCTGAGGACACCTCTTGAGGACCCTGCGATGACCTCTCCCAACGGCCCCCTCCGCGTCGGCATCGGTGGCCCCGTCGGCTCCGGCAAGACCGCCCTGATGGAGCAGCTCTGCAAGCGCTTCCGCGACACCTACGAGATCTGCGCGATCACCAACGATATCTACACCAAGGAGGATGCCCGCCTCCTTACCGTGGCCGGCGCCCTGCCGGAGGAGCGGATCATGGGCGTCGAGACCGGCGGCTGCCCGCACACGGCGATCCGCGAGGACGCCTCGATCAACCTCGCGGCGGTGGCGGAGATGCGTCGGCGCTTCCCGAAGCTCGACCTCATCCTGATCGAGTCCGGTGGCGACAACCTCGCGGCCACCTTCTCGCCGGAGCTGGCCGACCTCACCCTCTACGTCATCGACGTGGCGGGGGGCGAGAAGATCCCCCGCAAAGGCGGCCCCGGAATCACCCGCTCGGACCTCCTCATCGTCAACAAGACCGACCTCGCACCCCTGGTGGGCGCCGATCTCGGGATCATGGAATCCGACACGAAGCGCATGCGCGGCGCCCGGCCCTACGTGTTCTCGTCCCTGCGCGACGGCCACGGGGCGGACGCCATCGCGCGCTTCGTGGTGGAGGCGGGCGGGCTGAGCTAGCCGGTCCGCCGGGCCTGACACGACGAAGGGCCCGGATCGCTCCGGGCCCCTTTTTGGTCCGCTCGTCCGGGTTGGCACTCAGGCGGCGCGCACGGTGGCCAGGAAGCGCTGGACCTCGGCGCTGAGGTGCTCGGACTGGCGCGAGAGCTCCGAGGCGGCGCCCAGCACCTGGCTGGCGGCCGCGCCGGTCTCCTCGGCCGCGCCCGCCACCCCCGCGATGTTGGTCGTCACCGCCCCCGTGCCCATCGCCGCCTGCGCCACGTTGCGCACGATCTCCTGGGTGGCCGCTCCCTGCTCCTCCACCGCCGCCGAGATCGAGGTGGCCACGCCGCTGATCTCGCGGATGCGCGCCGCGATCCCGTCGATGGCCGCCACCGCTTGGCCCGTCGAGCCCTGGATCTGGCTGATGTGCTCGCCGATCTCCTGCGTGGCCCGCGCCGTCTGGTTGGCCAGTTCCTTGACCTCGGCGGCCACCACCGCGAAGCCCCGGCCCGCCTCGCCGGCCCGCGCCGCCTCGATCGTGGCATTCAGCGCCAGCAGATTGGTCTGGCCGGCGATCGAGGTGATCATCGTCACCACGTCGCCGATGCGCGCCACCGCCGTGTTGAGGGTCTGCACGAAGCTGGCGGTCTGGGCGGCCTCGGCCACGGCGGTCTGGGCCATGGCGGCCGAGCTGCCGACCTGGCGGCCGATCTCCTGCACCGAGGAGCCGAGCTCCTCGGCCGCGGCCGCCACGGTGTTGACGTTGGCGGCGGCCTCGTCGGCCGCGGCCGCCACGCTGCTGGACTGGTTGGCGGTCTGGGTGGCGGTGCCGGCCATGCTCTGGGCGGTGGCCTGCAGCTCGGTGGCCGAACTCGTCACCATGCTGATGATGCCGCCCACCGCGCCCTCGAAGCTGTCGGCCATCGCCCGCATCGCCGCCTTACGCTGCGCCTCCGCCCCGGCCCGCGCCAGCACCGTCTCCTCCTCGAGCTTGCGGGTCTGGAGCAGGTTGTCCCGGAACACGCTCACGGCGGCGGCCATGTCGCCGATCTCGTCGCGACGGGTCCGGGACGGAATGTCCACGCTGGTGTCGCCCCCGGCCAGCCTGCCCATGGTGCGCGTCATGCGCTCGATCGGACGCGCCACGCCGAACAGGCTGAACAGCATCGTGCCGATGGCCGCCACCACCGAGATCGTCATCGCGATCCAGGCCGTCAGCATGGCCGAGCCGGCGCTGGCCAGGCTCAGCGCGGTGCTGTTCTGGGCGCCCTCCCGGTTGAAGTCGACGGCCCGCTGCAGGGCCCGGATGGCGCCGTTGTTCAGGTCGGCCATCGCGGCGCTGGTGGTGAGCGCCAGGGCGTCGGCCTTGCGGCCGGCCTTCATGAGGTCGATGACCTGCTGCTGGCCCTCGCCGTAGCGCGTCCATAGGGGCGTGAAGGTGTCGTAGAGCGCCTTCTCCTCGGCGGAGCTGATCAGCGGCTCATAGGTCCGGCGCAGGCCGTCGAGGGTCTTCATGGCGGTCTTCAGGCCCGCCTCGTTCTCGGCCAGCGCCTGCGGCGTCTCGGAGGCGACGACGAAGCGGTACAGCTTCACCCGCACGTCGCGCGTCGCCGTGCTGATCGTGTTCACGACGTTGACGGAGGGAAGCCAGTTCGTCGCGACCTCGTTCACCTCGCGCTCGATCGCCCTGAGCTTCACGACGCTGACCACGCCCTGACCCGCCGCGGCCACGCCGAGCAGGGTTACCGAACCGATCAGGATGGATTTCAGAGACACACGCATCGTTGTGGGACCGTCCGGATTTGCATTCCGACCGGAGCAAACAACTGCATGCTTAACATGGCGTTATCAGATTGGCCTGGAACGTAACGAGGACTGATTTGTCATGTTTCCGACGATCGATGCGGTTGGAGCGATTACGCCCAATGCTGTCCGTTCAACGGTTGCCGAAGCTCCCTATACGGTCCGACAGCGCCCGGTTACACGCGCCGCGTGAGGTCAGATACCCGCGTACCAGGGGAAGCCGAGCTCGGCGACCATGCTGCCACGCCCCTTGCCGAGGCCCTCGACCCGATCCACGGCCTCGATGGCGCTGATGTACTTCAGGCTCTTGTAGCCGAGCTGGCGCTCGACCCGCAGGCGCACCGGCGCCCCGTGCGCCACCGGCAGGTCGCCGCCGTTCATGCCGTAGGCGAGGATGGTCTGCGGATGGAGGGCGTCGAACAGGTCGTAGCTGTCCCACCAGCCATCGACGCTGCGCACCACGATGAAGCGCGCCTCCGGCCGCAGCCCGACCTGGGTCATCAGGTGGGCCAGCGGCACGCCGGTCCAGCCGCCGATGGCCGACCAGCCCTGCTCGCAGGCATGAAGCGTGATCTGGGTGCGGGCGGGCATCGCCCTCAGGTCGGCCAGGGAGAAGGCCCCCGGGCGCGCCACGAGGCCGGTGACCGGAAGCGTCCAGTCGGAGAAACCCAGCGCCTTCGAGCGCCGGTAATCGGGATTGTCCGGGTCGGTGGTGTTGATGGTCGGGAACACCGCCGAGATCGCCTCCGGCCCGAACTCGCGCACCAGGGGCTGGTGGCGCTGGAGCCAGCGCTGGACCGCGAAGGTCAGGCCGTTGCTCCAGTCGTAGGGGGTGGCGAGCCGCGAGAGCGCCGGGGCGTCGCAGCCGCCGAGGAGGCCGGCGCCGATCAGGCTGCCGGAGCCGGTGAGCAGGCGGCGGCGCGAGAGGTCACGCATCGGGGGGCTCCGCGAAGGGGGGGCGGGCCGTCGCTGGCGGAACCCGGAAGCGTCCGGTGATCATCGACCGCATCAGGTTGCCGGCCCCGCCGACGAAGACCTGGGCCACGTGGACCACGAGGAAGAGCACGAGCAGGCAGGCGACGGCGAAGTGCAGGGTGCGCGCCGATTGCCGGCCGCCGAACAGGGCGAAGAGCTCCGGATAGGCCGCCGTGACCCCCGGCGACATGGTGAGCCCGGTGAGCACCATCAGCGGAAACAGCACGAACAGGACGACGAGATAGGCGAATTTCTGCAGGGCGTTGTAGCGCAGGGCCTCGCGTCCGCGCGCCGGCTTGAGGCGGGCATGGTCGGCGATCTCGCGGGCGAGGTGGCCCGGGGCCAGCTGATCGCGATCCGGCACGAGGTCGCGGGCGAAGTGACCGCCCACGAAGGCCACGATGAGGTAGACGATCCCGTTGAGGACGAGCACCCAGGCCGCGAGGAAGTGCAGGTTGCGGCCCCAGCCCGTCTGTTCGAGGTTCACGGGCAACGGCAGGTCGAGGGCGGCCGGCGCCCCGTTGGCTCCGGTCTCGCCCCAGAACAGCCGCGGCAGGGCGAGCAGGATCGCGATGCCGCTGACCAGGAGCGCAAGGAACGCAACGGCGTTGAGCCAATGCGTCAGGCGCACCCAGGCGGCGTGCCGGTGAACCAGGGACGGTCCCGGATCCTCCGCCATCGGCGGGCGGCTCACGCGGGGGCCCGCAGCACGTCGAGGCGATAGCGCTCGGTGCGGCCCCTGCGGTCGGGTTCGAGGGCACCGCGGGTGAGAGCGATCAGCGTCTCGACCGCCGTATCGGCGCTCAAGGGGAAGTTCGTCTCCCCGAGCCAGTGGACCAGGATGACCTCGCCCCCCGGTTTCAGGGCCGCCGCCAGGCGCACGGCGATGTGGGCGAGGTCCTCGGGCGTGAAAAAGTACAGCACCTCGGAGAGCACCACGAGGTCGAACCGGCCGGGGGGCCACTCCGCCGGCACCGCGGCGCGCCGGAACGCGACCTGGGGGCACGCCGTGCAACGGGCGCGGGCGGCATCGAGGGCCGTCTCGGCCACGTCGAGGGCGAGCAGCGCCGCGCAGCGGTCGGCCAGCCGGCGGGTCAGCACGCCGATCGAGCAGCCGATCTCCAGGGCCTCCGGGTAGGTCTCGCGGCCCAGCGCCGCCAGGGTGGCCTCGTACTTGGCGTGCTCGTAGGGGCTTGTGGTGAAGTCCCACGGATCGGGGTTCGCGGCGTAGAGGTCCGTGAAGTAATCCGGCGGCAGCGTATGTGGGGAGCGTGTCATCACCGTCACCGCCTAAAGATCGGCCGGACCCTCGTCGGGGCCCGGCGCCCCGGCGGAATCGCGCCAGAGCCGGTCCGCAGGTCGCGCATCGCCGAGGACGTAGGCCGCCGCGCTGGTCAGGGCCCGGTCGGGTCCGGGCTGGCGCAGGTAGGTCGCCAGGTCGCGCGCCAGCCGCTCGAGGGGATGCGGACTGAGGAAGCCCGCCAATCCCACGGAGCGATGGGCCCGCTCCAGCACGTCGAGGCCGGCCCGCTCCACCGCGAGACGCGTGAGATTGACGTAGGCGATCACCCGGTCCGGCTCCGCCCCGGGGTCGGCGGCGAGCCGGGCGGCCTGAGCCACGAAGAGGCGGGCGCCCTCCACCGCGATCGCGGCCTCACCCAGGCGGGCCGCCTGATGCGGGTCGCCGCCGCGGCCGGTGGCCCGCAGATGCGCCCGCAGGACGTCGAACACCGCCTCGATGCCGCCGAGTTGTACCGCGGCGAAGCGCCAAGCGCCGGCGGAGAAGTGCGGCTCGGCGAAGTAGTCGTCCGGGCCACCGACGAAGCAACCGGGGCCGGCGGGCAGGCCGGTGAAGTCGAGGAGACCGGAGGTCGAGGCCCGCATACCCTGCGCCTGCCAGCCGGACAGGTCGGCCCGGGTCCCGGTCTCGAGATCCGCGATCAGCATCTGCTGGCGGCCGTCGGGCCGGCGCGCCGTGACCAGGGGGCGGGTGACCGAGCCGGCCCCGGAGGCGAAAGACTTGACCCCCGCCAGCATCCAGGCCTCCCCGGCCGGTGCGGGGCCGTCGAGGATTGCCAGGCTCGGGCCGTCGGCTTCCTCGGGGCTGAGGCCGGCCTTCTCGAGGCTGAGGCCGCCGGCTTTCTCGAGGCTGAGGCCGCCGGCCTGGGGCTGGGTATTCCAAACGCCGAACAGGTGTCCGGCACGGACGTCGCCGGCCAGCCGCTCCATCACCGCCGGCTCCGCATAGCGCAGCACCAGGGACAGGGCGTTGACGTGGCCTTCGTAGAGGCGACCGAGGGCGAGGCTGCCCCGGCCGATCTGCGCCAGGACATCGGCGAGAACCGGCGCCATCGCGGGGGCGTCGAGACCGGCCCCGCCCAGGGCTACCGGCAGCGGCGCGGCGAGCAGCCCGGCCCGATGCGCGTGGGTGATGTCCTCGGCCGGAAAACCGCCGTCCCGATCGAGGGCATCGGCGCGTTCGCCCGCGCGGTCCGCGACCGCGCGGGCCGCGGCCTGGATGCGGACGGCGTGGGTCTCCGAACGATCCTGAAGATGCCGATGCGATGGGATGAAGTTCATACCCAGCACATGGATCACGCCCGCGCGATCTCCAGATGGCGGGCGCGTTTAGAAGGCCGGTTTTCCCCGCGTCAAAGGGCGCTGGAGCGTCCCCGGATTAATCCGCCGTGGACGCCCGTGCCCGCTCGGCGCGGCCGGCCCGCAGGTCGGTCAGCATGTCCCGCACGGTCCAGCCCACAGTCAGCAAAGTGAAGCTGCCGATGGCCACGATCAGGGCAGCCCCCACCAGCATCTTGGCGGTCTCGATATCCACGGTCCAGGTTCCCGAATACAGGTGTGCGTCACCGCATTCCGCGATGAAAACGATGATCACGGTCTTAAGATACGCCTTGCTGCCGGAACCCGGCAGACCTGCCAGACGAAACGCTGGCATGCAGCGATCCGGGTCCGGCGGGTGCGGCCGCACACGGATGTCCGGCGCGGCTCCGGGGGAGCACACCTGTTTGGGCCGGCCGCCGGTCACGGATCGAGCGCGTCGTCCGCCTTCGAAGCCGGTGGGGCGTGCGGGTGTTTCCGGCTGCGAGCGCGGAGCGGGATCGAGGGGGGCGACCTCGCGCGGGAGCCGGACAGGGCTTGGCCGCGCAGGCGCGGAGCAAGCGTCCCCGGAGGCGGGTCGAGCGCCCGTCGAGCGCCCCTGGGTATCTTCGTTAAAGGTCCGGCGGCAATCCCTCCGGTATAAGGAAGGCCTCGGCGAGGCGCGTTGACTCAAGGTTGCTCTGATGTTCGTGCTCATCCTGGATGATGCGCCCCTGAACAACATGCTGATGGTGGAGGCTCTCCGCGACCTTCCCGGCTGCACGGCCCGTGATTTCCTCCGGCCCGACGATGCCCTGGCGTTCGTCCGCGAGCACCCGGCCGAGATCGGCGTTGCTATCTCCGACTTCGAGATGCCGGGCATGAACGGCATCGCGTTCATCCGCGCCGCCCGGGACATCCCGGGCTTCGAGCATGTGCCGGTGATCATGGTGACGAGCCTGGACCAGCGCGCGCTGCGCCGGGACGCGCTGGCCGCCGGCGCCACCGATTTCCTCGCCAAGCCCTTCGATCCGGTCGAAGTGCGCGCCCGTGTCTCGAACCTGCTCGCCCTCAACCAGGCGCGCCTGGCGCAGATCGACCGTGCGGCCTGGCTCGATCGCGAGGTGAAGGCCGCCACCGCCCTCATTGTCGCCCGCGAGCGCGAGATCATCAGCCTGCTGATGAAGGCCGTCGAACATCGCGACTCGGAGACCGGCAACCACGTGGCGCGGGTCGCCGAATACGTGGCCCGGATCGCCGAGGGCTTGGGCTTTGCCGCGGAGGAGGTGGAGCAACTCAGCCTGGCCTCCACCATGCACGATATCGGCAAGCTCAGCGTTCCGGATTCGATCCTGCTGAAACCCGGGCGCCTGTCCGCGGACGAGCGCCGGACGATGGAGACGCATGCCGAGCGCGGCCGTCGCATCCTCGAAGGCAGCGACTCGCGTCTGGTCCGCCTCGCGGCGGAGATCGCGGCCACCCACCACGAGCGCTGGGACGGCAGCGGCTATCCGGCGGGCCTCCGCGGGGAGGCCATTCCCCTGTCGGGGCGGATCGTGGCCGTGGCGGACGTCTACGATGCCCTGACCTCCGATCGGCCGTACAAGACGGCGTGGTCGCCGGCGGAAGCGTTGGCCCATCTCCAGGATGAGGCCGGGCGTCATTTCGATCCCGCCTGCGTGGAAGCCTTCCTGAAGTCTCGCACCCGCTGAACCAGACCGGTCGTGGCGCGGCGCTCAACTTCAGGAAGACTCCAGGATCCTGTTGCGTGACCTTAACCTTGATCCTGTCTTCGCCCGAACACAGTGATTTTTCGGGGACGGTTTCAGGAGGTCGGTAACCCGCCCCTCGTAAGCGTAACGGCATGACTGCCGCCCACGCCGCCAAGTTTGCCGCCTGTTTCCGCACGGACCAACGTGGCGGCGTCCTCGTTCTCGTCGCCCTGCTGTTTCCGATCCTGACCGGCCTGAGCGCCGTGGCGATCGACTACGCCTCCCTGGTCAAGCGGCGGGCCGAGCTCCAGCGCGCCGCCGACAGCGGCAGCATCGCGGGGGTCAACCAGTTCAAGCTCGCCAATGCGGACGACGCGGCCGCGATCCGCACCGCCAAGGCCATGGCTCTGGCCCAGGCCCGCAGCGGCAGCGCGGCGCCCCCGGCCGTGACGGCCGAGGTGCTCAACAACCATTCCGGCGTCCGCCTCACGCTCAGCGAGCAGGTCGCCCTGTCCTTCGGCAAGCTCCTCAACATCCCGAGCCTGGAGGTGAGCGTCTCGTCGACGGCGAAGCTCGCCGGCACCACGCGGCTGTGCCTGCTCGCCCTCGACCGCCAGGCGATGGGCGCCTTCCACCTGGAGAGCGCGGCCCGCATCACCGCCACCGATTGTTCGCTCTACTCGAATTCCACCCACCCGGAGGGCATCCAGGGCGAGAACGCGGCGGTGGCCACCGCCCTCTCCACCTGCTCCGCCGGCGGCTATTCCGGGTCGGGCGCCAACTTCACGCCGCCGCCGGCCACCGGGTGCCCCGCCCTGCGTGATCCCCTGATCGATCGGCAGGGCCCGACGCCGGGCTCCTGCGTCAGCCTCGGCTTCTTCGTCGATCCGAAGAAGTTCATCGACGGCATCGACGACCCGACCTACGGCGTCAACGTCGTGAGCGGGATCGTCACCCTGCAGCCCGGCACCTATTGCGGCGGCCTGCACATCACCAAGGGCGCGGTCGTGACGCTGCAGCCCGGGATCTACATCCTCAAGGACGGCCCCCTCGTGGTCGACAAGGATGCCAGCCTGAGCGGCGTCAACACGGGCTTCTACTTCACCGGCGTGCGCGGCGGCCTGCTCTTCGACGAGAAGAGCATCATCAGCCTCACCGCGCCGAAGACCGGCCTGCTGGCGGGGCTGCTGTTCTTCGAGGACCGCAACGCGACCATTCCGTCCATCCTGCCGCTGCCGCTCGGCGGAAAAGGCAAGCCCAAGCCCGCGCCCGGCGGGTTCATCGCCCTGCGCGAATACCGCATCATCAGCGACAATGCCCGCACGCTCCTGGGGACCATCTACCTGCCCCTCGGCCGCCTGATCATCGATTCCAAGAAGCCGGTCGCCGACCAGTCGGCCTACACGGTGATCATCGCCCGGACGATCAACCTCTATGACGGCCCGAACCTGATGCTGAACGCCCGCTACGGCAGCACCGACGTGCCCGTGCCGGCCGGCGTCGGACCGAGCTCGGCCGACACGCAGCTCACGCAGTAGGCCGGGCGCCACCGACAGGCGGCTCGTGCTGGCCGACCGGCCGGGCCGCTCAGCGCGGCGGGCAGGCGGTGCCGCTACCCAGGACGACTTCGGGGCTCATGCTCGCGTAGCGCCGGCCGTAGCGGACCGGCCACAGGGTCTTGCGGGTGATGACGAAGCCCGGGCCGCCATCCCTGAACAGGGACGAGCCGGTCACCGGCTTGTAGGGCGCGCTGATCTCCACGAGCAGCAGGCGCGTCCCCTTCGGCTGCAGGCTGTCGGCGACGGCGACGGGGGCGGGCGCCCCGGGGGCACGAACCGGCGACCCCGCCGCGGCCACGCTGGAGCAGATCTGCAGCGGGCCCGTCTCGGTGTCGCCCACCACCCCCACCGCGCTCACCGTCATCTGCACCCCGGTGCCGTCGAAGGGCGCGAGCACGATGGGCGCCACCTGGAACACGTCGTTCACCTCGTCCGCCGTCGGCATCGTGCGCTGGGAGAGCGTGTCGCCGATGGTGCGGGACAGGATGTCGACCTTGCGCACGTTGCGCATCACGCTCGTGATCTCCACCGCTCCGAAGTAGATGAGCAGCAGCACCGGTACGATCAGGGCGAATTCGACGATCGCGACGCCGTCCTCCGCCCGTGCGAAGCCCGCGGCGACCCGCTCACCCATCCGACGGCGTGCGATCACGGAGCGAAGGCGCGCGACCGCCATGACTCAACAGCCGCTGCCGCCGGTGGAGTTGCCCTCCAGCTGCAGCACGGACGTGGCGTTGATGAGCCAGCTTCCGTCCTGAAACTGGGTCTTCACGACACCGAACTTCTGGAACGTGTGCTGCGCGAAGGCGGCCTGGACCACCACCACGCTGCCCTTCGTGAGACAGCCGTGCTGGACGCCGAAATCCGCCCGCCAGGTCCCCGAGGCGGGGTCGATCGGGCTGGTCCGGTCGATCCGGGTGAAGCTCTCGTAGACGCCGATATCGATCTTCAGGTTCTCGCAGCGGACGAACGGATTGACCTGGCGGCAGACCTCGCTGCGCACTGCGTCGAGGAGCGAGGTCGCCGAGGCGCCGGACTGGACGTAGAACTGCCGCATCGAGGCATCGAGGCCGTTGTCCAGCGCCGACGTGACCCAGAACACCAGCGCGTTCTCGAGGACGAAGAAGATCAGGATGCAGAGGGGAAACAGGACCAGGGCGAATTCGACCGCCATGGCGCCCGACTGATCCTGCCGGAACCGCCGCGGACCGGATCGCGCCAGGACGATGCGCAGCGACGTCCCGCTCCCGCCGCCGGGTGCGTGGCTAGAACCTGCGGCAACGCGATCGGGATTCACGAGTTCAGGATTTGCGGGATCGCACATGGATACGGGCGGCATACGGATCGGGCGGCCGATCGGAACGCGTTCGAGGGGGCGTCGGCAGCCCTGCCCTGGTCTAGCGCCGACCACTTAAGATTCCGGCAAGCCGGACGAAGCGATGTCCCGCCGGAAAGGTATCGAGGCATTCGTGGCCGCGCCGCCAAGACTTCGCGTGGAATCGTTCCCCCGATCACCGGATCGGGATGGAGAGGTTCAGTGCCTGGTCGCGGCTCGACGCTCGATGCGCGTGCTGATTGCGGATGGGGCTGGTCGAATGCCTGTCTCCGGGTCCGTTCCGGACGTGTCGCGACGGCGCGCTCGGAGAACGATTAAGACCCTTCCAACCAACACCCGGTACGCTGCTGCGACCATGACCGATCCCCGGCGCGCCCCCGACCCTTCCCGGCAAACCCCTCCGTCCGCCCGGCGTCCGGGTCGGCAGCGCACCCTGGCCGGACGCCTGGCCCTGGCGGTCTGCGCCTCCGTGGCGATCGCCTTCCTCGCCGGAACGCTGCTCTCGCTCTGGCAGGAGGTGAATCGCTACGCCGACGACAAGCGGGACGGCCTCGTCGCCATCGCCAACGTACTCGCGGCGGCGAGCGCGCGGGCCACGGCGGCCGGGGACGAGGCGGCGGCGGCCCGCGTCCTGAACGCTATCGGCAAGACCCGCGACGCCAGGGTCCTCAACGGCGAGGCGAGCGACGGCGAGACGGCGGACGACCGAACCGGGGAGGGAGACCGGAGCGAGCTCGTCTATGCGGCCATCGAGCGGCCCGACGGCTCGATCCTGGCCGACCGGGGTCTCACGGCCCGCCTCACCGATGATTTCGACCTTCGAAAGGGGCAGTCGCCCCTGGCCCTCCTCACCAGCCGGACCGCCCTGGTGGCGGTGACCGTCGAGGAGGCGGGCCGGACAGTCGGCAATCTCATCCTCGTCTCCGACCTGGCCGACCTCAACGACCGCCTGCTGGCGCTGCTGCGGACCTCGGCCCTGATCTCGAGCCTGGTCATGGTCCTGGGCTTCGCGATCTCCTACGCGATCCAGCGGGCGATCACCCAGCCGATCGCGGCGCTCGCCGGCACCATGGACCGCGTCCGCATCGCGCAGGACTACACGCAGGGCGCGGTGATCGCGCGGGACGACGAGGTCGGCGTGCTGGCGCGCTCGTTCAACGCGCTTCTCGACACCGTGCGGGAGCGCGACGCCCGCCTGGCGCAGTACATGCAGCGCCTGGAGGCCGACGTGGCGGAACGCACCGCCGACCTGCACGAGGCCAAGCAGGCGGCCGAGGCCGCCAACGCCGCCAAGTCGACCTTCCTGGCCACCATGAGCCACGAGATCCGCACGCCGCTCAACGGCATGCTGGTGATGGCCGAACTCCTGGCGGCTTCCGAGTTGCCCCAGCGGCAGCAGCGTTACGCCGAGGTGGTCGCCCGCTCCGGGCAGAGCCTGCTGGCGATCATCAACGACATCCTCGACTTCGCGAAGGTGGAGGCGGGCAAGCTCGATCTGGAGCGCATCGCCGTCGATCCGTCCGAGATCGTCGACACCGTGGTCTCGCTCTTCGCCGAGAAGGCCGTCGAGACCGGCCTCGACCTCGCCGCCTACGTGGCGCCGGACGTACCGCGCCAGGTGCTCGGCGATCCGGTGCGCCTCGGCCAGATCCTCAGCAACTTCGTCAACAATGCTCTGAAGTTCACCCCGTCCGGCTCGGTCCTGGTGCGGCTGGAGCGCGGCGCGGCCGGCATGCTGCGCCTCAGCGTCCGGGATACCGGCGTCGGCATCCCGGCCGACAAGGTCGGGACCCTGTTCTCGGCCTTCGCGCAGGCCGATCAGTCGACCACCCGGCGCTTCGGCGGCACCGGCCTCGGCCTCTCAATCGCCCATCGCCTCGCCCTCGCCATGGGCGGTCGCATGGGTGTCGAGAGCGTGCTCGGTGCCGGCTCGACCTTCTGGGCCGAGTTGCCCCTGGAGGCGATCGGTTCCGGCGCGCCGACCCTCGTCCGGCGTGCGGACGCGGTCGGGGCCGGGATCGTGCTCGCGCTGTCGGGCGACGCCACGCGAGAGAGCCTCGGGCTCTGCCTCGCGGAAGCCGGGTTCACCTGCCGTCCGGCGGAGGCGGCCGGGGCAGAGGCGGCGCACTGGATCGCGGATGCGGCCACGATCCTGGCCCTGGGGCGTCGCCCGACCGGTCCGGGCCGGGTCCTGGCCCTGGCGCGCCTCGGCGATGCCGCCGCGGCCCCGGTCCTGGAGGCGGGCTGGGCCGATCATCTCCTGAGCTGGCCGGTCGTCCAGGAGGAGTGGCGCGGGGCCCTGGACTCCCTGGCCGGCGGGACGCCGTTCGCCTCCGGACCGGGCACCCGCCTGTCCGCCCGCAGGCGCCTGCCGCAATTCCCCGCCGCGCGCATCCTGGTGGCCGACGACAGCCCGGTGAACCGCGAGGTCGCCCGCGAGGCCCTGGCCCGCTGTGGCGTCACCGCCCTCACCCTGGTCGAGGACGGCCGCGCGGCACTCGAAGCCTGTCGCGACCGGGCGTTCGACCTCATCCTGATGGACGGCAGCATGCCGGTCCTCGACGGCTACGCGGCGGCCGAGGCCATTCGGGCCGAGGCCCTCGCGCAGGGCCGCGCCCGCACGCCCATCGTCGCTCTCACGGCCCACGTGGTCGGGGCCGGTGCCGAGGCGTGGCGCGAGGCCGGAATGGACGCCAAGCTGGCCAAGCCCTTCACCCTGGCGGCCCTCGCCGACACGCTGGCGACCTTCCTGGTGCCCGAGGCGGAAAGCGCGGGCGCGCCGAGACTCTCCGTGCTCGATGCCGCGCCCGATGCCGCGCCCGAGCGGGAGGCGGCCGGCCTTCTCGACGAGGACGTACTCGCGGGATTGATCGACATGGCGGCCCGGGCCGGCGGCGATTTCAGTGCGCGCGTGCTCGGCCTCTATCGGGACCACGCGCCGAAGGCCCTCGCGGACCTCCGGGTGGCGGCAAGCCGCGGCGATGCCGATGCGATCGCGCGCGCGGCGCACAGCCTGAAGTCGATGAGCCTGAACATCGGTGGCCGCGCCCTGGGTCTGGTGCTGGGAGAAATCGAGGCCGAGGCCCGCGCCGGCGCCCTCCGTGCCACGGACGCGGAGATCGCCGGTCTGTCGCCATTGCTGGACCGGACCCTGGAGGCCCTCGCGGCCCGGCTCGGGCAGGCGCTCGATCCGGACGAGGTGGGGGCGGCGCGGCGTTCGGCCTGAGCGACCCCGCTCCGGAGCGGGCGGTGTCTATGCGAGGATCCCGGCGGGTCTGATCGGTGTGGAGCCTCTGCCCGCACGGCCAGAGGCTCGGTAGGAACCGGCGCCTCCGTCCGCGCGCGGGCGCCCGCTGCCGGACGCGAGCCGGCCGTGAGGGGACGTCGAGGACGTTGCGGGTCGGCGTCCCCGGTCAGCTCCATGCGTGGAAGGGTGGGTTCACCCCGTTGAGGGCATGATTGCCGACGATCGCGTATTTCCAGCGTACGGGGTCATGGAGCGTGTGGGTGCGGGCGTTGCGCCAGTGCCGGTCGAGGTTGTGCTCGGCCAGCGTCGCACGGGTGCCGGCGAGCTCGAACAGGGTGTTGCTGGCGCTGAGCGCCACCTCGGTGGTGAGCACCTTGGCTTCCGCTACCGCAAGCTGCGCGGCCGCCACCGTCTCGGCATCGGGGGCGGCCACGGCGGCGTCGAGGGCGAGGCCTGCCCGGTCGAGCAGCGCCTCGGCCGCATGCAGGCGGATCGTCAGGTCGCCGACGATGCGGATGGTGTGGGGGTCGTCGGAGGCACGCGCCAGGCCGCTGTCGATCCAGGGGCGCGATTTCGTGCGCACGAAGTCGATGGTCTCGGCGAGCGCCGCCCGGGCGATGCCCGCATCCACGGCCGCCTGGATGATCTGGAAGATCGCACCGTCGGCGCTCGGCTGCGCGTAGCCCTTCCAGGCCGGCACCAGGTGGGTTTTCGGCACGCGCACGCCGTCGATCCGCACGGTGCCGCTCGCGGTGGTGCGCTGGCCGAAGCTCGACCAATCGTCGATCACCGTCAGGCCGGGCGCGTTGCGCTGCGCGATGGCGTACCAGGCGCGGCCCTCGCCATCGAGGGCCACGATGGGCACGAGGTGGGCGAGCAGCGCACCGGTGGCGTAGAACTTGGTGCCGTGCACCACCACGTGGTCGCCGTCCTCCACGAAGTGGGTCTTGAAGTCGGCGGCGCGCGGCGTGCCGATCTCCGAGAAGGCGTTGCCGAACCGGGTACCGGCCAGGACGAGGCCGAACAGCAGGGCCTTCTGGGCCTCGTCCGAGACCGTGTCGATGGCGGCCACGATGCCGAGGTGGTTCTGGGCGATCTGACCGATCGACGGGTCGGCGGCCGAGATGAGGGCGATCACCTCGGCCTGGATCCTGTAGGACAGCCCCGGCCCGCCATGGGCCCGCGGCACGGTGATCGACCACAGGCCGCTCTGGGAGAACGCGTCGAGCTCGGCCAGGGGGCGGCGCCCGGTGCGGTCGCGCTCGGAGGCGCCGGCCCGGAACGTTGTCGCCAGGGCGTGGGCGACGCGCAGGGCCTCGGCCGCGTCGCGGATGACGTGGGCCGGCGCGGCCGGACGCGCGGGGCCGGGTGCGTCGTCGGGCCAGCGATCGGTGTCGCGCGGGGGCGGGCTGACGGCGATGGTCATGGGATATCTCCGGATCAGGGGGCGCGTTCGGGACGGGCTCGGCTCAGGCCGCCTGCGCCCGCTCGCGGCGCGCGGCCTCCAGGGCCCGCACCCGCGGGATCACGTGTTCGCCGAAATACGCGACCTCCTCCTGGAAGTGCAGGAAGGCCAGCAGGGCGAGGTCGACGCCGACCTCCTTCAGCGCCACGATGCGCTCGGCGATCTGGTCGGGCGTGCCGATCAGGTTGGTCTTGAAGCCGTCGTTGTACTGGATGAGATCCTCGAAGCTCGACTTGGCCCAGTTGCCCTCGCCCTCCGGCGAGGCCTTGCCGGCGTTCTTCGCCTCGTGCCCGAAGGCCTTCACGGCGTCCGGGTCGGCGTGGTCGATGATCTCCTGGAGGACGGCGCGGGCCTCCGCCTCGGTGTCGCGGGCGATGACGAAGGCGTTGACGCCGACCTTCACCGCGTGGCCGTTGGCGCGCGCCTTGGCCTGGACGTCGTCGACCTGGGCCCGGATGCCCTCGGGCGTGTTGCCGTTGGTGAAGTACCAGTCCGAGACGCGGGCCGCCATGTCGCGCGCCGCCCGGGATGAGCCGCCTTGGAAGATCTCGGGCTGCGGATCGGCGGGTTTCGGCTTCAGGGTATAGTCGCTGTAGCGGTAGAAATCGCCCCGGAAGGTGAAATTGTCCTGGGTCCAGATCCCCCGCAGGGCCCGGATGAACTCCTCCGAGCGGCGGTAGCGCTCGTCATGGTCGAGCCACGGCTCGCCGATGGCGCGGAACTCGCCCGAGAACCAGCCCGAGACCACGTTGATGGCGATACGCCCCTCCGTGATCTGGCTGATGGTGGCGATCTGCTTGGCGGCGAGCGTCGGGTTCCAGGGACCCGGTAGCAGAGCGGCGATCACCTTCAGCTTGGAGGTGGCTGCCAGCAGGGCGTGGCTGAAGGCGACGGATTCGTGCTGATACTCGGCGCCGTAGCCGGCGGTGAAGCGGATCTGCGTGAGGGCGTAGTCGAACCCGGCTTCCTCCGCGATCTGCGCGAGGCGCCGGTTGTAGGGCGCGTCCCAACTCGTGCGCTGGGCGATCTTGCTGATGACGAGGCCGCCCGAGACGTTGGGGACCCAGTAGGCGAAGCGGATCGGTTCGCTGCCGTCACGATTTCCGGTTTGAAAGGCCATCTTCCCACCCCTGCGTTGATCGAGCCACGCGTTCCGGCAGGGCCCATGGGGCCGCGCCCCAATACCAACTCTTTGACGGAATGAATACAAAAACCTGACGCATCACATGCTTGTGAAAACTGATATTGTCTCGATTAGTGTTCCGGTTTGTCGCTGTGTTCCTAGGATTGCGCGAAGTTGTCCGTGCGTCAAAGGAAGCAAACGGCTTTTTTCGGTCCGAACGGAAAAGCTCCTTCCCCGATCGCGAGCACTGGCCGGAAGTTTGCTTCACCGGCCCAAGCGCGGGGCGGGATCGCCCGCCCGGCCTGGATCTGGTGCACGCGGAGGCACGGGGAGATGAGGAGCGGCACGGTTTTCGCCCAGGCAATGCCCTTATTCCAGGCGGAGATCGGGGGTGAAATCCAGTCGACGCAGTCGGCCTGCTTGGATCGATATCTTTTCGGGCAGGTTTATGCTGATAAGGTGGGCATGTGCTGCAAATTGCCGATCTTGTGTGCTTATAGAAAGAATTGATGTTGCCTCGTGAAACCGGTCGTTTAAGCACGCGTTAATTGGTCGATCCTACGATCGCGCCACCATCCACTTGAAAGCCGAAGCGCGCGAGATCGGTTTACCCAGGAAGTTCACGCATGATGGCCGCGTCCCGCCAACCGCTCGTGGTTCTCCTCGCCGGAGACGAATTGACCCGCTCCATCACCACGAGCTGCCTGGAGATGTCGGGCTACGAGGTGCTCGGCGCGCGCACGGCCGGCGAGGTCGAGAGCCTGCTCCTCGCCCAGACCGCCGCGCGCCGCGTCGACGTGCTGGTGACCGATGCCGACGTGCGCGACACGGTGGACGGCCTTTCGCTCGCCGGCGTAGCCCGTTGTCTCGACCCGGCGGTGGGGGTCGTCTACACCGCCCGCTCGCTGCGCCAGCTCGACGCCGAGGCCCTGGAACCCGGGTCGCTGCGCCTGCGCACGCCGTATCACGGGCACCAGCTCGTCGCCCTGGTCGCCGAGCTCCTGGCCTCGGCCGTCGACCGGACCGATTACGACCGCGCGGCGGCCTGATTCGCCGGGATCGGGTCCCGCCGTCCAGGGCCGACGGCACAAATTCGGGATACGCGGCCCCGACCCCGCAGTGTATCAGGCGAGGCGCCGCCCCCCGGCCGACGTCCCGCCCGCATCGTCGAAGGGCGGTGGCGCGGTTCCTGCGCGGGTGTCGGTCCCACCCGGAACGCGAGACCCGATGATCAGCGCCTTCGACCTCTTCAAGATCGGGATCGGCCCGTCGAGCTCGCACACCGTCGGCCCGATGGTGGCCGCCCACCGCTTCCGTACCCGGACCGCGGGGCTGCCCGGGCTCGCCCGCATCCAGGCGGAGATCTTCGGCTCCCTGGCCTGGACGGGGCGCGGGCACGGCACCGACACGGCGATCTTCCTCGGGCTCCTCGGCCACGACCCTCGCACGGTCGACCCGGACGGGGTGGCCGGCCTCGTCGCGACGCTCGGCGCGGAGAAGCGATTGGCTCCCGCGGGCCCGGCCTTCGACCCGGCCGCGGACCTCGCGTTCAACTTCACCGACGTGCTGCCCCTGCACACGAACGGTCTGCGCTTTCGCGCCCTCGATGCCGCCGGCGCGATCCTCGACAGCGAGATCTACTACTCCGTCGGCGGCGGCTTCGTGGTGACGGAGGCGGAGGCGCAGGGCGCATCGGGGGCGGAGACGGATTGCCCCCTGCCCTATGCCAGTGCCGCCGGTCTCCTCGCGCTCTGTGTCGCCGAGGGCCTCTCCATCGCCGAGGTGCAGTTCGCCAACGAGTGCGGCACCCGCGCCCCGGAGGCGGTGGAGGCCGGGCTCGATGCCCTCCGCGACGCGATGTTCGCCTGCATCGACCGGGGGCTACGCCAGGACGGGGAGCTGCCCGGCGGCCTTAAGGTCCGCCGGCGCGCCAAGCGGCTGCACGACGACCTCACCGCCGGGCGCCTGCGCAATGCGCGCGCCGCCCACGAGATCGTGGATTGGATCAGCCTCTACGCGCTGGCGGTGAACGAGGAGAACGCGGCGGGCGGACGGGTGGTGACGGCGCCCACCAACGGCGCGGCCGGAATCGTGCCGGCCGTCCTGCGCTACGCCCGGGACTTCTGCCCCGACTGGTCGGATGCTCGTGCCCGGGAGTTCCTGCTCACCGCCGCGGCGGTGGGCGGCCTGATCAAGACCCGCGCGTCGATCTCGGGGGCCGAGGTCGGCTGCCAGGGGGAGGTCGGCTCAGCGGCCGCGATGGCGGCGGCGGGGCTCGCGGCCTTCCTCGGCGGCAGCCCGGCCCAGGTGGAGAATGCCGCCGAGATCGCGATGGAGCATCATCTCGGCATGACCTGCGACCCCATCGGCGGGCTGGTGCAGATCCCCTGCATCGAGCGCAACGCCTTCGGGGCCAACAAGGCGGTGGTGGCGGCGTCCCTGGCGCTGCGCGGCGACGGCATTCACCGCGTCACCCTCGACGAGGTCATCGAGACCATGCGCCAGACCGGCCACGACATGCAGGCGAAGTACAAGGAGACTTCCCTCGGTGGCCTCGCGGTGAACGTCGCGGCCTGTTGAGGCCCACCGCTTAAAAGGAACGAATTGGTTTCCTAATGGCGCCAGACCGGCGCGGGCCTTCGCGCGGGTCTTGGCACGGGTCTCCGACTCATTGCCGAGCTTCCATGGCGCATGACCGAACGCAAGCTTGAGCGTGGCCAGCGTTCGCGGGTCCAGACCGGCTGCTCTCTGAAAATTATGGAACGCCGTGGTTCCGATCCGGTTGTAACGCCCGAGGGGTCTACCGGACGGCGGAAGCGGCCAGCGCGTGCGGCCCGCGTTCGATCCGTCCTGCCAAGACGCGGGACAATGCCACCATGACCTTCGCCACCATGACCTTCACCACCATGACCTTCGCATCGCCGACGATCGGAACCGCCGGCCCCGGGCCGGATCGCGCCTCGGCGCTCATCCGCGACGCGGCCCCGTCCTGAGCGGTCCGCACGCGGCCGCCTCCGGGCGTGCGCGCCCGACCGCTGCGTCGGCACCGCCACGCGTTCGGTGGGCTCGATTGCCACGATGTCCTCAACCTGATTTTCTGACCGGAGACCCGCCATGCGGACCCTGACGCTCGCCCTGATTCTCGGAGCCTTCACCCTCGCCACGCCCGTCGCCGCCCAGGACCTGACGGGTCCCGGTCAGACGCCGCGCCCCACCCTGCTCATGCACGGGCATTATTGCGGCCCCGGCAACGACGGCATGGATGTGGCCCCGATCGACGCCCTCGACGCCGCCTGCCGCAAGCACGATGCCTGTACCCCCGACGGAGGCCTGCCCTCCTGCGGCTGCAACCGCGCCCTCAAGCGCGATGCCGGACGGGTCGCGGCGAGCCCGCGCGAGCCGCAGGACCTGCGCGCCGTCGCCGGTCTCGTCGCGGGAGCGACCGACCTGATGCTCTGCAGCGACGACGTCGCCGGGCTGCGGCCCTGAGGCCGAACTCGCTCCGCGCCGGCGCGCGGAGCGAGGCGGGGTCCGCTAGCGGCCGTCGATGCGCTCGCCGAGCAGCGCGATGGCGCGCTGGTAGACCGACGCGGCGTTCCAGCCCTGGATGGCCGCGAAGTTCGGCTCACCCGGCTGGTAGCCGGCGCCCGCGCGCCAGCCATGGCCCTTGAGGAAGTTCGCGGTGGAGTTGAGGGCGTTGGCGCTGCTGTCGAGGCTGCCGCCGACACCGTAGTTCAGGACGTTCTTGGGCAGGAACTGGGTGTGGCCCACCTCGCCGTGGGCCGCGCCCCGGGTGCTCGCGGTCAGGACGCCGCGATCCACCAGGGTGAGGGCAGCGTAGAGCTGATCGGTGAAGTAGGCCGAGCGGCGGCAATCGTACGCGAGGGTCGCGACTGCCGAGAGCGTGTTCACGTTGCCCTTCACTGCGCCGAAGCCCGTCTCCATGCCCCAGATCGCCAGGAGCGGGCCGGGCGGCACGCCGTAGCGCTGCTCGATCGAATCGAACAGGGCGGCGTTCTGCGCCTTCAGGGCGCGGCCGCGCGACACGATGGTGGTGCCGCCGCGCTTGGCCAGGAACTGATCGAGGGAGAGCTTGAAGCTCTTCTGGCCGCGATCGGCCGAGATGGTCGCCGTCGAGTAGGACGTGCCCATCAGGGCGGCGAGGCTCGCGGCACTGGCCCGGCCGCGTGCCTCCTCGGCGAATTCCCGCTTCCAGGCTTCGAAGCCAGCCGCGCTGTTGCCGCACTGCGCCGCATTCGCCCCGCCCGTCGCACAGACGAGCGCCGCGAAGGCCGCCGCGATCCACGGCGCCCGATACCCACGTCCGATCATGTCAAAACTCCCTGGCCGCGCGACGCCGCCCCGGGGCCGCACGGATCGATGGTGACCCCTTGCGCGGAGCAAGGCGGCAAACGTGGTCGGGAGTCGAGCCACATTGCGGCAATTTTGCTTGCGAACCGGGCCTCGGACATCACTTCCCCGCGTTTGGTTACGCAGAGATGTCCGAATGCACCGCCGGGTCGTCGCGTCGCCCTCGCCGCCGCGACGGCCCGGACCGTGCAGTTCAGCCCAAGACGAACGTCGAACTGTCCCGGGCCGCATCGATCATGTTCCGCTTCAAGACACGCCGTCCTGGTTCGAACCGGCGTCCGCCCCTGTCGCTGGTGCTGGTTCTCTGCGCGACGGCCCTGCTCCTGTGGTGGCCGATCTTGGCGCTCAGCGAGACGGCGGTCTGGTTCTGGTGAGGCGTCCGCACCGTCAGGGGTCGTCGGCGCGGACGCGCAGATAGGCGCCGAGCAGGTAGCCGGCCTGCAGGGCGCTGAGATGGGCGAGGAGTACGAGCCCGCCGACGGCGGAGGCGTCGCCCCGGGCGATCCACACCACGACGGAGAGGACGACCACGAGACCGGACAATCCGACGGCCGTCATGACCCGGCTGTAGAAGCCGACCGCGATCGCGCTCACGAACAGAAGCAGCGCGATCAGCATCGGCCGCCTCGCAAGCGATCACGCCGGTTCCGGCAACGCATGGTGGTCCTCCCTCGCCGCATCCTCAACGCGCAGCGTTGGTTTCGCAACGGTCGGTTGATGCCGCTGCCGGGCCAGCGCGCGCCGATCACGTGAAGGTCCGCGGAGGGCGATGCGTCGCGAGGGGCCGCTTTCGCCCTCGGGTCGGCGACGCTAGGCTCCCGACGGAACGAGGGAGGGAGACGACCCGCATGTGGTGCTGCCAGCGACGCTCCGGGGTTCTGCTCGGGCCTGCCGCCGCGCGCTCTGTCATGGCCGCCCTGTTCCTGCTTCCGGGCGCGGGCCGTACCGCGTTGGCCGAGACCGCGGCCCCCGCCGCGGGTGCCGCATCCGGGGGCGGGGCGCAACCCCTCGCCTTCGAGCGGTGCACCGGGGCGATCGCCGCCGAGGCGGAGGCGCGCGGCGTTCCCGCGCGGGTGGCGGACGGCTTGCGCGCCCTCTCGCCGGATGCCGCGGTGGCCGCTGCGCCGCAGGGCCAGGCGGAATTCGTGACACCGATCTGGTCCTACCTCGATGCCAACCTCACGGAGACGCGGATCGCCGAGGGGCGACGCAAGCTGGCGGAGTGGTCTGCGACCTTCGAATCCATCGAGGCCCGGTACGGCGTCGACCGCTTCATCCTGGCGGCCTTCTGGGGGGTCGAATCGACCTACGGCAGCGTCCTTGAGGATCCCGGGATCGTCCGCCCCGTCCTGCGCGCCCTGGCGACCCTGGCCTGCACCGAGACGGAGCGAGCGCCCTACTGGCGCACGGAGCTGATCGCCGCCCTGGAGATCCAGGCTCAGGACAAGGGCCCCCCCGGGCCGCTCACCGGGTCCTGGGCCGGGGCCATGGGCCACACCCAGTTCATGCCGACCGTCTACCAGGCCTACGCGGTGGATTTCGACGGGGACGGCCGGCGCGACATCTGGAGCTCGGTGCCGGATGCCCTCGCCTCCACGGCCAACTACCTGGTGGCGATGGGCTGGCGCTCCGGGGCGCGCTGGGGCAGCGAGGCGCGGCTGCCGGAGGGATTCGACTTCGCGCTGGCCGACGAGACCACGGAGCGGAGCATCGCCGCCTGGCGCGAACGCGGCGTGATCCCGGTCCAGCCGCTGGCGGAAGAGGGCGGCCCGGCGACGCTGGTCCTGCCGGCGGGCGCGGGCGGGCCCGCCTTCCTGCTCCAGCCCAACTTCCGGATCATCCTGCGCTACAACACCGCCCTCGCCTACGCGCTCAGCGTGGCGCACCTGTCCGACCGCCTGCGCGGTGAGCCGGCCTTCACCCGGGACTGGCCGCGTGACACGGTGATGCCGAGTGCCGGGGACGTCCGGGCGCTGCAGCTGCGCTTGGCCGAGCGCGGGTTTCCGGCCGGTAGCGCCGACGGCAAGATCGGCCCCCGGACGCGGGCGGCGATCCGGGCCTTCCAAGCCGCCAACGGCCTGCCACCCGACGGCTACGCCGACGCTGCCCTGCGGGAGCGGATCCTGGCCTCCCCGTGACCCGGACCGGATTTAGCGGTGGTCGTGCCGGAGGGGCCGCGATAGAGCAGCCCCCAGGAACCGAGACCGCGCGGCGGCGAGACGGAGGGGCGTGAGAGGGAATGAGTCGATCCGCGGCCATGCCCGTTGCGCCCGAGCGAACGCCACCGAGGACCATCGTCACCTACTGGGAAGGGCCGGTGACCTGGCTCGAACGGCTCAGCGCGGCCTCGATCGTCGCGGCGGGGCACCCGCTCCACATCTACGCGCACGATGTCGCCGCCCTGCGCGCGCAGGGCCTGCCCGGCACGGTGATCGATGCCCGCGAGGGGATCGGGCCGAACTTCATGGCGGATCTCTATCGCAGCCGCGGGGTCCTCGCCTTCTACGCCGACTACCTGCGGCTGAGCCTGATCCGCGACGGCAAGGGCATCTGGTCGGACCTCGACTGCGTCTTCCAGCGCCCCCTCGAAACGCCCGCCGGCGCGGCCGCGTACGTCTTCGGCTGGCTCAACGCGAGCCGCCTCAACAACGCGATCCTGTCGGCTCCCCCGGAATCCGAGCTCGTCACCCGCTACTGGGACGCGATCTCGACGGTGCCGATTCGAGCGCCCTGGGCGACCGGACACATCCGGGTCAAGCGCCGCCTCGAACTGCTGATCGGCAAGCGCATCCCGTTCCACCCGGAGCGCCTGGCGATCGGCCCGCGCGCCCTCACCTACTTCGTGCGCAAGCTCCGCCTGGAGGGCCATGCCCAGGCGCGGGAGGTGTTCTATCCTCTCGGCGACGACGACGCCCACCTCCTGACAGAGGCGGACGACCGGGCGGCCCGCGCGCTCATCGGGCCCGAGACGGTCTCGGTGCATGCCTGGCGCGGCAAGCTCTGGTCGATCGGCCGGGACGCTCCCCCGCCGCCCGCCTCCTGGCTCGGCCAGCAGGCCCGGAGCCTCGGCCTCTGACCGGCCGGACACGCGATCCCTGGAGATGTCGATGCGTCGGGTCCTGTTCATCTGCGCGACGCCGGTGGCCTTCGGCCTCGACACGCCGCCCGAGATCGGCCTCGGCGGGATCGAGAGCACGAACATCGCCCTGTCCCGCGCCCTGGCCCGACGGGGCTGGGCGGTGACCCTGGCCACGCGCCGGAGCGGGACGGTCGAGCGGGACGGGGTCCGCAACATCCCGCTCGGCGAGGCCGCGGGCTGCGAGGCCGACGCGGTGGTCACCAGCAACGATCCCCGCCCGCTCCGCGCCCATCCGGGCCGGCGCGGCATCGTCTGGGTCCACAATCCGCTGAACGTCGAGAAGTCCGTGCGGAAGGGCTACCTCCTGCCTTTCCTGTCCCTGCGGCCCGAGGCCGTCTTCGTCGGCACCCTCGCGGCGCGGATCATGTCACCGCTCTACCCCTTCCGGCGCCGGCACGTCGTCCCGCACGGCGTCTCGCCCGTGTTCCTGACGCCCGAGCCGACGCGGGGCCGGAGCCGGCACTTCGTCTACGCCTCCCAGCCCCAGCGCGGCCTGGACCGGATGCTGCGGCTCTGGCGCGGCGCCGCACCCCTGATCGCCTCGGGCGCGAAGCTCCACGTCTTCGGATCCGAACAGCCCGACTCGCCCGACGATCGCGGACCGGTGGTGTTCCATCCTCGCCGTGGGGCCGCCGCCCTGGCGGCGTTCTACGGCACTGCGCGGGCCATGGTCTGCCCCGGCTCCCCCGACGAGACCTTCTGCCTCGCCGCGGCAGAGGCCCAGGCCATGGGGCTGCCGGTGGTGACCGCCGGCATCGGCGCCCTCGCCGAGCGGGTGCAGCACGGCGTGAACGGCTGGATCGCCGGGACGGATGCGGCCTTCGCCGAGGCCATCGTGAGCCTCGCCACCCAGGACGACCTCTGGTCGGAGCTCAGCGCCGGCGCGCTCCTGCAGCGCCGAGCCCTGACCTGGGAGCGGGCGGCAATCCTCTGGGAGGCGATCCTCCGGGGGCCGTCCCGCGAGGGCGCCTGACGCCCCGGCCGGGTGACAGATCCGGGTCGGCGACACGCCTCCGCTCCGCCGCGACTGGACGCCTCCCCGCGAGGCGCGAATACTGTGTTCAAGAACCGATCATCAAGAGCCGGTCGCCAAGGCCGGACGACATCGGGAGGAAAGCATGAGGCTTCGGCTTGGTCTGGCCGCGCTCGCGGTCGCTTGGGCGACTGTGGCGTATGCGGATCCACTGACCTTCCAGGTCGATCCGGCCTGGCCGAAACCGCTGCCCAACCAGTGGATCATGGGGCAGGCCTCGGGCGTCGCCGTCGACGGGCAGGACAACATCTGGGTGGTGCAGCGCCCGCGCACCCTCACCGACGACGAGAAGGCCGCGAGCCTGTCGCCGCCGCGTACCAAGTGCTGCCGTCCCGCGCCCCCCGTGCTGGTGTTCGACCAGGCCGGCACCCTGATCCGAAGCTGGGGCGGTCCCGGCGAGGGCTACGACTGGCCGCAGAACGAGCACGGCATCCACATCGATCACAAGGGCTTCGTCTGGCTCGCCGGAAACGGCGACACCGACGGGCAGATCCTCAAGTTCACGGCCGAGGGCAAGTTCGTCCTGCAGATCGGCAAGCAGGGCCCGCAGACCAACAGCCTCGACACCACCCGGCTCGGCAAGCCGGCCGCGATGCAGGTCGATCCCGAGACCAACGAGCTCTACGTCGCCGACGGCTACTTCAACCACCGGGTCATCGTGTTCGATGCCGAGACGGGGGCGTTCAAGCGGATGTGGGGTGCCTACGGCAAGCCGCCCACGGACGAGGCCCTGCCGGCCTACGACCCGGCGGCGGCCCCGGCCCAGCAGTTCCGCAATCCCGTCCACTGCGTGCAGATTGCCCGCGACGGTCTTGTCTACGTCTGCGACCGCACCAATGACCGGGTCCAGGTCTTTCACCGTGACGGCACCTTCGTGAAGGAGTTCTTCGTCGAGAAGAGCACCCGGGCCAACGGCTCCGTCTGGGAACTGGCGCTCTGGCCCGACGCCGAGCAGAGCTATCTCCTCAACGCGGACGGGGCCAACAACGAGGTCCGCACCCTGAGCCGCGAGACCGGCGAGGTGCTCGGCGCCTTCGGCCGCAACGGCCGGATGGCGGGCGACTTCCACTGGGTCCACAACCTCGCGGTGGACAGCCACGGCAACGTCTTCACCACCGAGGTCGACACCGGCAAGCGTGCCCAGAAGTTCCTGTTCCGGGGCGACATGATCCTGCGCAAGCGCGCCGCGCTGCCCTGATCCCTCACACCGTCCCCTCGGCCGGGCCGGGCCCGCGCGCCAACGCCGCCCAGAGGCGCTCGGCCGGCGGGCTCTGGCGGGCTCGAGCCCGGTAGAGCCGGATCTCGATGGCGACGTCCCGCTCCGCCGGCGCCGCCCGTACCAGGGTGCCGCGGGCGAGGTCGTCGGCCACCAGGCTCATCGGCGCCCAGGCGAGACCCCGGCCCGCCCGGGCCATGGCCACCAGCACCGAGGCGAGATGCGAGGTGAAGCTCGGGCTGAGCCGCGCGCCGCTCTCCTCGACCGCCCGGGTGGCGGCGAGGATGCGCCCGATCCCGGATTCACCGCTGAAGCTCAGGAGGGGAACCGGGGTGTCCGAGGGCGCCGACAGGGAGAACAGCGGCGCCGTTCCTCCGGCCTCCGGCGCGCTCACGGGCAGCAGCCGGTCCGCGCCGACCGGCAGGTTGTGGAACTGATCCGACATCAGGAAGCTCGCTGCCGCCGGGTGGTGGTGGCAGAGCAGGAACTGCGCCTCGCCGCGCAGCATCACCTGCTCGCAGGCGGCCATGTGCGCCGCCGTCAGATGGACGGTGGCGCTGAACGATTCGCGCGCCTCAAGGGCCTGCAGCCAGCGCGGGAAGAAGGTCAGCGACAGGGCCTGGGTCGAGGCGAAGCGCAGGGTCTCGGCGGCGGCGCGTCCGGCCTCGCGGGCGGCCTCGCGTCCCTGGTAGAGCCGGCGCAGGGTCTCCTCCGCCACCGGGCGGAAGCGGATGCCCGCGGGGGTCAGGGTCACGGGCTGGCTCTCGCGGTCGAAGAGCGGGCCGCCGACCCAGTCTTCCAGGGCCCGGACCCGGCGGCTGAAGGCCGGCTGGGTGATGCCGCGCTGCTCGGCGGCCCGGGAGAAGTGGCCGCCGTCGACCAGGGCCAGGAAATCCTCCAGCCAGGCGGAGTCCATCGCGTCGGTGCTCTCGAGAGGTCGGGGATCGTCGAAGGTGGCAGATTGCGAGCGGGCCGCCCCAGGGTCAACCGGCCGGGGAGCCCGGCATCACCCGATGCCGCATCGGCATTGGCCTCGCAGGGCCGGATCGGGTTCAGTCCCGCTTGAGCCCAAGTCCCACGCCCAAGTCCCACGCCCAAATCCCGCCTGAGCCAGAGAGCCGATCGATGCAGGCCCGCACCCTCTACGACAAGCTGGTGGACGCTCACACCGTGCGCTGCCTCGACGCGGCCGAGGGCCCCGGGGCCAGCGTCCTGCTCTACGTCGATCGCACCGTGCTCAACGAGTACACCAGCCCGCAGGCCTTCAGCGGCCTGCGCACCGCCGGGCGTCGGGTCTGGCGACCGGAGGCCGCCCTGGCGGTGGTCGATCACGTCAATCCCACGGCGGCCCAGCGCGTCGCCGCCATGCCCGATCCGGGCGGAGCGCGGCAGGTCGCGTATTTCGACGAGAACTGCCGGGATTTCGGGATCGAACTCCTCGACGTGCTGCACCCCCTCCAGGGCATCGAGCACGTGGTCGCCCCCGAGCAGGGCTTCGTCCTGCCGGGCATGATCGTGGCGGCAGGCGACAGCCACACCACCACCTACGGGGCGCTGGGCGCCCTCGGCTTCGGCATCGGCACCTCGGACATCGAGCACTACCTCGCCACCCAGACCCTGGTGTACCGGCGGATGAAGACCCTGCGGGTCACGGTCTCGGGCGCCCTGGCGCCGGGCGTCACCGCCAAGGACGTGGTCATGGCCCTGATCCGCCGGATCGGCGCCGACGGAGCGACGGGCTACGCCGTCGAGTTCGCCGGCCCCGCCGTCGCGGCCCTGTCCGTCGAGGGGCGCATGACGATCTGCAACATGGCCGTCGAGTGTGGCGCCCGCGGCGTCGTCATGGCCCCCGACCAGACCGTGCTGGACTACTTGGTGGACAAGCCCCGCGCGCCGAAGGGCGCCCTCTGGGAAGCCGCCGCGGCTCATTGGCGGACCCTGCGCAGCGACGACGGGGCCGCGTTCGACCGCGAGGTCGCCCTCGACGCGTCCGCGATCGAGCCGATGGTCACCTGGGGGACCAGCCCGGACCAGGCCGGCCCGGTCAACGGCTGCGTGCCGGATCCGGCGGCCGAGCCCGATCCGGCCCGGCGGCGGGACATGGTCCGGGCATTGGCCTACATGGACCTGGTGCCGGGTACGCCCCTCGCGGCCATCCCGATCCAGCGCGCCTTCATCGGCTCCTGCACCAACGCCCGGCTCTCCGACCTGCGCGAGGCCGCCGCCCTCGTGCGCGGCCGGCGGGTCGCACACGGGGTCCAGGCCATGGTGGTGCCAGGCTCCTCCAGCGTGCGCCGGGCCGCCGAGGCCGAGGGGCTCGACCGGGTCTTCCGCGATGCCGGGTTCGAGTGGCGCCAATCCGGCTGCTCGATGTGCCTGGCCATGAACGACGACGTGCTGGCGCCGGGCGAGCGCTGCGCCTCCAGCACCAACCGCAACTTCGAGGGCCGCCAGGGCGCAGGCGGGCGCACCCACCTGATGAGCCCCGCCATGGTGGCAGCCGCGGCCATCGCGGGCCACCTCATCGACAGCCGCCGCCTCGCGCCGGAGACCTGACCATGCAGCCGTTCACGATCGTCGCGGGTCCGGCCGCCGGCCTGCCCGGAGCCAACATCGATACCGACGTCATCATGCCCAAGCAGTTCCTGAAGGGGATCGACCGCGCCGGCCTGGGCGCGGCCACCTTCCACGCCCTGCGCTACGTCGGCCCCGGCCAGCCGCGCCCTGACTTCGTCCTCAACCGGCCCGCCTGGCAGGGGGCGTGCATCCTCGTGGTCGGCCCGAATTTCGGCTGCGGCTCGTCGCGCGAGCATGCGGTCTGGGGCCTGCTCCAGGGTGGCATCCGCGCGGTCATCGGCACCAGCTTCGCCGGCATCTTTGCCGACAACGCCGCCAATAACGGTCTGCTGCTGATCGAGCTTTCACCCGAGCCTGTCGCGGATCTGGCGGCCCTGGCGGCCGACCCCGCCCGCAATCGCATGACGATCGACCTGCCGGCCCAGACCATCGCCACCGCGGACGGCGTGGTGCAGCGCTTCGACATCCCGGCCCGGCGCAAGGATCACCTCGTCCGGGGCCTCGACGCGATCGGTGCCACCCTCGACCACGCGGAGGCGATCCGGGCGTTCCAGGCCCGGCACCTCGCGGCCCAGCCCTGGCTCGCCTGAGCCGAGCGACGACCGCTCAATACACCCGCGTGACCCAGCCGTGGGGATCGGGGGCGTTGCCGCGCTGGATGTCCACGAGGGCCGAGCGCAGGCGCTTCGTCACCGGCCCAGCGACGTTATCCGAGACCGAGAACTCCCCGTCGGCGCTGCGCACGGTCCCGACCGGCGTGATGACCGCGGCGGTGCCGCAGGCGAAGACCTCGCGCAGGCGTCCGCTGGCGGCGTCCGCCTTCCAGTCGTCGATGGAATAGGGCCGCTCGGCGACCGAGATGCCGTCCGCCCGGGCCAGGGTCAGGATCGAGTCGCGGGTGATGCCCGACAAAATGGTGTCGCTCAGGGGCGGGGTGACCATCGAGCCGTCGTCGAAGACGAAGAAGATGTTCATGCCACCGAGTTCCTCGACCCAGCGGCGCTCGACCGCGTCGAGGAAGACCACCTGGGCGCAGCCATGCTCCACAGCCGCCGCCTGGGCGCGCAGGCTGGCGGCGTAGTTGCCGCCGCACTTGGCCGCACCGGTGCCGCCGGGCGCCGCGCGGGTCTGGTCCCGCGAGACCCAGACCGTCACGGTCTCGGAGCCGCCCTTGAAGTAGGCGCCCACTGCCGAGGCGATGACGAGGTAGAGGTATTCGGAGGATGGCTTGACCCCGAGGAACACCTCGCTGGCGATCATGAAGGGGCGCAGGTACAGGCTGCCGCCCTCGCTCGACGGAATCCAGTCGCGGTCGGCGCTGACGAGCTGCTTGACCGATTCGACGAAGGCGGCGTCGGGGAGCGGCGGCATCGCCAGGCGCTCGGCCGAGCGACGGAAGCGCAGGGCGTTGGCCTCCGGCCGGAACAGGGCGGCACCGCCATCGGCCGTGCGGTAGGCCTTCAGCCCCTCGAAGATCTCCTGGGCGTAGTGCAGCACCGCCGCCGCCGGATCGAGGGCGATCGGCGCGCGCGCCTCGACGCGGGCATCGTGCCAGCCGCGTCCCTCGACGTAGCGGATCGTCACCATGTGGTCGGTGAACACCCGCCCGAAGCCGGGATCGACGAGGAGCTCGGCCCGGCGCTCCGGTGAGACAGGCGAGGCATGCGGCTGCGTGGTGAAGGAGAGGTCGTCGGGGGCGCTCATCGTCAGTCCTTACTTACGTCTCGTCGGATCAATCAAGGGCCGGTGCAGCGCCCGCCACGGCGCGGGCCGCCGGGCGCATCCGGACGACGAGACGTGGGCTGGTGTCCTGATACGACGATGTCCGCTTGCGATCAAACGGATTGCATCCTAATAATACGCAAACGAAAAGAGAATCGGATCATCCACCGGTCGGTGTCACAGGAGCCTGGTGCGTGTCGCCTCCAAAACCGTCCGCGGAGCCGGCGCCGGTCAATCCGCCGCCCTCCCGCAGCCTGGACCAGCTCCGCCTCGCCTACACGCACACCCTGCTGCTGACGGGGCGCCACTGGCGCCGCGCCGCCAACGCCGTGATGGAGGCGCACGGCCTCTCGGACGCAACCGCCGTGCCGCTGATCATGATCGCCCGTCTCGACGGTGCGCCGCGGCAGAACGCCCTGGCCGAGGCCGTCGGCATCGAGGGACCGTCGTTGGTGCGTCTCCTCGACCAGCTCTGCGAAGCCGGCCTCGCGGTCCGCCGCGAAGATCCCACGGACCGCCGGGCCAAGGTGCTCAGCCTGACGCCGGCCGGCACGGCCGTGGTCGCCCATATGGAGGCCGATCTCGCCCGCCTGCGCGCCGAAGTCTTCGCCGAGGTCAGCACCGCCGACCTGGAAGCGAGCCTGCGCGTCTTCGCGGTTCTGCAGGCCTCCGCGACCCGCTGACGGACGTGCAACCGCTGCGGGCGTTCGTTCCGCGGCCGGGCTGCTGCCGAACGCCGCGTCCCCGATGACTTGAACGGACGCCGCCGCGCGCTCTTTCCCGGCAATGACTATCAAATCATCCGACCAGCCGGTCTTATATTGCCTCCATTATCTCGGCGGCAGTGCCGGGACTTTCGAGACGGTCGCGCAACACCTCGCGGACGCGGTGTCCTGCGTCGCCCTCGACCTGCCGGGCTTCGGCGCGGACGGCGCCGCTTCAGGCCGGGATGTGGCCGCCATGGCGGACGGCGTGGCTACCCGGATCCGCGCCGACGCGCCGGGCCGGTGGATGCTGGCCGGCAACAGCATGGGCGCCAAGGTCGCCCTGGTGGTCGCTCGCCAAGCGGAGGATGGTGCGCCGGGTCTCGACGGTCTGACCGGCCTCGTGCTCATGGCGGGGTCGCCGCCCTCCCCCGAGCCCATGGGCGAGGACAGGCGCGCCGCCATGATCGCCTGGATCGATGCCGATCCCGAAACCCGGCAGCGGGAGGCCGAGGCCTTCGTTGCCGCGAACATCGCCCGGCCCCTCGACCCGGATCGGATGGCACGGACGGTGGCGGATGTCCTGCGTGCCAACCCCGACGCCTGGAAACGCTGGCTGACCGGGGGCAGCCGCGAAGACTGGTGCGCACGCATCGGCGTGCTGCGCAGCCCGGCGGTCCTCCTGGCGGGGGCTGAGGATGCCGATCTCGGCCCGGCGGCCCAGGCCGCCCTGACGGCGCCGCATCTCGCCCATCACCGCCTCGTGTCCCTGGCGGAGACGGGGCACCTCATCCCCCTGGAGCGCCCGGAGGCGGTGGCCGAGGCGGTGCGGAGCCTTGCGGCCGGAGCGGTCTCAGCCACAGCCGAGGCGCCCGCGCTCCCGGACGCCTATGCGGCCCTGATCCGATCCGATCGGGTCAATGCCCGCCTGCGCGCGGCCCTGCGGCAGCGTGCAGAGCCAGACGACCCGGCCTACCAGCCTCGGGTGCTCGATCCGGTCGGCCTCGCCATCCTGCGAGCCGCCTGCGCCCGGGTGCTGCCGCAGGAGAGCGGCGGAACCATCGACTTTGCCGCCCGCATCGATGCGCGGCTGGCGAGCGGAGCGGGGGATGGCTGGCGCTTCGCCCGGCTCCCCCCTGATCCGGAGGCCTACCGACGCGCCCTGAAGACCCTGGACGCTGCCGCCCGCGCCGCCCACGGCGCGCCCTTCGTTGCCCTCGAGGCCGAGGCGCAGGACGCGCTGCTGGGAAGCCTGGAGGCCGGTGCGGTCTCTGGTGACCTCGACGCGGAGCAGATGGGCTGCTGGTTCGAGGACCTGCGCGCGGACGTGGCCCGCACCTATCTCGCCCACCCCGTCGCTCTGGCCCGCATGAACTTCAGCGGCATCGGCGCCGGCGGCGACACCGAACCCCTGCCCGGCTTCCACGAGGTCGGCATCGGCCAGCGCGAGGCCTGGGAACCGAACGCCCCCCTGGAGACTGTCCGATGAATCTCGATGCGATGCGTCGCCACGCAACCTCCGAGACCGTCGATGCGGTGGTGATCGGCACCGGCGCCGGCGGCGCGCCTCTGCTGGCGCGCCTCGCCCAGGCCGGCCTCTCCTGCGTGGCCCTGGAAGCGGGGCCGAACTTCGACCCGAAGGGATTCGCCTTCGACGAGACCCTGGCCGACGAGATTTACTGGACCGAGGAGCGGATCAGCGGCGGCTCGACGCCCGAGGCCTTCGGCGGCAACAACAGCGGCACCGGCGTCGGTGGCTCAACCCTGCACTGGGGCGCCTTCACGCCTCGGGCCGACGCCCGCGACCTGCGCCTCCAGACCGAGACCGGCGAGGGCGTCGACTGGCCCCTGGACTACGCCGAGCTGCTGCCGTTCTACGAGCGCGTCGAGGCCTTCATCGGCGTCTCCGGTCCGGCCGCCTATCCGTGGGACGCGTCGCGTGCCTATCCGCTCAGTCCCGTCGCCCGCAACGCCCCGGCCCAGGCCATGGCGAGCGCCTGTACGGCCCTCGGCGTGCGCTACGCCGATGCGCCGGCGGCCGTGGTTTCGCGCGCCTTCGCACAGGAGCACGGCCCGACCCGGCCCGGCTGCATCAATTGCGGCTACTGCCACCAGGGCTGCCGCACCGGCGCGAAAACCAGCATGGACGTGACCTACCTGCCGCTCGCCGTTCATCACGGCGCCGAGATCCGGGCCGAGGCGCGGGTCCACGGCATCGAGCGCGCCAAGGACGGCCGGGTGACGGCGGTGATCTACCGCCACGGCGGCGTCGACCATCGTCAGCCCTGTCGCAACGTCTTCCTCTGCGCCGGCTCGGTGGAATCCGCGCGCCTCCTGCTGCATCTCGACCTGGCCAACGGCAGCGGACAGGTCGGGCGCAACTACATGGGCCACGTCGCCACCCAGGTCTGGGGCACCTTCGAGCCCGAGATGCGGATGAACAAGGGCTATCCGTCCTCGCTCATCACCGAGGACATGATCCGCCCGGCCGACGCGGACTTTGCTGGCGGTTACCTCGTGCAGAGCCTTGGCGTCGTGCCCCTCACCTTCGCCAATTCCGTGGCGCGGGGCCGCAAGCTCTGGGGACGGGCGCTGGCCGACCAGCTCGCCCGCTACAATCACATGGCCGGCATCGGCATCAACGGCGAGACGCTGCCCTGCGACGCCAACGTGCTGACCCTGTCCGACGAGATCGATGCGCTGGGTATGCGCAAGGCCGCGATCAGCTTCGGCTACAGCCGGAACGAGGAGCGGCTCAACGCCCACGCGACCCGCTTCCTGAACCGCGTCTGGGAGGCGGCGGGGGCGACGGACCTCTGGACCCTGGAGCGCGTCGCCCACACCATCGGTACCTGCCGCATGGGCCGGGACGGCGACACGGCGGTCGTGGATCCCTTCGGTCGCACGTTCGAGGTCCCCAACCTCTGGGTCTGCGACGGCTCCACCTTCCCGAGCTCGCTTGCCGCCAACCCCGCGCTGACCATCATGGCCCTGAGCCTGCGCAGCGCCGAGGCGTTCCTGAAGGAGGGGCGCTAAGCGATCGGCACGCCTCGGCGGCGATGGCGTGAGGCCATCGCCGCGGCCACGGGCGTCGGGTTCATCAGTACATCGGCGTACCGCCCGTCACCGGCACCAGCGCGCCCGTCATGTAGCTGCCCTCGCGCGAGGCGAGGAGCACGTAGGCGGGGGCGAGTTCGGCCGGTTGACCGGCACGGCCGAGGGGCGTGTCGGCACCGAGGGACGCGATCTGCTCGGGGCTCTTCACGATGGGCTGAATCGGGGTCCAGACCGGGCCCGGAGCGACGCAGTTCACCCGGATGCCCTTGGGCGCCAGCAGGTTGGACATGCCAATGGTCAGGCTCGCGATGGCACCCTTGGTCGCGGCGTAGACCAGCATGGTCTTGTCGGCGACCTTGGCCTGCTGGCTCGTGGAGTTCACGATGGCCGAGCCCGGCTTCATGTGCGGCACGGCGGCCTGGGCGAGGTAGAGCATCGCGAAGACGTTCGCGCGGAACGATCCCTCGAGATCCTCCGGCGTCACGTCGTCGAGGTACTCGTTGACCACCTGTGCGGCGGCGTTGTTTACGAGGATGTCGAGGCCACCGAGCTCGGCGACGGTGCGGGCGACGAGGTCGCGGCAATAGGTCGGGTCCCGCAGGTCGCCGGGCAGGAGCAGGACGCGCCGGCCCGCCCTGCGCACCCATTCGGCGGTGTCCTCGGCATCGGACTGCTCGACCGGCAGGTAAGCGATCGCCACGTCGGCGCCCTCGCGGGCATACGCGATGGCCACGGCCCGGCCGATGCCGGAATCGCCGCCGGTTACCAGGGCGACCCGGTCGGTCAGGAGTCCCTTTCCGACGTAGCTCGTCTCGCCGTGGTCGGGAGCCGGACGCATCCGCGAGGTCAGGCCCGGCCGCTCCTGCTGCTGGTCGCCGGGAAAGGGCGGCCGCGGGCCGGCGTCACGGGGATCGATGGTCATCGGCGTCTCGGCCTTCCAGGGCTGTCTTCGAGAGAATGGGCCCGCCTGGCGGCGGGCCCCAGGACGATCAGGCGTCCGCGTCGTCGGCCTCGAGAATGGTCTCGAGGTCGCCCGTGAGGGCGTCGAGCTGGTCTGCGGTCGCCCGGATCTTGAACCGGGTGCCGTCCTCTGCCTCGACCGCGATCTCCACGTGATCGTCGACGCGGGCGGCCAGGGCCTGCTTGAGGGTGTAGGTCGTCACGTCCGTGGTCTTATCCGTGGTCTTATCCGTGGTCTTGGCCATGCTGCCGTCTCCTATCGTGGTCCCCGGCAACGCGGCAGGATGGGGGTCGGATCTGCGACCAATGCTCCCGCCGAATGCCGCAGCCTCACAGGCTGAGGCCCGACAGGGTGGCGGCAGCCTGGATGAGGGCGAGGTGGGTCAGGCCCTGGGGCAGGTTGCCGAGATAGGTGCCGCTGTCGGGGTCGGCCATCTCCGAGTAGGTGCCGGAATTCCGGTCGAGGGCTTTCACCAGGGCCTCGAACGCTGCTTGCGCCTCCGCCGTCTCCCCGAGCAGGGCCTTGGCCTCGACGAGCCAGAAGGTGCAGGCCAGGAAGCAGCCCTCCTCCACCTCGGCGCCAGTGTAACGGTAGTGGTAGGGGCCGCGTCCGAGCTCCCGGTCGATGGCCCGGCAGGTGGCTGCGAGCCGCTCGGGGTTGCCGAAGCGGAAGCGCACGGCCAGCGCCATCGAGGCGTCGAGCTTCTCCGTGCCCGGATACATGACGTAGGATTGCTGCGCCTCCGACCAGCAGTTCCCGTCGATCCACTCCGCTACGCGGTCGCGGGCCCGGGCCCATCGCTCGCGGCAATTGCCCGGCAGGTGGCCGCCATCCGCGAGTTCCACCGCCCGGGCCAACGCCTGCCAGCAACTGATCTTCGAGCCGGTGTAGTGTTCGGCCTCCGGCAACTCCCAGATGCCCGCATCCTTGAGCTTCCAGGATTCGGCGCATTGGTCGGCGAGCTGGGCGAGCAGCGCCCCGGTGCGCAGGTCGAGCATGTTCCCGTCGGCGACGAAGCGCTCGGCGGTCTCGAAGATGTCGCCGTAGATGCCGTGCTGGTGCTGGCTCGTGGCGGCGTTGCCGGTGCGCACAGGGCGCGAGCCGCGATAGCCCGGCAGGTCGATGTCCCGCTCGCCGGGTACGCAGCCGCCGTCGAGGGTGTAGAGCACCTGCGCCCCGTGCTCGCCGATGTGGCGCATCAGCCAGGACAGGGCCGCGTTGGCCTCGGCCTGGGCGCCCAAACGCAGGAAAGCCTTGATGACGTAGCCGGCATCGCGGATCCAGGCGTAGCGATAATCGTAGTTCTTGGAGCCGCCGATGCCCTCGGGCAGGGAGCTCGTGGCCGCCGCCGCGATGGCGCCGGTGGGCGAGTAGAGCAGCAGCTTCAGCGCCAGGGCGCTGCGCTCGACCTGCTCGGCATAGCGACCCCGATAGGCGAGACGCTCGGTCCAGTCGCGCCATTCCTGACAGGATACGTCGATGCGCCCGTCGATCTCGTCGATCGATGCCACCACCAGGGGCTGGTTCTCGGCCGCCACGATGGCGACGACCTCGCGCTGGCCCGCCCGCACCTCGACGAAGCCCGAGATGGCATGGTCGTTCTCCGTCTCGATCCGGATGCCGTCGCTGGTGCGGAACAGGCCCATCATACCGGCCACGTGGAAGGCGGTGCCGTTGCTGTTGCCCGAGAGATAGGGCGCGGCCGTGTCGCCCCGCGTGCCGAAGACCAGAGAGACCCGGAAGCGCACGTGCCCCTCCAAGCCTTCGATCCGGCGAGCCAGTTCCGCCCAGGGCAGGCGCCCAGCCGGGCCGCTGTTCAGGCTCTCGGTCAGTCGTGCTTGCCCGGTCTTCGTGGTGAAGACGGTCTCGTGGACGTTGCTGCCGCCGCGATAGCCGATCTCGGCGGTGAAGGGCTCCTCCGGCGTGATCGCGAAGTAGCCGCCCTCCTCCGGGCTGAGCAGGCGGTCGAACAGCGGCGGTGAATCGAGATTGGGACAGCACCACCAGTCGATGGATCCGTCGGCGCCCGAGAGCGCGACCGAGCGACCCTCGCCGATGGCCGCGTAGCCCTCAATCGGGAGGAATCCGTCGGTGCGGGCGACGGCACCGCCCTCGCGGGGAAAAGGCTTCAGCACGGCGCGGGCGACCTCGGATGGTGAGCGAACGAGTCCGGCCGGGTCCGGGCGAGGCGCCACGGGCAATCCCTGCGCGTCGCCTCTGTCCGAACCGGGCCGACCGGGATCCTCCGCGGGGGTCTGCTCGAACCCGTGCGGCGCTCCGCCGTTCCGGCCCCGGCTTGCTTCACGTTGACACGGCGGCTCGAGTGGCCAGGGCGTTCGTGGCCCTGAGGCCGCATGACCGTGTCCTGCCGCACCCCCAGAATGAACGCTCATTGACCAGTGAATGAACATTCAATACGACGATGGGGTCGGGTGGAGGATGCGATGCAGCGGACGCACGAAGATTTCCCGTTTCTGGCGCTGGTGGGCAAGGCGCGGGCGTTCGTCGCACCGGAGCACCTTCTGCTCGGGGCCGTGCTGGTGCTCGGCTGGGCCGCGCTCATCGCCTGGACCGGAAACGGCGCGGTCGGCTGGCAGGCTCGCCTCTGCGCCGATGCGGACGCCTCGGTCGCCGCCTGCCGGGTGGTCGCGCCCTCGGCGGACGGACGGGTCTCCTGACCATGGCCTCGCCGGTCGGCACCCTCATCGACGCTCGCGCCAGCCAGACCGCGCGGCGGGAACAGATCCTCGACGCCGCCTGCGCCTGCTTCGTGCGCAACGGGTTCCACCGCACCACGATGCAGGATCTCGCCCGCGAGGCCGGCATGACGGCGGGCAATTTCTACCACTACTTCCGCTCCAAGGAGGCGCTGGTCCTCGGCCTCGTCGAGCGCGAGCGCATCAGCGGCGCCCAGCTGGTGACGCGTCTCCAGCAGGAGGGCGACCGGCGCAGCGCGCTGTTCGGCGTGCTCGGGCAGTATTTCGGCGCCCTGACCCGGGAGGCGGCGGTGCTGCGCCTGGAAATCTGGTCCGAGGGCACCCGCAACCCGGCCATCGCCGCCCTGACGGCGGAGACCGAGGCGGAGGCCCGGGCCTGGTTCGAGGAGACCTTCGCCGACCTCGCCACCGCGCCGGACTGCGATCCCGTCGCCCTCTACGCCCTGCTCGCGCCGCAGCTGAAGGGGATCGTCCTGAGCCGGGCCATCCTGCCCGATTTCGACACGAGTCTCGCCGTGGCGCAGCTCCAGGCCCTGATCGAGGCCGAGCTCGCCGGCCGTGTCCCCCTTCCCGTCACGGAACCCCGCCCATGACCGTCGCCCGCCTCGGTCTCGCCCTGCTCGCCTGGGCGCTGCCCGCCTTCGCAGCCCTCGCCGGCCCGGCCCAGCCGCCGGCCGCCTCCGCTCAGCCGATCAAGGCCAACCTCGTGCCGACGATCAGCGTGGTCGAAGCCAAGCGGCGCGAGATCGTGGAGTCGGTGGTCGTCACCGGTACCCTGGTCCCGCGTGACGAGATCCTGGTGACGCCCGAGATCGAGGGCTACCGGGTCACCGAGGTGCTGGTGGAGGAAGGCGCCCGGGTGGCCCGCGGCCAAGTGCTCGCCCGCCTCTCGCGCGACCTCATCGACCGCCAGCTCGCCCAGCAGGCGGCCCTGGTGGAGAAGGCCGAGGCCGCCGTGCCCCAGGCCCAGAGCAGCATCGAGCAGGCGGAGGCCGCCGAGACCGAGGCGCGCCTCGCCTTCGAACGCGCCCAGCAGCTCCTGAAGACCGGCAACGCCACCGCGGCCGTGATGGAGGGCCGCACCGCTGCCTTGCGCCAGGCCGAGGGCAAGCGCGCCTTCGCCCGCAACGGCCTGCGCATCGCCCGGGCGGACCTCGCCCAGGCCCGGGCCGTCCTGGAGGAACTGAACCTGCGCCTGGCCCGCACCGAGATCCGCGCGCCGGAGGCCGGCATCGTCAGCCGCCGCAGCGCCCGCGTCGGTCTCGCCGCCTCCGCCTCGGCCGAGCCCCTGTTCCGCCTGATCGCCCGGGGCGAGATCGAGCTCGAGGGCGAGGTCATCGAGACCAAGCTGCCGCAGCTCCGCGACAACGCCCCGGCCTGGATCGACCTCGGCGACGGCACCCGTATCCCCGGCAGCGTCCGCACCGTCTACCCGGAGGTCGACAAGGCGACGCGGCTCGGCAAGGTCCGCATCCGCCTGGAGCCGGACCCGCGCCTGCGCATCGGCACCTTCGCGCGCGGCGCCGTCGAGCTCGCCCGCACCCGCGGCGTAACCGTGCCGCAGGCGTCCGTGCTCTACGGCGGGGGCAAGCGCAGCTCCGTCCTCGTGGTCGCGGACGACGTGGTCGAGGCCCGCGAGGTCCGCACCGGCCTGTCCGACGACGACGACATCGAGATCCGTGCCGGACTCGCCGACGGCGAGCGCGTGGTGGCCCGCGCCGGCAGCTTCCTGCGCGACGGCGACCGGGTCCGCCCGGTGGCGCTGGCCGTACCCGAGCCTGCCGTCGCCGCCGCCCCCTCCCCGCGCGAGACCGCCGAGGCGGGGACGCCCTGACCGGGTGCCTCCTCGTCTCCCGATACGAACCCCCCATCGAGTCGCCGCATGCGCCTGAACATCTCCGCCTGGGCGATCCGCCACCCGATCGCGCCGCTCGTGCTGTTCCTGGTGCTGATCGTGCTCGGCCTCGTCAGCTTCCGCAGCCTCGCGGTGACGCGGATGCCCAATGTCGACGTGCCGATCGTCTCGGTGACGATCACGCAGTCGGGCGCCGCACCCTCCGAGCTGCAGACCCAGGTGACGAAGTGGGTCGAGGATTCGATCGCGGGCGTGCGCGGGGTCAAGCACATCACCTCGGCCATCACGGAGGGCTCCTCGGTCACCACCGTGGAGTTCCGCCTCGAGGTGAACACCGACCGGGCCGTCAACGACGTCAAGGACGCGGTCTCGAAGATCCGCATCAACCTGCCCCGCACCATCGACGAGCCGGTGATCCAGCGCGTCGAGATCACCGGCCTGCCGATCCTGATCTACGGCGTGAAGTCGCCCGGGATGACGCCGGCTGAGCTGTCCTGGTTCGTGGAAGACAAGGTCGCCCGCTCGCTCCAGGGCGTGAAGGGCGTCGGCGGCGTCGAGCGCGTCGGCGGCGTCGCCCGCGAGATGCGCGTCACCCTGCTCCCCGACCGCCTGCTGGCGCTGGGCATCACGGCGGCCGACGTGAACCGTCAGCTGCGCCTGACCTCCGCCGACATGGCGGGCGGGCGCGGCGAGGTCGGCGGGCGCGAGCAGTCGATCCGGACGCTCGCCGCCTCGCGCTCGCTGCGCGACCTCAAGGCGACCTCCATCGTGCTCCCGGGCGGCCGCAAGGTCCGCCTCGACGAACTGGCGACGCTGGAGGATTCCATCGAGGAGCCGCGCACCTTCGCACGCTTCAACGGCGAGCCGGTCGTCGCCTTCGCCGTCTCCCGGGGCTCGGGTGCCAGCGACGCCGAGGTCGCGGCCGGCGTCGAGAAGCGCATCGCCGAGTTCAAGACCGCCTATCCCGACATCCAGTTCGCGACCATCGACTCCTCGGTGGCCGCCACCATCGGCTCCTACGATTCGGCGATGCACACCCTGATCGAGGGGGCGGCGCTCGCCGTGCTCGTGGTCTTTCTGTTCCTGCGCGACTGGCGCGCGACGCTGATCGCCGCCATCGCGCTGCCGCTCTCGGTCTTCCCGACCTTCTGGGCGATGGACGCCATGGGCTTCACCCTCAACGGGATCAGCCTGCTCGCCATCACCCTGGTCACCGGCATCCTCGTCGACGACGCCATCGTGGAGATCGAGAACATCGTCCGGCACATGCGGCTCGGCAAATCGCCCTACCGCGCCGCCATCGAGGGCGCCGACGAGATCGGGCTCGCCGTCATCGCCATCACGGCGACCCTGATCGCGGTGTTCGCGCCCGTTTCCTTCATGGGCGGCATCGCGGGCCGCTACTTCATGCAGTTCGGACTCACCATCGCGGTCTCGGTGTTCATGTCGCTCCTCGTGGCGCGCCTCATCACCCCGATGCTGGCGGCCTACTTCCTGCGCGACCACGGCCATGCCGAGGAGCGCGAGGGACCGGTGATGCGCGCCTACGGCCGCCTCGTCGGCTGGTCGGTGCGCCACCGCGTCATCACGCTGATCGTCGGCCTCGCGCTGTTCGCCGGCTCCCTGGCCTCCACCGGCCTGCTGCCCTCGGGGTTCGTGCCGAAGCAGGACAATGCCCGCACCCTGTTCATGGTCGAGCTCGCGCCTGGCGCCCGCCTGCCCGACACCGTCGCGGTCTCGGACCGGGTAGTGGCCCGCATCCGGGCCCTGCCCGAGGTGGTCTCGGTCTTCGTCGACGGTGGCCGCCAGGCCGGCGGCAAGAAGGAGACCCGGCTGGCCACCCTCATCGTCAACCTGACGCCGAAGAACCAGCGCGCCCGCAAGCAGGCCGCCATCGAGACCGAGATCGCCGGCCTGCTCGCCCAGGAACCCGACATCCGCTCCTGGACCCTGCGCGACGGCGGCCAGCGCGACCTCGCCCTCGTGGTCGGCGGCCCCGATGCCGCGGTGGTCGCGGAGGTCGCCGCCCGGCTCCAGCGCGACATGGCGGCGATCCCCCACCTCGTCTCGGTGATGTCGACGGCCCCCCTCAACCGCACTGAGGTCCGCATCCGGCCCAAGGAGGGGGCGGCCGCCGATCTGGGCGTCTCCACCGACGCCATCGCCGAGACCGTGCGGGTCGGCACCATCGGCGACATCGGCCTGAACCTGGCGAAGTTCAACGCGCCCGACCGCCAGGTCCCGATCCGGGTGCAGCTTCCCGAGAGCGCCCGCGGCGCGGTCTCGCGCCTGGAGAACCTCAAGGTGCCGGCCAAGAACGGCGCCGCCGTGCCCCTCGCGGCCGTCGCCGACATCGAACTCGACCAGGGCCCCGGCGCCATCGAGCGCTACGACCGCGTCGTGCGCGTGGCCGTGGAGGCCAACATGGAGGGCTCCGACGCGCTCGGCTCCTTGATCGCCCAGGCGCTGGAGACGCCCACGGCCAAGACCCTGCCGCCGGGCGTCACCATCCGTCAGACGGGCGACGCCGAGATCATGGGCGAGGTGTTTTCCGGCTTCCTCATGGCGATGGGCGCCGGGATCATGATGGTCTACGCCGTGCTGGTGCTGCTCTTCGGCTCGTTCCTGCAGCCGCTGACCATCCTGTTCTCGCTGCCGCTCTCCATCGGCGGCGCGATCCTCGGCCTCCTGATCCTGAACATGCCGATCTCGATGCCGGTGGTGATCGGCATCCTGATGCTGATGGGGCTGGTGACGAAGAACGCCATCATGCTGGTGGATTTCGCCGTGGAGGAGATGGCCCGCGGCGTCGACCGGGTCACCGCCATCGTGGATGCCGGTCGCAAGCGCGCCCGCCCCATCGTGATGACGACCATCGCCATGGCGGCCGGCATGGTGCCCTCCGCCATGGCGCTCGGCATCGGCGGCGAGTTCCGCGCGCCGATGGCGGTGGCGGTGATCTCGGGCCTGATCGTCTCGACCCTGCTCTCGCTGGTCTTCGTGCCGGCGGTGTTCCTGCTGATGGACAGCCTCAGCGCCGTCCTCGGTCGGGTCCTGGGTCGCTTCGTCGGCGCGACGGACGAGGCGCCTCTCCCCGTCCCGCACGCCTGAGGTCGGACGGAGCGCCCCCGACCAGGCGGCGCTCCGACGGACGGTCAGTCGATCCGGTCGCTGCGGCGCAGCTGGGCCGGCAGGGCGAACAGGCTGATGGCGGCGGCCGTGAGGCACAGGCCGGCGATCACCCAGATGGCCGGGGTGGTCGATCCGGTGAGATCCTTCACCCAGCCCACCATCACCGGGCTGACGATGCCGCCGAACTGCCCGAGGGTGTTGATGAGGGCGATGCCGCCGGCGGCGCCGACGCCGGTGACGAGCTTCGGCGGCAAGGTCCAGAAGGTCGGGATCGAGGCGACGATCCCGGTGCCGACGAGGCAGAGGGCCAGCATCAGCGGAACGATCTGCCGGTCGAACAGGCCGGCGCCGAAGAAACCGAGAGCCGCCGCGATGGCGAGGCCGGCGACGAATTTCGGCCGGTTGCCGGAGGCGTCGGACAGCCGCCCGATCACCACCATGCTGATCGCCCCGCAGATGTAGGGCAGCGCCGCCAGGAGCCCGACCGTCCCGGTGCTGGCGCCGCTCGCGGTGCGGATCAGGTCCGGTCCCCAGAAATTCAGGCCGTAGGAGCCGATCTGGAGCAGGAAGTAGATCAGCCCGACTTTGAGGAAGCCGGGGCTGCGGATGGCGCCCAGGAGCGAGTGGTCGCCGATGCCGCGGTTGGCCTCGGCGATCTGGCTCGCCACCAGGGTCTTCTCGGAGTCGGTCAGCCAGCGGGCATCGCTGACGCGGTCGTCGAAGCGGCTCATCACCAGGGCGCCGAGGAGCAGGCAGGGCAGGCCGCCGGCGAGGAACAGCCACTGCCATCCGGCGAGGCCCGCGACGCCGTTGAGCGAGGTCAGGATCAGGCCCGAGAACGGGGCGCCGAAGATGCCCGAGAGGGCCGAAGCCACGAACAGCATCGAGGTGATGCGCCCCCGCCGCGAGGCCGGGAACCACAGGGTCAGGTAGTAGAGGATGCCGGGGGCGAAGCCCGCCTCCATGGCGCCGATGAGGAAGCGCAGGGCGTAGAAGTGCCACTCCTGGGTGATGAACACCATGGCAGCGGTGGCGAGCCCCCAGGAGATCATGATCCGGGCGATCCAGCGCCGGGCGCCGACCCGGTACAGGATCAGGTTCGAGGGCACCTCGAAGATGACGTAGCCGACCACGAACAGACTCGCGCCGAGGCCGTAGGCGGTGTTGCTGAAACCGAGGTCGCTCTGGAGCTGGAACTTGGCGAAGCTGATGTTGATGCGGTCGAAGAAGGCGAACAGGTAGCAGACCATGATCAGCGGCATCAGCCGCCAGGCGATCTTGCGGTAGGTGGCGGCTTCGCTGGTCTCTGCGGGCACGCCGAGGGCGGCCGGGGCGGCGAGGGTCATGGTGTCTCTCCCTGGAGGCGTCTCGATGGCGCGCCGCCCTTATCCGGGCGGTCTTGCATGTTCGGCAGTCTCGTGTTCGGCGTTCTTGCGTTCGGGCAGTCTCTTGGTTCGGCTCGTGGTGCGGGTTCGGCTCGTCGTGCGCCGAACCCCAGCGTCAGGCCGCGATCCCGGGCGGCGGCGGGTGGAGGTCGCCGGGGCGCCCGGCCTGGGCCACCTGCCCCGGCACGGGATGGCCCACGAGGGCCGGCAGCCCGCGCGACAGGGTGATCAGTCCGTCGAGGTCGAGGCCGGTGGGAATGCCCATCTCGTGAGCCATGCTCACGAGGTCCTCGGTACAGATGTTGCCGGTGGCGCCCGGGGCGAAGGGGCAACCGCCGAGGCCACCGAGGGCCGCATCGAAGCGCCGGGCGCCGGCCGCCCGCGCCGCCAGCACGTTGGCGAGGCCGAGGCCGCGGGTGTTGTGGAAGTGGAGCGTCAGCGCCTCCACCGGGACGAGCCGGAGGGCCCGGGCCACGAGGTCGCCGACCTGGCGCGGGTTCGCCATGCCGGTGGTGTCGGCCAGCGTGATGCCGTCGATCCCGAGGGCGCGGTAGCGCTCGACGATGCCGAGGACCCGCTCCGGCGGCTGGGCGCCCTCGAAGGGGCAGCCGAAGGCGGTGGCCACCGTCGCGTTGAGTCGCACCCCGCTGCCGCGGGCCGCCGCGACGATGCGCGCGAAGCCGTCGAGGGAGGCCTCGCGGGTCAGGCCCATGTTGGCGCGGTTGTGGGTCTCGCTCGCCGACATGACGAGGTTGAGCTCGTCGGCGCGCGCCGCGAGTGCCCGCTCGGCGCCCTTCAGGTTCGGCACCAGGGCGACGTAGAGCGTGCCCGGGCGCCGGGTGATCCGGGCCAGCACCTCGGCGGCGTCGCGCAGGGCCGGGACGGCCCTGGGTGAGACGAACGAGGTCGCCTCGATCCGGCTAAAGCCCGTCGCCGAGAGGGCGTCGATCAGCGCGACCTTGTCGGCTGTGTCGACGAAGGCCGGCTCGATCTGCAGGCCGTCGCGGGGCGCAACCTCCTGGACGATCAGGGGCGTCTCGTCGCCCGTGCTGCCAGTCTCGCCGCCGCTCATGCCACCGCTCCCGTGGTCCGCAGGGCCGCGATCGCCGCGGCGTCGTAGCCGAGATCCGCCAGCACCGCGTCGGTATGGGCCCCGAGGGCCGGGCCGGACCAGCGCACCGCCCCGGGGGTCTCGGAGAGCTTGGGCACGATGCCCGGCATCTTCACCGCCGTGCCGCCGGGCAGCTCGGTCGGGAGGATCATGTCGCGGGCCTGGTAGTGCGGGTCGGCGACGATGTCGGCCACCGAGTAGATCCGCCCGGCGGGGACCTGCGCCGCCTCCAGGGTTGCCAGCGCCTCCGCGATGCTGCGCGAGCCCGACCAATCGGCGATGGCCGCGTCGAGCATCGCCGCCTGGGCCGAGCGGCCGTCGTTGCTGCGCAGGGCCGGGTCGTCGGCGAGGTCGGGCCGGCCGATCGCCTGCATCAGGCGCCGGAAGATCGGGTCGCTGTTCCCCGCGATGACGACGTAGCCGCCATCCTGGGTCGGGTAGGTGTTCGAGGGCGTGATGCCCGGCAGGGCGCCGCCCGTCCGGGTGCGGACCTCGCCGAGGAGGTCGTATTCGGGGACGAGGCTCTCCATCACGTTGAACACGCTCTCCACCAGCGAGACGTCGATGACCTGACCCTTGCCGCCGGCGGTCTTGACGTGGAGGAGCGACATCAGCGCCCCGATGACCCCGTGCAGGGAGGCCAGGGTGTCGCCGATGCTGACGCCGACGCGGGCCGGCGGGCTGTCCGGATGACCGGTGGTGAAGCGCAGGCCGCCCATGGCCTCGCCGATGGCGCCGAAGCCCGGCCGGTCGCGATAGGGTCCGGTCTGGCCGTAGCCGGAGATCCGGACCATGACGAGGTTGGGATTGAGGACGGAGAGGTCGGCCCAGCCGAGCCCGAGCTTCTCCAGGCCGCCGGGGCGGAAATTCTCGATGACCACGTCGGCGCTGGTGGCCAGGGCGCGCACCACCGCGACGCCTTCCGGCGACTTCAGGTCGACGGCGATCGACTTCTTGTTGCGGGACTGGAGGTACCACCAGAGGGAGGTGCCCTCGTGCAGCTTGCGCCACTTGCGCAGGGGATCGCCCTCCCCCGGCGCCTCGACCTTGATCACCTCGGCGCCGAACTCCGCCATCAGGCGGGCGGCGAAGGGGGCGGCGATGAGCTGTCCGAGTTCGAGAACGCGGATTCCGGCGAGCGGTCCGGCCATGAACGATTCCTCCGGGGGTCTGTCGGCGATGGTCTTCTGGGATCGTCTTCTTGTCACATCGATAGCTGCGCAGGGCCGGGGAAGGCCAACCGTCTTTCGGCGACGACCGTTCGCGTTCGGAGAACGCATCGAGGCTCAGGCGACGTCCGCGGTCAGGCTGGCGACGAGCAGGCTCGCCGCTGGCGACAGGGTGCCGGGGCGGCTGACGATGCGCAATTCGCGCTGGGCCCAGGGGTCGGTGAGCGGAATCGCGGCGAGGTCCATGGCGCGTCCCAGGAGGGCGAAGACCCCGAGGGGCACCACGCCGAGCCCCATATCGGCCTGGGCCATGCGCAGGACCGCGTCGAAGCCGGGAACGTGGACGCGCAGGCGTAAGGGGCGGCCTATGCTCTGGGCCTCGCCGCGCACGCTGGCATAGATCGAGCTCTCGGCGTGGAGCCCGACGAAGTCGTGGTCGAGGGTGTCCCGGAAGGCGAGTGCGGACCGGTCCGCCAGGGGGTGGTCGTGTCGCATGACCACGACGAGGCTGTCCCGGCGGTAGAGCACGCTGGTCAGGCCGCGGGCCGGGATGCTGCCGGCGCAGATGCCGAGCTCGGCCAGGCCCGCCTCGACGCCCGCGACCACGCCGCCGCTCGGGCGCTCCTCCAGGCTGATCTTGATGGCCTCCTGGCGCGCCAGGAAGGCGCGCAGGTCCTCGGGCAGGAACTGCACGATGGCCGACAGGTTGGCGAACATCCGCACGATGCCCCGGACGCCCTTGGCGTGCTCGGCAAGCTCCGCCACGATCTGCTCGACGTCGTGCAGCATGCGCCGTGCGTGATGCAGCAGGGTCTCCCCGGCCGGGGTCATCACCATGCCCCGCGCCTGGCGCGTCATCAGCTGGACGCCGAGGCTCTGCTCCAGCTCGACCAGGCGCTTGCTGACGGCGGAGGGGGCGATCGCCGCCCGCCGGGCCGCCTGGGTCAGGGTGCCGTCCTCGCACATCGCCACGAACAGGCGCAGCGTTGTCGGATCGAGGCGCCGCAGGAGCGTCGGGGCTAGCATGTCCATTCCTCTCACCGACCCCCACCGGCGCGGACCGCACCCGGGGCTCCGGTGAGACTACAGTGCCGGACGGCCCGGCGGACCAGCCCAGCGGCGGCTGATCGGCGCGAAGGGCGATCCTCAGCGCTGGGGCAGGAAGCCGCGTCCGTCTTCGAATGCCCGGAGAGCCGGCTCCCGGGGCCGATGGTTCGGCTTCCGCTCGGCGCGGACGGCGACGGGTTCGGGAGCGCCGGCGCGACCACGATCACCCGACTCCCGTCGGAGGCTGGCGCGGGCGACGGGGTTCTGCCAATCCGGGCGCTGCCGAGAGCCCCGACCCGAGGCTCCGTTCCGGGACGCCCATGAATCTCTGGCTGCGCCTCCTCTGGCTCATCGCGACCGCGTGGCGGCGACCGAAGCTCGCCCTGCCCTTCGGGGTCTCGCGCCTCGGCTTCCGGGTCTGGCCCCACGACCTCGACACGTCGCTGCACCTGAACAATGGGCGCTACTGGACCCTGATGGATCTCGGCCGCACCGACCTCATGCTCGGCTCCGGCCTGTGGCGCGCGGTGCTGCGCCAGCGCTGGACCCCGGTGGTCAGCGCCGGCCAGATCCGCTTTCGCCGCGAACTCCGGCCGTTCCAGACTTTCGACCTGGAGACCCGGCTGGCGCATTGGGACGAGACCCGCTTCGTCATCGAGCACCGGATGGTGATCCGGGAGACCGGCACGGTCGCGGCCATCGCGCTGGTTCAGGCCGGGCTCTATGACCGCCCACGGCGCAGCTACGTGCCCATGCGAACCCTGCTCGCGGCGATCGGCATCGCGGCCGAAGCGCCGCTGATGTCGGACGCGGTCGAAGCCTTCCTCGCCGCGGAGCGCGCCCTTCGCGACACGACGGCCCCGGCCTGAGGGACCGCTGCGACGCGGCCCCTTCCCAAGCACCCAGCGTTCGCTGGGGTCGCCGGCGGAACCTGGAGGGTCCCGGCGCCGCCCCGGCCCCACCGCATCCGATCGCACTCGTCGAACGCCTTACGGGGCACAGAGTGGCCCGGGAGAGGCGAAGGCACCCCTCTGGCTGGCGTGAGCGCGCCATCACAGGCCGTGCGATGCGTCAGGGTTGCGGCGATCTACCGAAGGTCAGGACTTCGGGGAACACTTCGCATTCTCTGCAACTGTCCAAGCATCCTGGTCTGGATGATGACGATATCGAGAAGCGGACCCGGCCAAATCCGTTAGAAATCGGCTTATTCGAGCCTCTGGCCGATCGGAGGGGGTCATGCTTTTTGACTATATATTTTAGATGATCGCTATGATTTAATATCAAATGTTGATCATCGGTGACGACTTCAGAGGGGCATGTGTTCAGGTCTTTTCTCCGCAAGTTCGAACCACGTTTCAGTCTTTCGGATGCGGATCGGGACGCCCTCGAGCAGGCCAACGTCCACGGCCGGTTCGTCGGTCCCCGGACGGATATCGTCTCGGAGGGCGACGTTCCGGATCACCTTCACATCATCCGCAGCGGACTGGCCTGCCGCTGCAAGTTTCTGCCGGACGGGACACGGGTCATCCTCGCCTTCCTCATCCCGGGGGATGTCTGCGACCTCAACGTGCCGGTCATCGGTGCGCTCGACCATTCCATCGCGACGCTCACCCTGTGCGAGGTGGCGCGCGTCCCGCACGACGTTCTGGGCCGGCTCACAGCCAGCTATCCGTCGCTGGATCACGTCCTTCGCTGCGCCGCCCTGGTCGACGAGGCGATCCTGCGCGAGTGGCTGCTCGTCGTGGGGCATCGCCCAGCCGACAGGCGGCTTGCGCATGTCTTCTGTGAATTTCTGGCGCGCTTCCAGTCCGTCGGGTTGGCAACCGCCAACCGGTACGAGCTTCCCCTCACGCAGGTCGACCTGAGCGATGCGCTCGGCCTATCGCCCGTTCACGTGAACAGGACGCTCGGAAGCCTGAAGCGCCGGAGGCTGGTCACCCTCGAAGGCAAGCAGGTGGCTATCCCCGATGTCGAAGCGCTCAAGGACTTCGCGATGTTCGACCCGGCCTACCTGCACCTCGCGCCCGAGGCAAATGCTCCGCGCGTGGCGTAGGCGGCCAGCCCCAAGGCCGCGGGCGTTCGCAGGCACGACGCCACCATCAGCACCAAGCTGGAGTGGCCCAGATACCAGCGGTAGCGGCTACCATCCGGACCAGCTCGCCGACCATGATCCGACGGCTCTCGCCTGCTTTGCGAGAGATCAATGCCGCTCACCCGCGTGCTGAACCCGATTTGCGCCCGGTGATCGCGGGCTCGCGCGAAGCCGCCCTTCATGCCAAGCGCATTTTGCCCGAGATCGCGAGCCACGAAGGTCGGGCGGATCGACCTTGCCAAGCCTTCACGGTGCTGGTGACGGACGAGAAGAAGGACCATCCGGTCTACTCGGCCGCCCTGTGTTGCCGCGGAACCTGGTTGCTACGCTGATCACGGGCCGCGTGCGCCGATCAGAACCGCCCGCCACACCGTGGGAGGCCCGGGCTCCGCGCCAGCGCGCGCCTGCAGGAGCGTGCTTGCCAGCGCGGGCGTGCCGGAGAGATCCTGCGGCGGAGCGACTGGCCGAGACCGAGGGTCGGGTTGGCCCCGACCGGCTGGCGTCCGGTCCCAGTCCGGGCGGTTTCGCGAAACGCTGCGCCAGGGATGGGCCGTCCCGGATCAGGTGATGTAGCGGTCGGTGGCGTAGAAGCCGGGGTTGGAGCGGACGAAGTCGATCATCCGGCAGAGTCCGTCATCGATCGACATCCGCGGCGTCCAACCCATGGCCCGGCGTGCCAGGCTGTTGTCGGAGATCAGCTTGAGCACTTCACTCTGCTCCGGCCGCATCCGCTGCGCCTCGGTGACGATCGGCTTGTCGACACCCATCAGTTCGAGGATGCGGTGGGCGAACCAGCCGACCGAGTAGGTCTCGCCCGTGCCGAGATTGATCGTCATCCCGTCAATGCCCGGCTGCGAGCCGGCTGCGAGGAAGCCCGCCACCGTGTCGGAGACGTAGGTCATGTCGCGCTCCGGTGTCAGGGAGCCGAGGCGGATCTCGTCCCGGGCGAAGGCCTGCGAGATGATGGTCGGGATGAAGGCGCGGGCACTCTGGCGCGGGCCGTAGGTGTTGAAGGGCCGCAGGGTCACCACCGGCAGCTCGAACGAGCGGCCATAGCTCTCGGCGAGCTTGTCGGCGGCGATCTTGGAGGCGGAATAGGGAGATTGCCCCTGGAGCGGATGGGTCTCGTCGATCGGCGTGCGCAGGGCCGTCCCGTAGACCTCCGAGGTGCTCGTATGGACGATACGCCCCACGGCGCTGCGGCGACCGGCCTGGAGTACGTTCAGGGTTCCCTCGATGTTGGCGCGGACGTAGCTGCGGGGCGCCTCGTAGGAATAGGGGATCGCGATCAAGGCGCCGAGGTGCAGCACGACGTCCATCCCCTCGAGGGTCTGGTAGATGAAGTCGCTGTCCTCGATATTGCCGAAGGCCACCGTGATCGCCGCCCGGACCTCAGGGTCGAGGAAGTCGAGGTTGCCGACCCGGGCGCCGGAATTGTAGCGCACGATCGCCGTGACCTCGGCTCCGGCCCGCGCCAGGGCGTCCACGAGGTGGCTGCCGATGAATCCGCCGGCGCCGGTCACCGCGACCCGCTTACCCTGCCATGCTGTTCCGTCCATCTCATGCTCCCCAACGGCTTTCCCGAAGCACAGTTTCCAGTAATTCAGCGCACGGCCGAGATTTCTGCAATAGACACAAAGGTACTAGGAAGATTTCACTCAGGTTCCGGGCGTTGGCCGGAGGATGCCGAGCGCTCAGCACTGGCGCGCGGCTCGCGCAGGACCCGGTCGAGCAGGATCTGAGCGACGTAAGGGCGGTGGCCGAGGTCGCGCTCACAGGTGTAGATCTTGGCGATGGTCGCGCTGTCCTCGGCGTCCCAGTAATCCAGGCTGAGGATCGGCACCGGTGGTTCCGCCTCGGCGAGCGGGCGCAGGGCCTGTCGGTGCGGGTCGAGCTCGCTGGGCTCGGTCCAGCGGTAGCCGTTCGCCGGGGCGTCGTAGGTCGTCAGCAGGCTCTC
>NZ_CEEDOX010000025.1:0-69336 GCF_979256535.1 Methylobacterium sp. AC690 | reverse complement strand
GAGGTGACGATGTCGCGCATCACGCCCCGGGGGATGACGGCGTAGGCCTCGGTGAACACGGCCCGGCCGGTCATCAGTGCGGTCTGGGGCGGCAGGCCGCCGCAGGGCGGGTGGTAGGGCGAGGGGGGCATGAGGCGTCTCCGGTGGTCCGGTTTGGACTGCGCAACCGGCCGGACGGCCGGGCAACTGCAGGGGGCTGACCGCACTGGGCAGGTGTCGTGGGATCGCCGTCAGGTCGAATGCGGCGCCGTGACGGGCGCGTCGAGGATCGCGGCCGTGTCTGTCGTGACGTGTCCGTCGAGGACACGCTGCGCCTGCGCCCGGTCGATGTCGCCTTCCCACGCGGCGATCACCACGGTCGCCACGCAGTTGCCGATCAGGTTGCCGAGGGCGCGGGCGATGCCGACGAACCAGTCGATCGACAGCACGAGCACCAGTCCGATGACAGGAATTTCCGGGACCGCCGACAGGGTGGCGGCCAGCACGACGATGGCCGAGCCAGGCACCCCGTGCGCGCCCTTCGAGGTAAGCAGCGCGATGCCGAGGATCAGCATCAGGTGACCGAAGGAGAGATCCGTATTCGTGGCTTGGGCGATGAAGACGGTGGCCAGGGTCAGGTAGAGCGAGAAGGCATCGAGGTTGAACGAGTATCCGGTTGGGATCACGAGGCCGACGGTCGAATCCTTGATGCCGAGGCGCTCCAGCTTGCGCATCACCTGCGGCAGCACGCAGTCCGAGGAGGCGGTGCCGGCCACCACGGTGAGTTCTTCGCGCAGGTAGGCGAGGAGCTTGAGGATGCTGAAGCCGGCCAGGCGCAGGATGCCGCCGAGCACCACGAACACGAAGAACGCCACGCCTGCGTAGAACAGCACCACCAGCATGCCGAGCTGCTTCAGGGAGCCGACGCCGTACTTGCCCACCGTGAAGGCAACGGCACCGAGCACGCCGAGTGGGGCGAGCCTGACGATGAAGCCGATGATCTTGAACAGAACCTCGGTGATGCGCTCCAGGCTGTCGGCCAGCGGTTTCCCACGATCGCCCAGGAGGGACAGACCGGATCCGAACAGGATCGCGATGATGAGAACCTGCAGGATATCGCCCTTGGCGAAGGCATCGACCAGCGTGGTCGGGATGAGCTTCATCAGGAAGTCGACGGTTCCGGTGACCTGACCGACGCGGTCGGTGTAGCCGGCGATCGATTTCGCGTCCAAGGTTGCCACATCGACGTTCATGCCGTGGCCGGGGGCGAACGCGTAGGCGAGGACGAGGCCGAGAACCAGGGCGAGGGTCGTCACGGCCTCGAAGTAGATCAGGGATTTGAGTCCGACGCGGCCAACCTTCCGCAGATCGCCGGCGCCGACGATGCCGTGAACGACGACGCCGAAGACGAGCGGTGCGATCGCCATCTTGATCAGCTTGATGAATCCATCGCCGAGCGGCTTCAGCGCGATCGCAACATTCGGCCAGACCATGCCCAGGACGATGCCCAGCGCCAGGGACGCGACAACCTGCCCGAACAACGATGCGAAGAACCGCTTCATCATACCCCCCGTACCGCGTCCGGTCGTTCCATGCTCCGACACTCCGGTTCGACACGGTGTCGTTCGCCCGGCAGGCGCCGGACGGGAGTTCTGCCGCATGTCGGCCCGGGCATGCCTGCCGCTGCGGCAGCATGTTGCTGGGCAATCTAGACGTCAAATATTTCATCTGTCTCGATTGATATCTTTCTAATATAAGAAGGGATATGGAACTCCGGCACCTTCGCTACTTCGTGGCCGTCGCCCGGCATCTCAGCTTCACCGCCGCCGCCGCGAGCCTCGGTGTCGCTCAGCCGCCCTTGAGCCAGCAGATCCGTGATCTCGAGGCAGAGGTCGGCACCGCGCTGTTCGAACGGACGACCCGTCGCGTGACGTTGACGCGGGCGGGCGCCGACTTCCTCGTGCAGGCGCTCGACATCCTGGAGAAGTCCGGCGAAGCCATCGGGCGCGCCCGTGCCATCGGTGCCGGTGCAGCCGGCATCGTCAATGTCGGCCTGACAGGGTCGATGCTGGCCGGCCCCCTCGGGCGCGCCATTCGCGACTTCTCGGTGACCTATCCCGACGTCGCGCTGCGGATCCACGAAATGTCGCCGGACCGCCAGATCGCGATGCTGAAGGCCGGACAGACCGACATCAGTTTCCTGCGCAGCCCGCCCCAGGACCTCGACCTTGCCAGCGAGCGGGCCTGGTGTGAGACCGTCACCCTCGTCCTACCCAGAGGCCACCGCCTCGCCGGGATGGCGGCCATCGACCTCGCCGATCTGCACCGCGAGCGCTTCGTATTCCTGCGGCTCTCGGATTCGCTGTTCGCGAAGTATCTCTGGGAATGCTGCATCGAAGCGGGGTTCACGCCGGACATCACGCATCAGGTCGTCGAAGCCGCGTCGTTGACGAGCCTCGTCGCGACGGGGCTCGGGATCGCCATCATTCCGGAATTCGTTGCCCGCTTGGCGCACGCGGACGTCGTCTACAAACCGGTCGGGGGGAAGCCGATTCACGCCGACGTCTATGCCCTGTGGGCGAGAGAGAAGGCCGGGCCTTTGATCCGCAATTTCCTGGAACTCGTTCGCTCCGCAGAACCCTAGTTCGCGTCGCATGACTGGCGAAGATTGCTGCGAAAAGGATGGCGCGTGGAGTGGGGGAATGGCTTCGGCGCGGGGCTGTCGTCAGGATCGCTGCTGCCGGCGTCCTCGATCTCGTTTCCAGATTCCGTCTTTCCGGGCACGGGGTTACCTCGGCGCCCTCAGGGATCGGCTAGCAAGTTGTACCGGCCACCATCCAGCGCCTATCCGACCGGCTTGTGTGCGCTTCAAGTTGTCCCGGACGCGCCGCACCGAAACCGTGACGGCCTCCGTGCCCCGCAGGCCTCGCAACCGGTTGGCGACTTCGTAGACCTCGACCCTACTCACCATGATCCCCACCCCGGCACCGTTCGCGGCATCATAACGCCTGGGCGTGAAGAACCGGTCGCCATGCGGATGCGCCTGGCCACGCATCCCGGTCGATGAGTAGCGCAGGACGTTACCCGATACGCGAGTCCTTCACCCCGGCACCCATAAGGCTTGGCGGGGCGCTTCCGCCGCAGGATGCATCTGGAACGCAGGTAGCCGCGTCACGTTGGCCGCCGAACCCTATGACAGCGGAGCAACGACTACATGGCCAGTACGGATATCGGCACGATCTACGCGGGAGCACTTCGGAATACACGCGCCTTGGAGAAGCAGGGGCTGGAGCAGATGGAGCGCCAGCTTTCCGGATTGGAGCGCTATCCCGACTACGCCGCGGTCCTACGTCGTCACGTCGAGACCACGAAGGCGCAGATCGGGCGCCTGGACAAGGCCCTAGCCGACGTGGGCGAGAGCGCCTCGACGCTGAAGGAGACGGTCACCAGCGTTGCCGGCTCCATCGGGGCGGCGGTCCATGCCATCGCCCAGGACGAGACCCTCAAGAACCTCTACGCGGGCTACGCCTACCAATACGATCAGGTCGCCGCCTACCGTTCCCTGGCCGTCATCGCGGAGCGGGCCGGCAAAGCCGATCACGCCTCGGCCTTCCACAGCGCCGCCGAGGACGAGGCGAAGGTTGCCGAGGAGATCGCGGGCCTGATCGAGCCGGTCACCAAGACCTATCTCGACCTCACCCTCAGCGGCGCCAAGGCCGATAGCTGAGCCCGTCCCGGGCGGCCTCGCGGTGGCCGCCCGGCCCTTACTTACGTGCCGGAGGCCAAGGCGGGACGGAGGCGCTCCCACCGGCCGGAAACGCCTACCCTGGCGTCCCCGGCTTCGGCAGCGCCTACTTCATGGTCGCGAGATAGGCGATGACGTCGGCGACCTTCTTGTCGTCCTTAAGACCCTGATAGACCATCTTGGTGCCCTTCACTTTGTTGGCGGCAGGCCCGGTCAGCCACTCCTTCAGATTGGCCTCGTCCCAGGTGATGCCCGATTCCTTGAGCGCGGTCGAATAGTTGTAGCCCTCCACGGACGCAGCCTTGCGTCCGACGACGCCGGTCAGGTTCGGGCCCACGCCGTTCTTGCCGAAGGCGTGACAGGCCTTGCAGGCCGTGAAGGCTTTCTCGCCGGCTGCCGCATCCTGGGCCTGCGCGGAGAAAGTTGGGAGGAGCAGTGCGAAGGCGGCGCCGAGAATGAGATTACGCATCGGTATGTATCTCCTGGGGCGACAGTCGACGCTCGCGCGTGACCGCTTGGCCACGCCGCAGAACCTGAGCCGCTCCAACCAACCTAGGAAGTATCCGGTCGGCGACCGGGGGTAGGACGATGCGGCCAAAAGCAGCCTGGCCGCGACGGATTAAAGTCGAGATGCAAGTGAATGCCGCCCGCATGGGTGTGCCGAAACCATCGGGACCCATGACGATGCTCTCGCAAGCCGCTATCCTGTTGACCGCCCTCCTGTTCGGCGGGATGGTCCTGTACTCCTTCGGGTTCGCCTCGTTCGTATTCAGCGCCCTCCCCGCCGACGCGGCAGGCGCGCTCCTGCGCCGCGCCTTCCCGCACTTCTACGTCTTCGTCATAGGATGCGCCCTCGCCGGCGCGGCGCTGACAGCCAATGTCGATGGGACCTCCGCCCTCATCCTCGGGCTTATCGCCGCCACGGCACTTCTCGCGCGCCAGATCCTCATGTCGGCCATCAACGAGGCGACCGACATGGGCAATCGCCGACGCTTCGGCGTGCTTCATACCGGGTCGGTCCTGATCACCCTGGCCCACATCGCCGGTTCGGCTGCGGTGATCCTGAGGCTTTCCGCCTAGGCGCCAAAAGTCGACGCTTCCTCAAAGGCGCACGGACCGTCAGGTACGAACACCTCATTTCCCGCCCAGGCCGGCGAGACCTCAGCAGGCGGACGGCTTTCCGGTGCGGATCAGGTGCCGCACGTCCGCGCCGGCCTGGTTGACCGCGCCGATCCGCTCGATGAGCTGGGCCGGCCGGCTGCCGCGCAAGCCCGCCAGCGTCAGCTCCCCGTCGCGGACGTAGGTGTAGACACCGCTGACCGCGAACGCCGACGCGTAGGCGACATGGTCGGCCAGCCCCACGGTCGCGGCTTTGAAGGCGTCGGACGCGTAGAACGTCCGACGCACGAGCGGCGAACGGAACGCCAGTTCCAGGACCGCGATCAGCCGACGTTCGTCCGGGACCGCATGGTTTACGTCTGGCGCGGGCGGAGCAGGCTTGGCGTTGTCGTAGGGGTCCGGCAGGTGGAGCCGCACCTTGAGAACCGGGGCCTCCGCCGCGAGGGCGCGAGCCAGTCCCGCGATGCGCTCGCCGAACTTCGCCGCGTCCCCGTGCGAGGCGCCGAGGTGGAGCTCGATCCGGTCGAGGCCGTCGTCCCCGTTGGGGGACGCCTCAGCCACGCGGTCCACCAACGTCGTCGACCCATGCGGGAGCGTATAGGCGACCGTGGCGGCGAACATGTTCTGCTCGTCGGCGAACAGGATCGGGCAGGCCTCCTCAAAGGCTGCCTGATCAGCGGCGGAGATGAACCCGATCTCGACGCCCCCGTCCAACTCGTAGTCCGGAAATGGCCCGATGCCCTCGATCACCGGCCACAGATGCGCGTCCCGTTCGCGGTCGAGGTGCCTCTGCACGTACCAGCCGAGACCGGGGATGCGCGAGCACAGAGGGCCGTGAACGTCCCGCCAATAGGTCGCGAAGAGCTCGTGCGGAACCCGGGGGCGGCGCAGCACCGTCGTGTAGGTGTTGATCGCGATGGTGGCATCGCGCTCGGAGTAGTCGCTGGCCTCGGTTGTGGGCATGTCGGTTCCTATCGCCAAGTTCAAACTGATCCTCAGGACGCCGGGGCATCCTCGAAGCGGCGTTCGGGCGCGAGCTCTCCGAACCAGTACGCGGCAGTGACGCCGCAATTTATCAGGAAGCCTCGTCGATGCAGTCGCCGTACAGCCGCTACTCGGGCGGCCGTCGCAGGCAACTCTTGACGATGGGCGCGCACGCGGCGTCGTGGCTCATCAACGACGATGTGTCGCCGCTGAACGTGACGCCGGTGACCCGGTCCCCCGCGATCCGGACGGTGGCGTGGCAGTACCCACCGAACGACAGGCTGACCAATCCGGCGGACATCCCGAACGTCCGCGTCGCGTTCGCAAAGTAGGTCAGCAGCGTGGTCCTGCCCATGACCAGTCGCTGGTCGGGCAAGCCAAGGCACGTCTGGACGTCGAGCGCGGACATGCCGACGAGGTCGACTTTGGCGGCCTGCGCGGCCTGTTCGTCGATGGCGGCGCAACCGACCAGGGAGCCCGCGAAAAGCGATGCCGACATCACCCCGAGCAGGGTCCTAGCCCCCCTTGTGCCTCCGGCCCTCGTCATCGAGACGCGAGCGTCTTCGCAACGACGGGTGCGACCGGGACCGTGCCCTGCCACGCGGCGCCCGAGCGGGCCTTCTCGTAGCCGATCTGGTAGAGACTGCGCATGTAGGCGGTGTCGAAGCCCTTCGCGGTGGTCGTACGCGGCGCCGCTTCGTCGATGTACGTGAGGTGGAATCCGATCCGGTTCGCCCGGGCGAAGGCGTAGGTCGCGGCGAGGCTCGCGCGGCTGCGCGCCTGACTGCCGGTCGCCACCGTCTGCTCGACGATGGACAGGGTGTCGTTGCGAACCAGCTCGAAGTCGGGCTCGATCCGCCCATTCATCAGCACGTAGATGTCGGCCTTCGACGGGGCGACCGAGCGGCCACGGCCGTTCGCGATGACGGCTTGCGGGACCGTGAACACGGGCGTGACTACCGAACCGTCGACGTGAAGCTCCTGGAAGCCGTGCCCCGCTGCCTCGACGTCGAGGAGTTGCGCCGGGAAGACTGCCGGTATGCTGGCCGAGGCCGTGAGGACGTCCCTGAAGAGCGCCGGAGCGTTCGGGGCACCACTCGCGGCGATGGCGCCCATGTTCCAGATCATGGCGCGCTTCGAATCAAGATTCGTCGTGACGACGAGCAGCCTGCGGCCCTTGGCGTACTCGGCCGCGACCGCCGCGAGCAGGTCCGGCGTGACGTAGCGCCCGACGAGATCGCGCAGGCGCCCGTCGCCGAACAACCCGGACCCGAACACGACATTCACGAGGCTCGGGTCCTTGACCAAGGTGCCGGCGACGCCGCTGGTGTAGATTTCGTCCAGTACCGGGTCGTAGGCCGATCCCAGGAAGGCGAAGGGCGCGGTCAGAGCGCCGGTGGAGACGCCCGAGACGAGGCTGAACTCGGGCCGGGTCCCGCTCTCCGACCAGCCCTTTAGCACGCCCGCGCCGTAAGCCCCGTCGCCACCGCCGCCCGACAGCGCAAGGTAGGCGAACGGTCGGCCTTGCGCGCCGGGCGCCGCCATCATGGTACTCAGGGTCGCCATCGGCGCATCCGCGAAGGCTCGGGCATTCGGGATGCCCGTGACTTCCGCGATTTGCGCCTCAGCGGCGGTGTAGGCCTGGCGCGGCACCGAGGCACAGGCGCCCAAAGTCAGCGTCGCCGTCAGCATGAGCACTTGAGTCGGCGTGGGCGACCGCTTCGACGACTTCATCGGGGTTCATCCTATGGTGCGCTTGGGAGGGGGGACGGAAACCCCGGGGGATAGGCAAACGGCCGGTTCGATGACGATCGGGAAGGTCGAACCGGCCGTCGCACCGCGCGCTGGGGGCATGCGCGCGATCCGAGAAAGGATGGGTCAGGCAGGTCGAAGGCCCGGGGAGGACGGGGACGGGGCTCCGCCGGCTGGAGCGTGCTCAGTCGAGCCAGGTCGCCGTGTTCCGAGCCCGATGTCCTTCGCGAACCTGGACCGCCGCTGACTGAAGCCAGGGGCGACCATGGGGTAGTTGTCGGGCAGTCCGAACCGTTCGCGGTATGCGTCCGGATCGAGCCCGTGGACCCTGAGATGGCGCTTCAGCACCTGGTAGGTCTTGCCGTCGATGAAGCTGACGATGCCATCCGGTCGAACCGACGCTCGGACCGCCTTGGGCGAGCACCAGCGCGGATCGACCTCGACCGGGCCGGGCGGGAGGCTGTGGCAGAGCGAGCGCAGGCTGCCATGGACGAGCCTGAGCAGGTCCGCGAGCTCGCAGGCCGGCAGGCTATTGTTCGCGACGTAGGAGCGAACGACCGCCGCCGAGCAGGCGAGCACCGGGTCGTCCGTCTTGTTCCCAGTCATGTGCATCTCCGGGTCGGCAGGAAGGATCAGCGTTGGACGAGGGCGACGCGCTCGGTGGGCAAGCCCCAGCCGAGGCCGAGGCTCTTCTGCAGTGCGACGTAGTCGTTGGTGTACTCGGCCTGCGCCTGGGCGAGGCTCTGCTCGGCCTGCAGGCGCTGGCGCTCGACGTCGAGCACGTCGATGGTGCTGATCGTGCCGGCCGTGTTGCGCTGGTCCGTCAGCATCGAGGCCTTGCCGGCCGAGGCGCTTGCCCGGGCAAGGCGGGCGACGGTGGCGCGCTGGTTGCCGTAGCGCGACAATGCAGTTTCGGCGTCCTGCATCGCCTGGAGCACGGTCTGCTCGTACTGCGCCAGGGCCTCGTCGGTCCCCGCCTCGGATTGCCGGATCTGCGCGAGCGTCCGTCCGAAGTCGAGGATGCTCCAAGACAGGGTCGGCCCGAGGTTGTAGGTCGAGGCGGCGAGCGAGCCGATGGAGCCGATGTTCGGCGAGACCCAGCCGGCGTTCCCGATGAGGTTCACCTTCGGAAAGAGCTTGGCGACCGCCTGGCCAATCTGGGCGTTGGCGGCCGCGACCTGCCGCTCGGCCCGGCGGATGTCGGGACGCCGACGCAGCATGCCTGCCGGGTCGCCGACGGCCAAGGTGGACGGCGGCATCGGCACCGACCGGGCCGGCTTCAGGAGGGCGTCGACGGCTCCCGGCTCGCGGGACACGAGGACGGCGATCTGGTTCAGGGATTGGTCGACCTGGGCCTGGAAGGCCGGCGCCTGGGAGGCCGTGGTCTCGAACTGCGTGCGCAGGCGTTCCACGTCGAGGGACGATGCTGCGCCGCCGGCAAGCCGCTGCTGGCTGAGGCCCACGGCCTCGCGCTGGAGGGAGGCGGCGCGCAGCGTCAAGGCGAGGCGACGCTGGGCGCCACGGAGCGTGACGTAGGCCTGCGCGACCTCGGCGGCGACCTGGACCTGGGCGTCCGCTACCGCGGCCTCCGCGGCCTCACCCTGCGCGGCCGCCTGCTCGATGGCCCGCTGCTTGCCGCCGAAGATGTCGATTTCCCAGGTGGCGTCGAAGCTCGCGTTGTAGAGGTCGGTGTTGATCGACCTCGGGACCGTCACGGCACCGGCGGCCGATCCGAGCCCGCTGCCTGCGAAATCCCTGACCGGAAACTGATTGTTGAGCGCCACGGCGTTCGACGAGACCGTCGGCGCCAAGTCGGCCGTCCGCTGCCCCAGCACGGCGCGTGACTGGCGCAGCCGGGCGGAGGCAACCTGCACGTTCGTGTTGGTCGCCAGCGCCTCCTCGACGAGGTCGGAGAGGATGGGGTCGCGCAACGACGTCCACCACCGGGCCGGCGGATCGACGGCAACCATCCGCGTGGAGGTGGCGCGGACGAAGGGGGCACCGGTCTCGGCACGGGGCGCGGCGACCGGCGGTCCGGCGTAGTCGGGGCCGACCACGCAGCCGCCAAGGAGTCCGGCAACCGCCAGGGCAAGGCCGGAACGGGCGTTCAGGGGAAACATCGCGCGGCCTCAGTGCGTCGCCACCGGGCCGCCCTTCGGCGGCGGGCGCAGGAACAGGACGAGCGGCAGGACCGCGAGCAGGATCCAGCCGAAGACGAAGTACAGGTCCGAGAAGCTCATCACGGTCGCCTGCGCCGAGATCATCCGCTTCACCCCGCTGAGCGCCAGCCGCATGGCCTCGGGGCCACCGGAACCGACCATGGCGTCGATGCGGTCCTGGACGATCACCGAGTTCGCGCGCACGGACTCCTCCAGGCGGGCGTTGTGGAAGTCGTCCCGGCGCTGCTGCAGGGTCGAGATCAGGGCGAGGCCGAAGGAGCCGCCGAGGTTGCGCGCGCCGTTGAACAGGCCGGAGGCGTCCTCGGCCTTGTCCCGTGGCACCGCGGTGGCCGCGGCCTGGTTCAGGAACAGCAGGGAGAAGGCCTGGCCCACGCCGCGCAGCAATTGCGAGGCGACGAACTGCGGGCCTGCGTCCTCGGTGGTGAGGCCCGACTCCATGAAGCAACTGGTGGCGTAGCACAGGATGCCGAACCCGATGGCCACCCGGATGTCGAGGAGCCGCACCAGCATCGGGAAGAACGGCATCAGCGCCAGGGTCGGGATGCCCGAGATCAGCACGACGTAGCCGGACTGCTCCGAGTTGTAGCGCGGCACCTGACTGAGAAACTGCGGGATGATGTAGAGGATGCCGTAGAGCGCCCCGCCAATGGCGAAGCTCATCAGGAAGACGCTACCGAAGCTGCGCGTGAACAGGATGCTCATGTCGATGACGGGCTCGCGCGCCGTCACCTGCCCGAGGACGATCAACACGAAGCCGAAGGCGGCGAGGACGCTGAACCAGACGATGAAGGAGGACTCGAACCACTGCTCGCGCTGACCCTCCTCCAGCACGATGGTCAGGCAGCCGAGCCCGACCGCGAGCCCGACGATGCCGAGCCAATCCCCCTGCAGGATGCGCTCGATCTGCGCCGGCTTGTGCGGCAGGCCGACGAGCAGGAGCACGACGAGGCCGATGCCGATGGGCAGGTTGAGGAAGAACGAGTAGTGCCAGCTCACGTTCTCGGTGAGCCAGCCGCCGATCAGGGGACCGAGCACGGGGCCGAGGACGGCCGTCAGCCCGAACAGGGCGACGCCGACCGGACGCTGCGCCGGCGGCAGCCGCGTCGAGACGATGCTCAGCGCCGTCGGGATCATGGCGCCGCCGGTGAAGCCCTGCCCGACGCGCCCGACGATCATCGTGCCGAGGCTGCCCGAGACGCCGCACAGCATCGAGAAGCTGACGAACAGGACCGTCATGACCAGGAGGAAGCTGCGCAGCCCGAAGACCTTCTCTAGCCACCCGGACAGCGGGATCATGATGATCTCGGCCACGAGATAGGCGGTCGAGATCCAGGTGCCCTCCGAGCCGGAGGCACCGATCTCGCCCTGGATGGTCGGCAGCGCCGCGTTGACGATGGAGGTGTCGAGCGTCGCCATCAGCGCGCCGATGGTGCCGGCGGCGACGGCGAGCCATGCGGCTGCGTCCGCCTTCTCGCCGCGTTGCGGCTTGCGCGCGGATGGGTTCTCGGCGTTCACGGCCCGGCCTTCGCGCTGCGGGTCCGCTGGGCGGGCTGGGTCCCGGGCCCGGCCTCGGAGACCTTCGGCTCGTCGGTCTCCTCGTCCTCCTCCCCTTGGTCGTCGCGCGCCCCGCGGGTGTCCACGGAGACGACGACGGACAGGCCGGGGATCAGAACCTTGCGTGCCTCGCCGCCGGCCTTGAAGCGGATGCGGACCGGAACGCGTTGGACGATCTTGGTGAAGTTGCCGGTGGCGTTCTCGGGCGGGATCAGGGCGAACTGCGCGCCCGTACCCGGGGAGAAGCTGGCGACGCGCCCCTTGAGGTCGTGGCTGGACAGGGCGTCGACCGCGATGGTGACGGGCTGGCCGACCCGCATCAGCCCGATCTGGGTCTCCTTGAAGTTCGCCTCGATGTAGAGGTCCTCCACCGGGACCACCGCCATCAACCGGGTGCTGCCCTGGACATACTGCCCGATGCGGGCGGTGAGGTCGCCGATACGGCCGGCGATGGGGCTCTTGACGACCGCGTGGTCGAGGTCGAGCTGTGCCGCGGTCACACCCGCCCGGGCCTGCTCGACAGCGGCCTTGGCCTGCGCGACGGCGGCCTTGAGGGAGGCGACCTGCTTCTGCGCGGACTGGACCTGAGCCTCGTTGACGTCGACCTGGGCCTGGTTCTGCTCGGCCTGGCTCTTGTACTGGTCGAGCTTCTCCACTGTGTCGGCACCGGACGCAGCCAGCGGCTTGTAGCGCCGGACCTGCTCGGCCGAGAACTTGGCGGTGACCTGCGAGGCCGCGACCTGGGCCTTGGCCTGGTCGATCCGCGCCTGCTGGCGGACGAGGTCGGCCTCGGCACGCGCGACGTCGGCCTGCCGGGCGTCGACCTGCGCCTGCTGCTGGGCGAGCTTGGCGCGGTACTGTCCATCGTCCACCGTCGCGAGGATTTGCCCGGCGGTCACGATCTGGTTGGCGGCGACCGGCACCGTCGCGACGTATCCGGAGACCTGGGGCGAGATCGCGACCTGATCCGCCTGCACGTAGGCGTCGTTGGTCTCCTGGATGAAGCGTCCGACGGTCCAATATCGGAAACCCCAGATGCCGCCCCCGACGAGGACTGCAACGAGGAGGACGGCGAGGAGAACCTTCACCCAGGGCTTCTTCAGCGCGGAGGGCTTCTTCTCTTCGGATTGGCTGGACTCCTCCGGGCGTCCCTCCTTGGGGCCACCAGCATCGGAGCGTTCGGTCCCATCCGGGGGCGCCCGGCCTTCGTCCTCATCCGCGCGCGCCATCAGAAATCGATCCAGATAAAGAAACTGAATCGTTCCTTACAGAGTTTATTTCCCGACTGCAACTTGGCGTGAGACGGCAGCGGCCCGCCTTGCACAAGGTGAGGACATGGGAGCTATGCTTGACCTATCGTCCCGTGCTAAATGTTCTGCGCACGTTTCTGTGAGCGGGTGAGGTCGTCGTGAATGCCAAGGACGTGACGCCGCGGGCGCCGAGCCGCCTCGGTCGCCCTCCACGCGGCTCCGAGGGCGAGGCCACGCTGCGCATCCTCGCGGCGGCGAAGCCCGTCTTCCTGAACGAGGGTTTTGAGGCGACGAGCATCGATGCCATCGCCGGGTCGGCGGGCATCTCCAAAAAGACCATCTACGGGCGCTTTTCCTCCAAGGAGGATCTCTTCGAGGCCGTCATTGTCCGGTTCATCGAGGAAAACGTCCCAGCCATCGAGCTTGCGGCTTCGCAGGCCGGCCCCGTGGCGGAGCGGCTCCATCGTATCGCACTTGCGATGCTGGAGGTCGCCCTCACCGTCGACACCATCGCCGTTCGCCGTATTATCGTCGCCGAGGCCGCGCGCTTCCCGGAGTTCGCTCGGCTGCTGCACGATTTCGGGGTCGCCCGCGTCGCCCCGCTGATCGAGCGATGCCTTGAGGAAGGCAACGCCTCAGGCGAGATCGCGGTCGACGACGTCAGGCACGCCGGCGACATGTTCCTCAGCATCGCCATTCGCGGTTTCATCGACAAGGCGGAACTCGGCCTGGACCGTCCGGGCCTATCCCACGTGAAGCGGGAAACGCTGAGACGCTCCATCGAGTTCTTCATGGCGGCGTGCCGGAAGCGAGATTAGCCGGTCCGTGGGAAAGACCCGCCGGCACAGTGCGGAGAGGCCGCCTTGCTCCCCGGGCGGCTCCTTCCTCCGCCGGGAAGCGCTGAGTGAAAAGATACGTTCTAGGGCCCGGACCGCACAGCATGGGACGCGGATACCGGAAAGGCGCTCAGGAGCGGAGATAGCGGACCATGATCTCGCCGGCGGCCCGACGAGCATATCCGGGGACGTCCTCATCACGGTAGGGCGGGACCAGTTCGGTCGGGTCGAGTTCGCCGAGGACGCCGTCGAGTTCCTCCGCGGTGAAGCCGCCTTCGAGCGCCTCCTGGATGGCGCGGCGCGCATACGGACGCGCTTGTGGCCATGGGCTGGCGCGCCCGTACGCGTTCAAACGACGTCGTGGGGCCCTCCTCAACATCACTCCCCGTCGGTTACGACGGAGGCAGGAGCCGGGCGATGCGAGGCGAGCAGGGCGTGTGAGACAGGAGAGCCGACGCGCGCGATCGACGTGGACGGCATCATCGCCGCGCTGGAGGCGACCAGTCCCGCCATCATGCGCAAATCCTCGGGCTGGCGCGGGTCGGAAGCGACGCGCTCGGCATCCGCCTGCAGGCGCATGTTGCACGCCTTCGACGGCAGGCCGTCGTCGGGCGTGCAGGCATCGTGGCGGGCGCACGCGGCATCCAGCGCGTCGACCGGTGCGGCGGGAGCGTTGTTCCCTGGGCCGCAATAGTTGCCGTACAGGAGCAGCTTCGGCTTGCCCGCCGGCGAGTCCTCTTGGGCGTTGGCCGGCACCGCGAGGGCTGCAAGGAGCCCGAGGGCAAGGAAGGATTTGGTCATGGGTTCTCGTCCTTAGGTTCACGTGTAAGCCGGGGCGGTCGAGCCGCCTTCGGCGGAAAAGGCTTGCGCCTCAGTGCCGGATGGCGGTTCGCCGAGCGTCATCGTCCCGCGGACCCGCGTCGAACACGGCCCTGCAGCCGGGGCTCAGGCTGGCTTCCTGCGCCCGCATGCAGGCCACGATCCGACCGCGGTCGGGTATCGCCGTCAGGCAAAGGCGCATGACGTCGTCGCGGCACAGAGCCGCCTGCTCTTCCTCTCCGGCCCTGGCACCGGATTGACCGGTTACAAGGATGCCCAGGACCAGGGCGACGTGGAGGAAAGGCTTCGTCATCGTATCGGTCCCGTCTCGGTACGCCCGGGCATCCAGTTCGGGCAGGGTCCGACATGGAACGTTAAGGATACGACTTCGTTCCGTTTAAGCGTCGAGTGTTCCGAAGCCTCGGCATCCGGGGATCAGGCGGCATACTTGATGCTGCATCCGGGCATGGTGACCGCGAGTCCGCCAATGATGCGGATCGGAACACGGGGTATGGACTGACATGCTGGCACGGATCGCGGCGGGCGCCATGGGCGTCATTGTTCTGTTCGAACCCGTCTCGGCCAAGGATGCGGTCGGCGCCCGTGCTCGCGCATGGGTGGCGAGCGTGGTGGAACGCGTGGAAGGCACGGCTGCGCTGGTGGCCGCGACGACCCGTGGGCGAACGGTCCGGACCATCGACGTCCACCTCTGTGTCGCCGCCGATGGCACCGTGCAGGACGTCGCGTTCGGGAACCCGCTTCTTATGGACCCCTGGAAAAGCGTCTGAGGGGGGGCGGTCCTAGCCGGTCCGTTCGGCCCGCCACCGAACGCGTTACTCGCCCTCGACGGAACGACCGACCTGGATTTTCCCATGAGGGTGTCCGACCGACGGCAATGAGGGCGGCGGCCTCGATGTGTCCCATCCCAGGTTGGTGACGGCCTCGCCTAGGTGCGCGAGAGGACTGACGCCTTGCCCGCGAAGGTGGGAATCGCCGCGGCACGCAACGTATCCGAAAGGTGTCGTGGCCGACCCGCGCAGGGGGCGGAGCGCAGGCCGGCCACTGATCGCACGGTCACAAGGCGGACAGTGCGATCCGTCGAGCGGCAGGTTCAGTGCGCCTCGATGGGGCCCGCCGTCCGCTGCGGCTTTTTCAGGATGGCGACGACGCCCAGGCTGAGAACGAGGCTGACGCCGACGATGTAGAACCCGTCCGCGTAGGCCATGACGTAAGCCTCGCGGCGAACCTGCTGGGCCAGCATGCCGATAGCGGCGCCCTTCGCGGCCGCCTGGTCGGCGATATGCCCGTGCAGGCCGGCGGCCAGCGCGGCGAGGCGCTCCTGCGTCCGCGTGGCGTTCACGGTGATCGCCTCGGCCAGCACCGAGAAGTGCATGTGCTCGCGCCGGTCGATCATCGTCGAGAGCATGGCAATGCCGATGGAGCCGCCGAGGTTACGCATCATGTTCGACAGCGCCGAGGCGTCGGCCGTGTCGCGCGGTGCGAGGCCCGCCGTCGAGAGCTGCGAGAGCGGGATGGTGAACAGCGGCTGGCCGATGGCCCGCATCAACTGCGGCAGGATCAACTGGTCCATGCCGACGTCGTGGGTGAGGCCGACGTTGATCCAGCAGCTTGCAATGAAGAACAGCGTCCCGGTCACCACCAGCAGCCGGGCGTCGAAGACCCGCATGATCAGGGGCATCATCGGGAACAGCAGCAACTGCGGCAGCCCGGACCACATCACCACGTAGCCGATCTGCTGGGCGTTGTAGCCCTGGATCTGCGCGCAGTAGACCGGGATGATGTAGATCGAGCCGAACGAGACTGCGCCGAGGACCGTCATCAGCACGCACGAGCCGCCGACCGAGCGGTTGCCGAGCACCCGCAGGTTGATGAAGGGCCGCTCGGCCATCAGCTCGCGCACGATGAAGCCGGTGATACCGGCGGCCGCCAGCAGCGACATGTTCACGATGATCTGCGAGCCGAACCAGTCCTTCCGCTGGCCCTCCTCCAGCACGTAGGTCAGCGCCGGCAAGCCGGTGGCCATCAGGCCGATGCCGATCCAGTCGCCCTTCAGGAGCTCGGCCCACCGCGCCGGCACGTCGTCGAAGGCGCCGAGCTGGATGCCCATCGCGAGCGGGCCGAAAATCAGGTTCAGGTAGAAGATGTAGTGCCAGGAGAAGTTGTCGGTGAGCCAGCCGCCCACCGTCGGGCCGATGGCCGGGGCGAAGGTGGCGGTCAGCCCGAACATCGCGATGCCGATGGTCTGCTGGCTCTTCGGCAGGCGCGTGCGCACGATGACGATGGCGGTCGGGATCAGCACGCCACCGGTGAAGCCTTGGCCGGCGCGGAACAGGATCATCTGCGGGAGCGAGGTCGAGAGCGCGCAGGCGAGCGAGAAGGCCGTGAACAGCATCGTGTTCATCGACAGGTACCGTCGAAGGCCGATCACCGAGGAGAGCCAGCCGGTGAGCGGGATCACGATGATCTCGGCCATGAGGTAGGCGGTCGAGATCCAGCTTCCCTCCTCGGTGGAGGCTCCGAGCGCCCCCTGGATGTCGGCGAGCGAGGCGTTGGTGATCTGGATATCGAGGATGGCGGTGAACGCGCCGAGGATCGCGCCGAACACCGCCAGCCAGTCGCGTGCGCTCGCCTTGACCTCAGGTGCCGTCGTGGCCGTCGCGCCGGCGCTCATCGCGGCAGCGCCTCGCTCACGAGCGCCGGGCGCGGCTTGCCCTGCCGAGGCTCGACCCGCTCAACCTCATCCCGTGTATGCACCGTCGCCTCGACCGAGAGGCCCGGACGCAGCCGCGCGAGCAGCGGGTCCCCATCATCCAGGGCGATGCGCACCGGCACGCGCTGGACGACCTTGGTGAAGTTGCCGGTGGCGTTCTCCGGCGGCAGCAGGGCGAACTGCGCCCCGGTGCCGGGCGAGAAGCTCTCGATACGCCCTTCGAACGCGTGTTCGCCAAGCGCATCGACCGTGAAGGTGACGTTCTGACCTTCGACGATCCGCCCGGTCTGGGTCTCCTTGAAGTTTGCCACGAGGTAGATGTCGCGGCCCATCGGCACCACGGTCAGCATGCCCGTGCCGGCGGAGACGAACTGTCCGACCCGCAGGGAGCGGTCGCCGACCACGCCGTCAACGGGCGCCGTGATGGTGGTGTAGGTCAGGTTGAGCTGTGCCTGCTCGACCTTCGCCTGCGCCGCCTCGAGGCTCGCCTTCGCGCTTCCCTCAAGGGCGCGGAAGCTCTCCACCTGCTTCCGGGCTGCATCAAGGGAGGCAATGGCCTTGTCGTGCGCCGCCCGCTTCTGGCGCAGGTCGGCATCCGCCTGCTGCTGGCGCTGCGCCGTGCCCGAGCCGGTCTGCAGCAGGTTCTGGTAGCGGGTGTATTCCTTGCCGGCGAAGTCGAGAGCCGCGTCGGTGTTCTCGACCTCGGCCTTCGCGGACTGGACCTGGGCCTGCTGCTGCAGGATGGCGGCGGCGGTGCTGAGGAGCTGGGCCCGGCTCTTCCCGACCTCTGCCTCGGCCTGCTTGAGCATGACCCGATACTCGCGGTCGTCGAGGCGGGCGACGACGTCGCCGACCTTCACCGGCTGATTGTCGCCGACCAGCACCTCGGCGACGTGGCCGGCGATGCGCGGGGCGACGGTCACCTTGTCGGCCTGCAGGTAGGCATCCTCGGTCGTCTCCAGGAACCGCCCGACCGTCCACCAGTGCCAACCGTAGCTGCCACCACCGCCCAGGGCGGCGAGGAGGAGAGCGGGAAGGATCCAGCGCGACTTCCGACGCTTGGCAGCCGGTGCAACGGCTGGGTGGCCCGAGGCGGCCGGCGTGGGATTGCCCCCCGTCGCCGTGAGAGCGGTCGGAGCTTCCGGTTGGGGAAGATCGCGGGATCGAGCGTCCATGGTGCTGGCCAACATCAATACGATACGGTAGTGTATCGATACAGGATGAGACCGGACGTGACAAGGAGCATGATGATGGCTGAGACCTCGACCGCCGAGCCCGAGGCGACATCGAAGCGCGGCACGGGCGGGCGGCCGACACGCGAGGAAGCCGCCCGGCGCGAGGCGCGCATCGTGGAGGTCGCCACCCAATTATTCATCGAGCGCGGCTTCGACGGCACCTCCATCGACGCGGTGGCGGAAGCCGCGGGCGTAAGCAAGCCGACGCTCTATTCCCGCTATCAGGACAAGCGCGCCCTGTTCGAGGCGGTCCTGCAGGGCCGCATCCGAGAATGGCTCGCCCCCCTCTCGGCGGCGGCGGAGATGCAGGCTCTCAGAGCTACCCCGAAGGATGCGGCGACGGTGCTGGACGAGCTGAGCCGCAACCTTCTTGCCCGCTCCCATGCACCGGGAGCCGCCGCGCTCACCCGCTGCATCGCCGCCCAGGCCATGCAATTCCCCAACCTTGCCAAACTGGCCTACGAGGAAGGTTGGCTCCGGGGCGTCAGGGCGGTCGGCTGCCTTCTTGGTGTCATGGTCGAGCAAGGACAGATCGCGGTCGACGACCCCGAGATCGCCGCCGACCTGTTCCTCAATCTCGTCCTCGGGCGGAGTTCGAGGCAGGCCCTGTTCGGCATCGAGGTGGATGCCGAGGCCCAGGAAAGGCGCCGTCGCGCCGCCATCGCCCTGTTCCTCGCCGGCGTCCGACCCGAACCTGCCTGAAGCACGCGAGGACGATACCGATTTTTGGTAAGCGGATTGCGGTTGAAATCCGACGTCACGTCGCGAAGACCTGCGATGCTCGTCGTTGCGTTACGGAAATGTCCGCTTCGTCGCCCATTCGCCTGAAAGTAGACCGGAAAAAATCCATCCTTCTCGGACTTTGCCGCCTATAGTGATCTGTGTCGGTAAAACGACCGATTTCGCCACCTACCAGATATGGTGGTGAGTGGGTGTCTGCCCCGACCAGAGTTGCTCGTGTTTCCTTAGGGTGGATTTCAGCTGGTCTGCTTACCGGCAATTCAAGCGTTACAGTAGTCGTGGACGCCAGACAGATGGGCGATCCGTCGCAGAAGCCCCTTCTTGGCAACGATAGAGGTCAAAAGCGTGCTGCGACACCACCCATGATCGTGCGCGGCATACCCGGTGTCGCGTAGCGGTTCTGGAAGGCGCGGTCGTAGTAGTTCGTGTCGAGCAGGTTGTCGACGTTGAGGTAGACCCGCACCTGCGGAGTGATCCAGTAGTACGAGATCAGGTTGACGACCGTGTAGTCCGGCAGTCGAAAAGTCGAGAGGGCGGTGCCGGCCACGCGCTGACCGACATGGGTCACACCAGCGCCGAGGCCGAGGCCACGCAACTCCGCCCGTTGGAACTCGTAGACACTCTGCAGGGCGAGGGTGTCGGCAGGGATGTTGGCGATCCGCGTGCCCACGGGCAGTGTGTTGTCACGACTTACAGCGGCATCGGCATGGGTGTAGGTGCCGATCATTCGCCAGCCGGGTGCCAGATACCCGGCGACCGTCAGGTCGAAGCCCCGGCTGCGCACCTCGCCGGCCGCTACGCTGAAGTTTAAATCGACTTCATCGGCCGTGAGGACGTTGGTGCGCCGAATGTCGAACAGAGCCGCCGTGGCGCTCAGTTGTCCGTCAAGCAGGCTGAGCTTGGTGCCGACCTCGTAGCCCTCGCCTTGCTGGAAAGCGAAGGGGCGTCCCGAGCGATCCGTGCCGGTATTCGGCAGGAAGGAACGGCCGTAGCTGCCGTAGACCGAGACCTCATCGGTGAGATCGTAGGTAAGGCCGAAGCGCGGGGTCGCGACCGTGTCCTGCAGGCTCGTGGTGCGGCCGGTGCGGTAGTCGGTCGAGACGAGGCCTAGGCTCTCCACGCGCACGCCCAGGAGGGCATGGAGGCGTGGGGTGAGGTCGATCTGATCCTGAACGTAGCCGCCGAAGCTCTCGGTGTTCTGCAGGAAGTTGGTGATCGAGGCGAGAGGAGGCCGGGTGGATTGCCCGTAGCGGGGCGCAAGGAGGTCGAGGGTGAAGGGGAAGAGGTTCGCGTTCGAGCGGTTGAAGATCTCGCGATAGCGGTACGTGTCGTACTCCAAGCCCATCAGCAGAGTATGGCGAAAGGGGCCGGTCTCGAACTTGCCCGCGAGGTTGAGCTGCAGGTCGAGGTCCGACCAGCTCAAGTCGCGATGTTCGAAGGTTCGGCGCAGGGTACGCCCATTACTGAGGACATTCATGGCGCCCACGCCGTCGCCGACGAGGCTCCCACCCAGAGCCTGGACGCCGGCCGTGACCACCCAGTTCTGATCGAGCTTGTGCTCGATGCGGAGTTGGCCGAGGGCGTTGTCGTTGCGCACCGGCGGGATGCCAGGCTCGCCGATGAAGCGGTTACGCGGCAGGGCGCGGATGTTACCGTTGATCGGCACGACGCCCCGGTCGAAGGTCGCGGTCGTGCTGGCAAACTCGCCCTCCAAAGTGATCGTGGTGTCGGCGGTCGGCTTCCAGGCGATGACGGGAGCGAGGTAGTAGCGGTCGCTGTGCACGAAGTCGCGGAAGCTGCCGTTGTCCTCCACGGCGCCCGTGACGCGAGCGAGCACTCGGCCTTCCTCGTCGAGGGCGCCAGTGGCGTCGAAGGTGCTGCGCTTCTGGTTGAAGCTTCCGAACTGCGTGCCGATCGCGAGGGCGCGCTCGGCCAAGGGCTGTTTGGTCACGATGTTGAAGGTGCCGCCGGGATCGCCGCGTCCGTAGAGGAAGGCGGACGGGCCCTTCAGCACCTCGATCCGCTCAATGGAGACCACGTCCGGCGAGGGCGGGTAGCCCCGGTTGATCGGGAAGCCGTTGCGGTAGTACTCGCCCGTGTTGAAGCCGCGGATCGTGAACTCCGTCAGGCCAAGGCCTGCAAAGTTGTTGGCCCGGCCGACGCCGGCAAGATCGAGGGCGGTGTCGACCCGCGTTGCGGCGGCGTCCTGCAGAACCCGATCCGGCACGACGACGACCGTCTGGGGCACCTCCCGTATCGGCGTGTCGGTGCGGGTCGCGCTGACGCTGTCCCGTGCAAGGTAGCCATCGACCTTGCGTGCTGTTCCGCCCGCAGGCCCTCCGATGCCGGCCACCGAGAGTTCGTTGAGCTGCACCTCTTGTGAAGCATCTGCGGCGAGCTGGGCTACGGCCGAACTGGGCCCAAAACTGACCAACGAACCCGATTGCGCCACAAGCACGAAGGCAGCGGACGCCGCCAGGGTAGTGCTTCTTTTGGTCATTTTTCTCGACACGATCACGGACGCAAACCAACTTGGATCAATTCCGTCCGTTACGGTCCAGAAACATACGCGGTCAAGCTCGCGGGGATCCGAGCACACACGCCTAGCTTCGAGGTCTTCGAATGTATCTCAGTCTAGATCTAGAAGCGTTATAATCTGTCGCGTCTCGCAGGAAGTGTGTTGCATGCGCGTAACAGCGGTGAAGGTCGTTCGCGGGTCAGCAGTCCTGTTTGTCTTGCATTCGGTTTGTAGCGGCATCCCGTCTGCGTACCTTTAACGAACAGCGCAACCGCTGGACGCCCTGACGGTTGGATGGCTGCTTTCAGGAAGTGCTCGGAGATGGCCGTATGACCGACGGGGGTCGTAAGCGGAAACTACCCGTTCGTTCTCAAATCCGACGTTAGGCAGAATATCCTGTCCGCGAGGGCATGCCCTGGCGGACACCTCGGACGCGCCAAAAAGTCTGTCCGGATGAGCTACAAAGATACAACTGTGATCGTCACCGGCAGGGCCGAAACCCTTCATGGGGTTCGGGGAGCGAAGCGACGAGAGCATGGTCCCGAAGGGACGCACCCTGCTGGCAGCGTCATGGTACTCTGGTAGGCTTCATCTGGCACGTTTTCTATGTCGCTGATTTTGGAAGACCGCCCCTGGGTCGTGTTCGATGGTGAATGCGTCCTCTGCAATCGGTTCGTTGGTGTTCTACTCACCCACGAGCGTTCACCGGATTTGCGGTTTGCGACCACGCGCTCGCGTATGGGACGGGCGCTCGCGTCTCGTCACGGTTTGACCGAGAGCGATCTGGACAAGACCTACCTCGTTGTCCGAGGGCATCAGGCCTGGACGCGATCCGATGCCTGGATCGAACTCATGAGCCTCATGCGGGCGCCACTGGGGTGGTTGCGACATCTGCGCGTGGTGCCGCGATCGTGGCGGGATGCCGTTTACGACGGGATTGCACGCAATCGGTATCGCTGGTTTGGGCACCATACGATCTGTCAGGTTCCCTCGGCAGAGGCGCGCCATCGGTTCGAGCTCGACTGAGGTCAGTCGACTGCGCTCGTCCAGCGTTGCCGCAGGCCACCACGGGGGCGCAGAGAGAAACGGGCCTCCGGGACCGGATCGGCGCTCTCTGGATGTGGCGTCCAGGTCCGAACGAGCGTGGCGATGGCGATCGACACTTCCATCAGCCCGAAAGTCTGTCCGATGCAGACGCGAGGGCCTGCGCCGAAAGGGAAGTAGGTGAAAGGCTGATGGTCTGAATCGAGCCACCGGCGGGGATCAAAGCTCTCCGGATTGGGGAACCAGCGCGCATCTCGTTGGGTGATCCAAGGCACGACCTGAACAACGTCCCCCCGGCGCACCGGCAGCCCGGCGATCGTCACGTCTCGGACCGCCCGGCGTAGGAACATCGTGTAGGCAGGCGGATAGAGTCGCAAAACCTCGCGGACCGTGCCGCTGAGGAGAGGCATAGCCGGTAGGTGGTTTGCCGCAACGGGTCCTGTCCTGCAGACAGCGACGATCTCCCGGCGGAGCGCCTTCACGAGGTCGGGCCGCGGCGCCAGGGAGGCGAATGTCCACGTCAGAGCCGCGGCCGAAGTCTCATGGCCGGCGATGAGAAGGCCAGCGACATCGTCGCGGATCGCATCGGGCTGATCTTCTCGACCGGCAACGAGTGTGCCGAGGAGGTCGATCCCGGCGGACGCACCATCGGCGAGGCGTGCGACGACCAGGTCGCGCACGAAGCGCCCGAAGGTGTCCATCGCCCACCTTTTCCGCCGCTTGGCCGGTGTCGGCAGACCATCCGGCAGGACGATCGGCGTGGTCGCTTCGCGGTAAGCGATCTCGGACAGGGTCCGCACGGCGATGCCAATCTCGTCGAGCACAGCATGGTCTGGGACCGCCCCGAACATGGTGGTGAGGGCGACATCCAGCATGAAGTGGCCCATGGCCACGTCGACGTCGAAGACAGGCTCCGGCTCGCCCGCTGCGATCGCTTCGGAGAAGGCGGTCGCGCGTCGGGCGATCGCGTCGGCATAGGCCGACAGGTTTCGGGTCGCAAAGACCGGCAGGACGTGTCGGCGCCTCTCGCGCCAGGCCGGTCCATCCGCCGTCAGAACGTTCTCGCCGTTCCACTGGCGCAGGATCCGCATCAGCCGTTCGAACCTGATGAACTCCTGGGCCTGCCTGGCCATCACGGCTTCGACGTGGTCGGGATGGAACAGCAGCCAGAGCCGGTAGGGCCCGAGCCTCAGGCGCACGGCGTCCCCGTGCCGGGCCTTCATGTCGTCGTAGAAGCCCAGGGGATCGCGGCGCAGGCGGAGCAGGTGATCGGTGCCGAGGGTAGGGCTGAACGGCGTAGCGGCACGCAGCGGGGGGGCGTCAGACAAGGCGGCGCTCCTTGGCCTCGCGCACAGGCGAGCGCGTCGAGAAGGGGGCCAGAACAAGCAGCAACGCCGAACCGAGGAGGACGGCCGCGAAATTGATATGCGACAGGGCCCAGGCGACCGCGTTTGGACCTTGGGCCGCGTAAGACCCGTCGACGTACCGCAAAGTCGTGCCCGGGCGGACGTCCAGGCCCCTGACTCGCCGTTCGAGCCAAGCGGCGAGGAGCGGCTGCCATGACACGGTGGGTGAGAACTCGAACCGTGCCGGCTCGACCGTCCATGGGTGCCAGCGCGGCCACCACTCCGGAACGGCCTCGCGATAGGCCAGCCAATCGGCGGGGAAGCGCTCGAGGAGGTCGTATCGGTGGTGCCATCGGACCATGCCGAGGACGAAGACGAGCGCCATGGCGGCCGCTGCCATGACCCAGGGGTTTGCGAGGACGGCGCCCATGAGCAGCCAGAGCGCGGCCGTACAGGTCTGCATCGGATTGCGGATGTAGGCGTAGATCCCACCCCGGACGAGCCGAACGGTAGGATCGAGGGGGATCGGCGTCCCGCCGCCGCGGAGGGCGAAGAGGTGCGCGCCGGTTGCTCCCAACAGGAGCAAAGGCGCGGCGACGATTGCCGCGGTCACGAGGATCCAGGGTGTCCTCGGCACATCGCTCCAGGACCCACCCATGGCCCGCATGATGAGGGTCGGCAGGAGCGCGAAAGCAAGCCAGCCATAGCCGAAGGCGAGCAGGGTGACGCGTGCACCGAGCCTGCGGTTCTCGGCGGTCCAGCGTGCGAGGAAGAGCGCCGGGATATGTGCGATCAGGAAGACGAAGAGTACGCCTGTGAGCCAATCTGAGCCTGCATGCACGAACGGTCGCAACGACGAGAACAGCGGCGCATGGAGGCAGACGACGATCGAACCAGCCAGCAGGACGGGATTGGTCTGCGGCGCCGCGAGGAACAGCACGGGGCCGAACAGCAAGGCTCCTCCAAGCAGGATATCGAACGGCATGCCTGCCAGCATCAGGGCGCCGCCCCCGTAGTGCCACCACCCGGCAGCAAGGGCGACCTGATGGGCGACAAAGATCGTTCCCATGCCGTAGAGTAGGGCAAAGAGCGCCGCGATCCGGCGGCGGTCGTCGCCCTCCCGCTTCATCAACCAGCCAGCGCCAGCCAGCGGCCCCAGAAACAAAGCCCAGCGCAGCGCCCAGAGGGCTGGTTCGGGCCATGCGCCGTTCGGAAGATAGGAAGCGATCACGCCAGTACCGCGCGCACGACACGGTCACGCCAAGTCGGCGGGATGCGTGTCACGAACAGCTCGACCAGGAGGAACACGACCGGCAAGCCGAGCGCGAGCGGGAGTGCGAGCGAAGGGACCGCCACGATCAGCGTAAGATGCGCGGCGGTGGCGAGGCGCATGAGGAGCCCTTCCCGCGTGCGGGTGGGCGGCATCCTGAGCAGTGCCGCGACGAGAACAACGGGGAAGATGACGCCCAGGGGCAGGGTCAACAGGGCGGTCTCCTCTCCCATCTGCAAGGCATGGAGCGCGACGGCGACGCGTAGCAACCCAAGGGCCGCCAGCGTACCGAAGATGGCTCGAACCACCCATTGCTGCGGGCGGAACCCACTCATGGCGAAGCTCCTGCGCTTACGATAGGACCAGGGGATGCCTCGCCAGTTGATACCGGCGAGGTCGGGTAATGCCCGCCGCAATGTCGACCAAACTTTCCCCAGTACGGGCCACGCGACGCGGTCGTCGAAGTGACCTACGTCCAGATCGGGCCGAAGGCGGAAGGCGCTAAATGTCAGGAATACGATCGTTTAATCTACATAACTTTGTTTTTGATGCCGGACTAGATCTGGCTTGCAGCACGCCAAGCGCGAAAGCTGCGCGTCAAGTGTGCGAGCGTCCGGTCAACAATCCAGCCGAACCACATTCGTAAGGCCGGTTCGACACGGGTTGCCACGGCAATCGCGGCTAAGCACGCCGTGCTCATACCAAACAGAAGCGACGCCAAAAGTGGTAGGCCGACGCCCAGAGCGAAGCGCATAGCTAGAACGCCAACGAAGGTGTGCAGGAGATAGAGCGGGTAGGTCGCTAAGCCGATCGTTCGTACCCAGGCAGCACCGCGTTGCCCGAGGAGAGCGTGTAGCTGTCGATCGAGCACGAGGCAGGCCGCGAGTAACGTGAGGAAGCCAACGAAGACCAGCTCGGGAACGTAGTTGAAAGTCTGTATCCCAAGTTCCGCCTCAGTTGCTCGAGCGTCGTAGGCAATCTGCAGAAGGCTGCCGAGGCTGCAGAGGCACAATACGACGAGACGCTGTCCAGTGATGCCGCGGAACGCCATCAGCCAGACGAGGACACCCAGCGCGAAGTCGCAGCCATGGGTGATCAACAACAGTTTGGCGATACGCTTGCTCGCTAGGACATCGAGACCAGGCAGCCAAGGCGTCGAGGCCGCGATCCAGATTGCCGTGGAGATCAGACCAACCACTGTCATGACGATTTCCAAGCGATGCCCGGCTTGCAGGAGCAGCAGCGTGAAGACGACCGCGTAGAAGGCGATCTCGATGGCCAGCGTCCAGTAGACCCCGTCGATCCAGGTAGGTACGGGAAACAGCACGAGGGTGCGGAGGTAGGTCAGGGTCATAGCCGTGGCCGAGAGCGGCAAGAAGGCTAGCGCGAGGAGGAAAGAGATCGTCGCGCAGATCCAGACGCCCGGCATCAGGCGCAGGAGGCGGCTGCGCAGGAAGCGTTCCGGCGTCGCGCCTTCGGCCGAGTAGGCAATGACGAAGCCCGAGATCGTGAAGAAGATCGGTACGCCGATCCAGCCGACGGCGGCGAGTTCGAGCAGGTCCGGGAAACGGGCCTTGCCATCAAGGAGCATCATCGCCTCGCTGGAGGGAATGATCCAGGACGTGCAAGCGAGGTGGAACAGCATGACGGCGCTGGCCGCGAGGAACCGCAGCAGGTCGATACCGACGACTTGCGTTTTCCTGCCCTCACCTGGAGACATATGCGATTGTAAAATCATGCGAGGACATCGATGGTGAGCGCGGCTGTCGCAGAACAGCCGCTGGAAACGCCACCCTGCCACCAATTCCTCCAACACGAAGAGAGCTGCCACCCTTTATCGGCTGACTGAGACGTCTTTTTCCAGCAATCACCAGGTTTTATTACGGATCGCCGGGGGATCGCGCCTCTTTCAGATTGAGCAGCCGACTACTCCCGATGGCTCGACCTTCAGGGCTCACGCGTTTCGGGCTGGATACATCACGGAAAGTGTAAGCCCAGGCGTGGATCCCACGTGCATTATGGACCAAAGCGGGCATCGGGACCCGAAGACGGTGGTCGGGTAGGCCGCCGATGCTGGCGAGCCGATGTCGACACGGGGCCAATGCACGAGGACCTTGCCCTGCGCATTGATGCCGTGAACTTGGAACACGTTCTTCGCCAGATCGAGGCCGATGGTGCTTACCTGTGCCATGGACGGCTCCTGTCGATGAGATCAACGACCTCATCTTGGCACGGCGATGCCGTGGCGGGGGCCGTCCACCCCATCAAGCCCCGTGGTCGCGCGCTACGGATCCGCTCCGGGAGTGGTCGCACCTCTCGGACGGAAAATGGGACTTGATATCCTGGGAGGATAGAAATGCTCAGCTACCGAAGGACATCGGACGGAACACGACGTGGCAGAGCCGGAAAGGCCAGCATCCATCCCGGAAGGATCCCAGCTTTAATGGGCGGCATACTCGCGGCGCTCGCGCTCCATGCCGCATCCTCCGCGCATGCCGGCGGCGGCGGAAGCTACGCCCATGCCACGGAGACGATCGGCACGGGCCAGCAGCCTACGATGGCCTGCTGACGCCGGATCTGACCGTGAACACCCTCCGCAACGTTGACAGTCTGTTTCCGACGCGGGCCGTGGCGGCCTCCGCACGGCCGGCCGCCTTTCGGATCGCGCGGAAGCAGCTCGGACAGATCAGGTTCGCCGTCGGCAACCGGACTTACGACCTCACCGACTTCCTCGCTGTAGATCGGGTATCCGGCATGATCGTCCTGAAGGACGGCGAAGTCGCCTACGAGACCTACCAGCTCGGCAACACGCCGGGCACCCGCTGGACCTCGATGTCGATTGCCAAGTCCGTCACGTCGACACTGATCGGCGTAGCGGTCAAAGAGGGTCTCATCGAAAGCTTGGATGAGCCGGCGACGAAGTACGTGCCGCGGCTCAAGGGTAGCGCCTACGACGGCGTAAGCATCCGCGATGTGCTAATGATGTCGTCCGGCGCGAAGTGGAACGAGGCCTACACCGATCCTGGATCCGACCGGCGCGATCTCCTCAAGGCGCAGGAATCTCAGCAGCGCGACGCCGCCATGGATGTCATGGCGAAGCTGCCCCGCGCGGTCGAGCCCGGAACGAAGTTTAACTACAGCACCGGTGAGACCCAGGTGGCTGGCGAGATTCTTCATGGCGCTATCAAGCGTCCTCTCGCCGACTACCTTTCGGAAAAGATCTGGAAGCCCTACGGCATGGAGGTCGAGGCCAGATGGTGGCTGGACTCGCCCGGCGGGCTTGAGATCGCCGGCAGTGGCCTGTCGGCGACGCTGCGCGATTTCGCGAGGTTCGGCCAGTTCTACCTCGACGGCGGCGTGGTCGAGGGCAGGTCGATCCTGCCCGACGGATGGCTGCAGGAAGCTAGCACCGCCAAGATCCTGAAGGGTGGCGCTCCGCTGGACTACGGCTACATGTGGTGGATCGCCACCTCGGCTCCGGCACGGGCCGACAGAGCATTCATGGCCCAGGGCATCTTCGGCCAGTTCGTCTACATCGACCCCAAGGAGCGCGTCGTGATCGCCGTAACGAGCGCGGCCTCAAAACCTCAGAACCTTCAGCTGATACCGCCTCAGGTGTTCTTCGACGCCGTCGTGGACGCTTTGAAGTAGCAGAAGCGGCGATCGCACGGATCCGCAGTCTCAAGAAGCAACGGAGTAGAATTTGCGCGCACTTTGAGAGTATTGCTTCGCAGCAGGCGTTCCATTCCAGCCAGCTTCTGCCGGACATGGGACGTCCTTTTTACGGGCTTTATACCCGAAGGCGGACCAGCAGATTTCCACCCAACCCGGTCATAGAGCAGACAGGCCGGCGTCGGCCAGCCGAGCCGTACAGACTGCTATGATGGCCGCGCAAAAGCGGACGTAGGCGTGGGTTCGACCCGCTCAGCCCCCTGCCGCAAACCACCGTCCTGCTCGCGCGATCCGGAACCGCTCGGCGGCGCAGGTTCGTCCCGCGGCGGGTATCCGAACATGGCCTTGTAGGCGCGGCTGAAGGCTGCCTCCGACGCGTAGCCGACGCGCAATGCGACCTCTCCAACACGCGCCTCGCGGGCGAGCAGCATGTCCCGGGCGAGCGTGAGCCGCCACTCGTTCTGGTAGCGTAGGGGCGAGCGACCGACGAGCGCCGTGAACCGGTCGCAGAAGCTCGACCGTGACATGCCGGCCGCGTCCGCCAGGGCCTCGACGCCCCAAGGACGTGATGGACGCTCGTGTATGACCTTCAACGCTCGGGCGATGCGGGCATCCGAAAGCCCTCCCAGCCATCCGGTGGTGTGCCCGCGCCGCACCCAAGTCCGTAGAGTGCGGATAACGATGACGTCGATGATCCGCGAGATCATCAGGGCCGCGCCGGGCTCATCGTCGGTCACCTCGACCATCAGGAAGGGTACGATGCCTTCCAGCCACCCCGCCCCCTCATCGCGCCGGATGTGGATGCGCCCGGGCAGGGCCGAGACCATGCCGCGCAGGGCGTGGGGATCGAACCAGAACCGACAGACGATCACCGAGGCGCGCGCGGCGGACGCCACTAGCCTAGCCCCTCCGAGCCCGCGGGGCAGAAGCACGAGATCGCCTGTGTCGATGACGACGCGTTTCGCGCCATTGCCTTCGACGTGAAGGGAACCCTCGGCGACCACGAGGACATGGGCGGCCCCAACCTCCAGGTCCAAGATCCCTGACCGCTCGACTTCATGGGACCGGACGTGGTCCCCGGTGAGCCTGATCTGCGCCAGGACGAGGGAGAGGAGGTCGCCGGCGACGCTCGGTCCATCCTCCGGAGGAACGGTCAAGTTTTCCAGCGATCCGGTCATGGGTGCCATCGGCGTCCGTTTGTAAAAGTGCCTTCCGAAGCGAGGCATATCCCCCTGGAAAAACACCGTTTCCACGAAGTCCGGCGTTTCGGTCGCCGGCGTCCTCCGCGTGATTGCGGGTCGTGCCGATCCTCCGCCTTGCCGCGCACCCAAAGGGAACCACGATGACGATTATCCAAAGACCCGGCCATGACACTTCGCGCTGGCTGAGTTCCTATCACTTCCTCCGTGCCGGAATATCCGTCGGCTGGGTCGCTGCCGCCTTCACCATCGGCAAGGCCATGCCGCCGGCCGCGGCGGCGCTCCTGGTCGCTTATCCCGCCTGGGATGCCGTCGCCAACGTCATCGACGCGCGCCACAGCGGCGGCTTGGGTGCCAATCCCAGCCAAGCCCTCAACGCGGCCGCCAGCACCGTCGTCGCCGTCGCAGTGGCGCTCGCGCTCGGATGGGGCATGCACGCGGTGCTGGCGGTGTTCGGGATCTGGGCGATCCTCTCCGGCCTGTTGCAACTCGCGACCGGCGTGCGGCGCTGGCAGGCGGGCGCACAGTGGGCGATGGCGCTCAGCGGAGCGCAGTCGGCCCTTGCAGGCACGCACTTCATCCTCAAGGCGAACGGTGCCTTGATGCCGGCGATCACGGACATCGCTCCCTACGCCGCGTTCGGCGGCTTCTACTTCCTGGTCTCGGCCGTGTGGTTGACCGTGGCGCAGGCGCGGAAAGGAACGACGGAACGGATTGCATGAACCATCGCGGCGCCGACGCCGCCGGCTGTCTCCCATTCATGGCTTGGCGGGATCGCCTCGCTCTCCGCTCACGCCGACAGGCCGACTATGCCTGGAGCGTCCTTGCCCGTGTCCTCTCCTGGGCGCTCGACCGCGGGCTAATCCTGGCCAACCCCTGCGAGAAGGGTGGCCGCCTCTACCGAGCGACGCGGACGGACAAGGTCTGGAGCGATGCCGACGAGGCCGCGTTCCTCGCCTCGGCGCCCCCTCACCTGCATTTACCGCTGATCCTGGCCTCTGGACCGGCCAGCGACAAGGCGACCTCCTGCGGCTTCCCTGGGGCGCCTACGACGGCAACACGATCCGCCTGCAGCAGGGAAAGACCGGTGCACGTGTCGTGATTCCAGTCAGCAGCGTGCAGAAGCTGGCTCTTAACGCCGCCCCGCGCCACAGCCCGGTGATCCTGCTCAACTCGGAGGATCGGCCCTGGACCAGCGATGGCTTTCGCTCCTCGTGGGGGAAGGCCTGCAAGGCGTGCGGCATCGCAGGTCTGACCTTCCACGACCTACGCGGAACTGCTGTGAGCCGCCTAGCACTGGCTGGATGCTCTGAGGCGGAGATCGCGACGCTGACCGGGCACTCGTTGAACGACGTTCGGTCTTGGATGCTCACTACCTGAGCCGTGATCCGGCGCTTGCCATCGCGGCCATCAGGAAGCTCGAAACCAGAACAGCTTTTCCCGACCAGATGCCCGACAGGGCCTAACTGTTCTCAGACTGAAGTGGAAAAAGCGTAGTTAAATCAGTGGCTGGGGGACCAGGATTCGAACCTGGACTAGAGGAGTCAGAGTCCACTGTTCTACCGTTAAACTATCCCCCAACATCCCCGCGTGGCACGAGGCAGGATCCGGTTGTTCGTCGCAGGCGCTGCCGAGGGCTGGCGGTTGAGACCCGGTCCGTTCCGGTGCAGGGGCGATAGCATGGCTTTCCGGACCGATGCAAGCCCACATCTGAACGCTTGCTCATGAGGTGATTCGCACTGCTTCAGGCGCTGCCCGGCGGCTCCAGGCGGGCCTCGATCATGCCGAGGGTGCGCAGGATCGCCAGGGCGACGATCTCGCAATCGGTATCCCCCTCCGGCGTGGCCGGGAGAATCGCCACGGTGCTCACTTCGTCGTCCGTCAGGAACCCGACCACGACCTTGTAGACATCGCCCTCCGGAGCGCTCTCGTCGTGGACGAGGCAGACGCGGCAGCCATGCGCCTCGCCGTAGACGCGCTGGGTCAGGACCTGGACGCGACGGGGATCGGTTGCTTCCGTGCGGCGTGGGGCGCCGAAGGTGGGGCGAATGATGTTGTCCATTTTCGCTCCTATACCCGACCGTCCCCGCTTCGGGGAGGCCCCTCCCCGCTCCGGTCCTGTGTGCGCCTCAACGAGTCAGGAGTCCTTTTGGGTCTTCCTGGGCGAGTTTGAGGAGGTTCTGTCCGTAGGCGGTTTTGGCGAAGAGCTTGCCGCGGGCGACGAGCTGGTCCTTGCCGATGAAGCCCTGCAGGTAGGCGATCTCCTCCAGGCAGGCCACCTGCAGGCCCTGGCGGTGCTGGAGCGTGCGCACGAACTCGGCCGCCTCCAGCAGGCTGTCATGGGTGCCCGTGTCGAGCCAGGCATAGCCGCGGCTCATGCGCTCCACGTGCAGCTGCCCGCGCTCGAGATAGGCCTCGTTGACGCTGGTGATCTCGAGCTCGCCCCGGGCCGAGGGCGTCACCGCCGCGGCGATGTCGAGGACCTGGTTGTCGTAGAAGTACAGCCCCGTCACCGCCCAGGGGCTCTCGGGCTCCACCGGCTTCTCGACCAGGCGCAGGGGCCGTCCGTCCGGGCCGAGGGTCACCACGCCGTAGGCCGAGGGATCGTCGACGTGGTAGGCAAACACCGTGGCGCCGCTCTCGCGCGCCCGCGCCCGGGCCAGCATCTCGCGCATGCCCGAGCCGAAGAACAGGTTGTCGCCGAGCACCAGGGCCACGCTGCCCGCGCCCACGAAGTCGCGCCCGATCAGGAAGGCCTGGGCCAGCCCTTCCGGCCGGGGCTGGAGTGCGTAGCTGAAGGACAGCCCGAACTGCTCGCCGGTGCCGAACAGGCGCTTGTAGTTGTCCAGGTGCTCGGGCGAGGAGATGATCAGGATCTCGCGGATGCCCGCCAGCATCAGCACCGAGACCGGGTAGTAGATCATCGGCTTGTCGTAGACCGGCAGCAGCTGCTTGTTGATCGACAGCGTGGCCGGGTGCAGGCGCGTGCCCGTGCCGCCGGCCAGAACGATCCCCTTCATGACTGTGTCTCCGTCGTTGTTCGTTCGGGGCCGACCAGCCGGTCGAGGATGTCGTCGAGGGCCCGTTCCCAGGGCCGCGGCCTCAGGCCGTAGGCGGCCGTGAGGCTCGCGGTCGAGAGCACCGAGTACGCGGGCCGGCGGGCCGGAGTCGGGAAGGCGCTGGTGGGAATGGCGTCGACCGGTACCGCGCGGGCGCCGCGCCGGGCCGCGCCCGCCACGATGGCCCGAGCAAAGCCGCACCAGGTGGTGGCGCCCGCATTGACGAAGTGATGCGTGCCCGTGGGGGCGGTAGGATCGCGGGCCAGCGCCTCGGCGATCTGGGCCAGGCCGGCGGCGAGGTCGCCCGCGCTCGTCGGGCTGCCGTGCTGGTCGTCGACCACGCTGAGGCGCTCGCGCTCGGCGGCGAGGCGCAGCATCGTCTTGACGAAGTTGCTCCGGTGCGGGCTCACCACCCAGGCGGTGCGGAGGATGGCGTGGCGCGGGTTGGCGCTGCGCACCGCGATCTCGCCGGCCGCCTTGCTGGCGCCGTAGACGCTCTGCGGGTCGATCGGCGTATCGGGGGTGCAGGGGGCCTCGGCGCGGCCGTCGAAGACGTAGTCGGTGGAGACGTGCACGAGGGGGATGCCGGCCCGGGCGGTGGCGGCGGCCAGGAGTGCCGGCGCCACCGCGTTCAGGGCCCAGGCCGCGGCGATCTCGCTCTCGGCCCGGTCCACGGCGGTGTAGGCGGCCGCGTTGACCACCGCCGCGTAGGGGCGCGCGCTCAGGGCGGCGTCGATGGCGTCCGCGTCGGTGACGTCGAGCGCCGTGCGGCTCGGGGCGTGCAGGCGGGTGCCCGCCTCCCAGAGCGCCGGTGCCTGCAACTCGGTGCCGACCTGGCCGGCCCCGCCGAGGATGAGGATGTCCATGGGTTCGGGCATCGGCTCAGGCGCGGCCGGTGGGGGCTGTGCCCAGGCCGAGGCGCTCGCCGGTGTAGCGGCCCTCGCGGATCGGGCGCCACCAGGCCTCGTTGGCGAGGTACCAGCGCACGGTCTCCTCCAGGGCCCGCTCGAAGTCCTTGGTCGGATGCCAGCCGAGCTCGGCCTCGGCCTTGGACGGGTCGATGGCGTAGCGCCGGTCGTGGCCGGGCCGGTCGGCGACGGAGGTGATCAGCCGGTCGTGGGGGGCCTGGTCCGGGCGCAGGCGGTCGAAGGCGGCGCAGAGCGCTTTGACGACGGCGAGGTTGTTGCGCACCGCGCGCCCGCCCAGCAGGTAGGTCTCGCCGATCCGCCCCTTCTCCAGCACCGCCACGAGGCCGCGGGCATGGTCCTCCACGTGGATCCAGTCGCGCTCGTTCAGGCCGTCGCCGTAGACGGGCAGCGGCTTGCCCTCCAGGGCGTTGAGGATCATCAGCGGGATGAGCTTCTCGGGAAAGTGGCGCGGGCCGTAGTTGTTCGAGCAGTTCGTCACCAGGACCGGCAGGCCGTAGGTCTCGTGCCAGGCGCGGGCCAGGTGGTCGGAGGCGGCCTTGGAGGCCGAGTAGGGCGAGCGCGGGTCGTAGCGGCTGGCTTCGGTGAAGAAGCCGTCCGGCGGCAGCGAGCCGTAGACCTCGTCGGTGGAGACGTGCAGGAAGCGGAAGGCCGCCTTGGCCTCGCCGCTCAGCCCGTCCCAGTGGCTGCGGGCTCCGTCGAGCATGACCTGGGTGCCGACCACGTTGGTGCGGATGAAGGCACCCGGATCTGTGATCGAGCGGTCGACATGGCTCTCGGCGGCCAGGTGCATCACGGCCTCGGGCCGGAACGCGGCGTAGAGGGCGTGCACGGCCCCCGGGTCGCAGATGTCGGCCTCCACCAGGCGGTGGCGCGGGTTGTCCGCCAGCGGCTGGAGCGAGATCGGGTTGGCCGCGTAGGTCAGCGCGTCGAGCGTCGCCACCTCGTGCCCGAGCTCCTGCACCAGGTGCAGCACCAGGGCCGATCCGATGAAGCCGCAGCCGCCCGTCACCAAGATGCGCATGGGATGAAAGGTCTCTCGTGAAGGCGATCGGGGGGCGATCGCGGGGAACAGCGGAACCGGATCCGGTCGTATCCTGCCGCAAGAGCTTCAGAAAAGCGGCGGAAGATCGGCCAGGCGCGGGGCGATCCGGTCCTTGGCCGAGAGCTGGGCCTCGACCTCGCTCACCGGCCAGGCGATGCCGAGTGCCGGATCGTTCCAGAGCAGGCCGCCATCGTGCTCGGGGCTGTAGACCCCGCCGGCGACCTTGTAGGCCACCATGGTGTCGGGTTCCAGGGTGCAGAAGCCGTGCCCGAAGCCGACCGGGATGTAGAGCTGCTCGCCGGCTTGCGCGTCGAGGCGCACGGCCACGTGCCGGCCGTAGGTGGGCGAGGCGCGCCGCAGGTCGACGGCGACGTCCAGGATGGCCCCCGCGAGCACCCGGACCAGCTTGGCCTGGGCCATGGGAGGGCGCTGGAAGTGCAGGCCCCGCACCGTGCCGCGCGGGGCGGAAAAGGACTGGTTGTCCTGGATGAACACATCCGCGATGCCGGCCCGGGCCAGGATGTCCGCCCGGTACGTCTCGCAAAACCAGCCCCGCGCATCGCCGAAGCGCGGAGACACCACCCGCCGGACCGCCGGAATCTCCGTCTCAATCACCTGCATGCTCGGGGGACCTCAAGATCGGGAAGCTGGACGTCCTTGGCAAGTTTGGATCCCGGCCTGTCAAGGATCGAAGGGGATTTTCGAAGGGGCCGCGATGCGCCTGAGCCGTCTCGCGCCCGCGGCCCTGTTTCCGACACAGGACTTCGCGAGAGGGGACGGCGTTTGGTGTTGACGGACGACCGCCTCAGCGCGGGGGATGGTCCGGACGGAAAGTATCGATGATCGCCATTCAGATCATATCCGGAACGTTCGGCGCCGGGCCGGGATCTTACGAATTCGGCGTCTTCGGGTTGCCCGATGGAAGCCTGCGCGGGGTCGAGGACTTGGAGACCTTGACGCTCGCGCCGCCTGAGCAGGTGGTTCCGCGTCGCACCGGTATCGCCCGGGGATTGCGGGACGCTCTGGTGGCCACCGGTCCCCTGCCGAACCCGCTCGGCCTCGCCGCGTCTCTCATGCATGCCGGCCTCGATGTCCTCGGGGGCGACGCGCGGCCGACCTGGTCCGTCGAGCTTCGATTCCGGGATGGGGTCCAGGCTCTGGTCCGGACCGATGCCGAGACGGCCGCCCAGATCGAGCGGGACCGTGAGGTGGTGCAGCGCGCCAGCCTGCGCCTACCTCCACCCCGCTCTTCGGTACCGTCGGCCGAAATCCAGCCCCGGATGCCCGCGGTGGCAGAGGGTGAGGCCGCCTCGATCGACGCGTCCGTGCCGGATGGGCAGACCCTGTCCTCCCTCTTCGCTTACGAGAAGCGCGGAGGCCGTGTGCGCCGCCTCTCCAAGGCACTGGACGGCACCTGATCCGCCGCGGTGGAGGGAGATCAGCCCGTGATCGTGCTCACATGGGCCGCGACGACCTTCCAGCCGTCGGGGAAGCGAATCCAGGTCTGGCTCTGGCGTCCGATACGCCCCGGGGCGCTCGACCGGGTGAACAGCGTCATGGCGATTCCGGTATCGGACCCGTAGGTGGTGATGACGGTGTCTCTCAGGTCGCGCGCCAGGCCCTCGGGCGACCGTGCCCGACGGAACGCGCGGATGGCCTCCATCCCGTAGAGGTTCTCGGCCCCACCGTAGCGGATCGTGCGCGCATCATCATGGAACAGGGCCTCCAGCGTCGGCACATCGTTGCCCACCAGGGCCGCCTCGTAGGCCGCGAAGGCGGCCTCCACCTCGGCCTTCACGGCCGGATCGTCGATGATCATCGCGGTCTCGCTCACAGGTTCGCCACGGGCGCGCGGACGATGCCGTCCCGCTCCAACTGGTGCGCTACGCGCAGGGCGTAGGCCTCGCGCCAAGGAGCGGCGATGACTTGGACACCGAGGGGCAGGCCGTCGTCCAGGCGCACGGGGACAGCCACCACCGGCAGGCCGATGAAAGAGATCGGCTGGGTGAACACCCCGATATTGGCCCGCACCGGCAGAGTCACCCCGTCGAGGACGAAGGTGGTCTGGCCTGAACGGGGCGCCCGGCAAGGCGTGGCGGGGGCCAGGATCACGTCGACCTCGCGGAACAGTTCGAGGACGGCGGCCCGGTACCAGCGGCGGAAACGCTGCGCCCGCTCGACCATCGGGGCCGGGATCATCGCCCCGGCGATCAGCCGGTCGCGTACGGCCGGATCGAAATCCTCCGCCCGGGTCCGCAGGCGATCGAGATGGAGCGCGGCTCCTTCGGCCGCCGTGATGAGGTAGGCCGCCGCCCGGGCACGGGCCGCCTCCGGAATTTCGACGCTGCGCGTGACGCCGAGGGCCCGGGCGATGGCGGCCACCGCTGCGAACGCCTCGGCGTCGCCACCGCGCGCAAAGTAGCCGCCCGCCACCGCGACGCGCAGGTTCCCCAGCCCGTCGGAGAGGTGAGGCAGAGCCGGCTCTGCGGGTCGCGTCGTAGCCACCGGGTCGTCCGGGTCCGGCCCCTGCATGGCGTCGTAGCTCAGGGCGAGGTCCGTGACGCTGCGCGCCATGGGTCCGACATGGTCGAGGCTGCCGACGAAGGGAAAGCTGCCCGCCCGACTCAGGCGACCGTAGGTTGGTTTGAGGCCGAAGCAGCCGCAGAAGGTGGAGGGGACGCGGATCGAGCCGTTGGTGTCGGAGCCGAGGGCGATCGGCACCAGCCCGGCCCCGACCGCCCCGCCCGAGCCTCCGGACGAGCCGCCGGACATGTGATCGAGAGCGTGCGGGTTCCGGGTCGATCCGTCATGGACGTTCTCGCCGGTGAAATCGTAGGCGTATTCGCCCATGTTGAGGCCGCCGACGAGGATCGCGCCCGCCGCCTCGAGCCGGCGCACCAGGGCGCCGTCGCGCTCCGCCGGGGCCCGATCGCGGTTGATCTTCGCACCGGCGCGGGTCGGCAGACCGGCGATGTCGAACAGATTCTTGACCGCGAAGGGCACGCCGGCCAGCGGACCCAGGGTCTCGCCCCGATCGCGGGCCGCATCCAGGGCCTCGGCCCGGGCCTGGGCGCGCGGGGCGAGAATGTCCGTGAAGGCATTCACCGCACCGTCGACCCGCGCGATGCGCGCCAGGGTCGCGGCGACGTTCGCGCGGGCGCTGGTCGTCCCATCCCGAAACGCCGCCGCCAGCGCCTCGGCCGTCATCGTGCTCGGATCGTGCATCGTGTCCGGACCGTTCATGCTTCGTAGACCGGGGCGGCATCCACCTCGTCGGGCAGGGAAAACGCGGCCACATGCGCGGCGGCCGCGCGCAGGACCGCGAGGTTGCTTCCGATGGCGCCGATCCAGGCTGGATCGAGGGGGATGGCGAGCAGCCCGGCCGCTGCCTCGATGTAGGCGTCGAGGCCATCGGCCGGTGGATCGTTGCGCTCCGACATGCGCTGTCTCCTAAAGATGTCGCGTCTCCGCGTGAGGGTGATCCCGACTAAAGGGGGGACTCGGCCGGCCCGGCGAGACAGGATGAGTTTGACGAAGGTGCCGCGTCGTCGGGGCCGGAAGCAAGCGTCAGGCCGGGCGACGGCCCCGGAGCGCGGGCCGGGCCGATCCTGCGGCTTTCCGGCAACGCGCTCCGCAGGCCCGAAGGTTCGGTTCTCCCCGTGTCCGACGAATCTCAGGATGTGCCGCTCAGGGCTGCGATCACCGCCGCCGAGGAGGCGACCCAGCCGAAGATTCCACCCTGTGCGGCAATCATCGCGAGGCCGACACGATGGAATTCGGGGAAGTAGGAGGCGCAGCCATCCCCGACCGCCACGCAGCGATAGCCGCGGTCGTTGCCCTCTCGGATCGTGGTGTGCACGCAGACCTCGGTGGTGACTCCGCAGACGAGCAGGGTCGCGATGCGGCGGGCGGCCAGGACCGCACCGAGATCCGTGGCGTAGAAAGCGCCCTTCCCCGGCTTGTCGATGACCACCTCGCCCCGCATCGGTGCCAATGCGGGAACGATGCCGTGGCCCGGCTCGCCGCGGATCAGGATGCGGCCCATCGGGCCCGGAGCGCCGATCCGTGCGCTGGGCTCGCCCCGTTCCAGCTTGGCCGGCGGCGCATCGGACAGGTCCGGCTTGTGGCCCTCCCGCGTATGCACGACCAGAAGCCCTGCGCCCCGGGCCGCGGTGAGGACGGCCCGGATCGGCGGCACGGCGGCCTGGAGGAGCGACACGTCGTTGCCTAGGCTTTCACCGAAGCCGCCCGGCTCCAGAAAATCGCGCTGCATGTCGATCACCACCAGCGCGGTCGTCGCCGGATCGATCGTCAGGGGGGCGGGCTCGGCCGCGAGGATATGGGGCATGCCGGGATACCGGGCCGGAGGAGCGTCGGCGCGACGGATGCAAGGACCGTGCGGCCGCCGCGAACCTGCGGATGATCATGGCGGCAGGATCGACGATGGGCACGCCTGAGTGCTTCGCGATGCGGCATCGTTCCGATGCAGGCCGGGGACCGTTCCGGCGCTGTACCCAGCCTCGCACCGCAGGGGGCGATGCCTAGGAGCGAGGCCGACGTGCGGCGCGGCGGACGCGCCTGCGATGTTTCCGGGACCCCGTGGGCTTCCGGGGCTCCGTGGGCTTCCGAGACTCCGTCGTCCTGCCGGCGGGTTCGTTACCGCGCTTTCGGACCGCGCGGGTGAGGGGAAGGGCGCGGGTTTCCCCCGTTGCCCTGCCCTGCCGCTGCCGGCCGCGTCTCGGAGTGTTGCGGAATTACGCCAATCGCCCGCGACCCCTTTGCGGCGATCGCCCCTGGCACATCGGTTGCTGTGATGCCGGCAACTGGGCGTCCAAGCCCTTGGGGGACGTTATGACCATCACAGCATTTCTAAGACCCCTGACGGCTGTCGCCCTGGGCCTGGCCGCCCTCACGCCCGCCCTGGCCGCCGACCTCGACAAGAGGCCTCCGGCCGCCCCGCCGGAGGGTCCGTCCTCGTTCTTCCTGTTCTCGGACACCCAGGTCAGCTACCGCTACCAGTTCCCCGCGGCCAACCCGGGCAGCCAGGTCCAGCGCGCCGATGGCAGCTTCCGCAACCAGGATGCTCCCAAGCACATCCTCAACATCTCGCACGCCGATGCCTGGGCGTACGGGACGAACTTCTTCTCCCTCGACATCCTCAAGTCGGGCGCCCAGTTCCCGGCCGGCACCACCGACGGCTTCGGCGTGCCGACCTTCTCCGATTCTGGAAACACCGAGGCCTACGGCCTCTACCGCGGCACCCTGAGCCTGAACGCGCTGACCGGCACCAAGGCCTTCGTCGTGCCAGGCCTCATCAAGGACGTCTCGCTCGCCTTCGGCTTCGACGCCAACGCCCAGAACGACGCCTTCGGCTCGAAGAAGCGCGACGTGGTGGGCGGTCTGAACTTCGCCTTCGACGTCCCGGTCGGCTTCCTCAACGCCTCGGTGCAGGCCTACAAGGAGTGGAACCGCAACGGCTTCAACGTGGCGCCCAACCGCGACGTCAGCTTCGACACCGTGCCCGAGTTCGAGATCGTCTACAACTTCCCGCTGACCTTCACGGGCCTGCCCCTGAGCATCGCCGGCTTCAACAACATCGTCCTGCCCAAGGGTCGGGGCGTGAACGATCCGGGGGCGTTCGCCTTCAACCCGAAAACGGGCCTGGAATTCCTCTCGCGGACCAACTTGGTTCTCGATGTCGGCAAGCTGATCTACGATCAGCCCAACCGGGTCGATGTGTTCATCGGGTTCCAGTACTGGCACAACAAATTCGGTAACATCGAGCGGGCGGACTTCAAGGGCACGGAGGAGAAGAGCTTCCTGGCCGGCGTGGCCTTCCACGTGTTCTAGAAGCCCGGTGTCGCGCTTCGACCGATCCTCGATCACGATGCATGATGCCCGCACGGGACGGCAGCCGATGCGAGCCCAGGGAGATAACGGACGATATGGTCGAGTCCAGCCCATCGAAGCGCCTCTGGATCCGCAATCCTCTGGCGATCCTGGCACCAGAATCCGGCGGTGGCCTCGTCGTCGAGGGCTCCCGCATCGTCGAGCGGGTCCGGGCCGGGGCGACGCCCGCTGCGCCCGTGGACGAGACCTTCGACGCCGGCCGTCACGTGGTCATCCCAGGTCTCGTCAACACCCACCACCACTTCTTCCAGACGCTGACCCGCGCCCATCCGGTGGCGATCAACAAACCGCTCTTTCCGTGGCTGAAGGCGCTCTACACCGTCTGGGACAGGATCACCCCCGAGGCGTTCCGGCTGGCGACCCGGCTCGCCTACACCGAGCTGCTGCTCTCCGGCTGCACCACGGCCGGTGATCACCACTACCTCTTTCCCAAGGGGCTGGAATCCTCCGTCGACATCCAGGTCGAAGAGGCCGGGCCGGTCGGGATCCGCGCCTTCGTCACCCGCGGCTCGATGAGCCTGTCCGAGCGCGACGGCGGACTGCCGCCCGAATGTCTGACCCAGGACGATGACACCATCCTGGCCGACAGCGAGCGGGTGCTGCGCCTGTTCCACGACCCCAAGCCCGGCGCGATGGTACAGATCGGGCTGGCCCCCTGCTCGCCTTTCAACGTGACGAAGCGGCTGATGCGCGAGAGCGCGGCGCTGGCCAAGCGCCACGATTGCCGCCTGCACACCCATCTCGGCGAGACGCTGGACGAAGACCGCTACTGCGTCGAGCTGTTCGGCCAGCGCCCGGTGGATTACCTCGAGGAGGTGGGCTGGATGGGCCCGCGCACCTGGCTTGCCCACGGCATCCACTTCAATGACGCCGAGGTGAAGCGTCTCGGGGCGGCCGGCGTCGGCGTATGTCACTGCCCGACCTCGAACATGACGCTGGCCTCCGGCCAGTGCCGGACCTGCGAGCTGGAGGCCGCCGGCAGCCCCGTCGGCCTCGGAGTCGACGGTTCAGCCTCGAACGACAGCTCGAACCTGATGGAGGGCGTCCGCCACGCCCTGATGATCAACCGCCTGACCTATGGGGCCGAGGCCGTGACCCATCTCGACGCCCTGCGCTGGGCGACGGAGGGGTCCGCCGCCTGCCTTGGACGGACCGATATCGGCCGGATCGCGGAGGGCTGCGAGGCGGATCTGGCGCTGTTCACCCTCGACGAACTGCGCTTTTCCGGCGCGCACGATCCGCTGGCTGCCCTGGTTCTCTGCGGCGCGCACCGGGCCGACCGCGTGATGGTGGCAGGCTCCTGGCGCGTGGTCGACGGCCAACCCCTCGGAATCGAGACCGAGCAGCTGCGCGAGGCCCACTCCCGTCTCGCCCGCACCCTGTTCGGAACCCTCTAGGGTGACCCCGGTCGTCCCCCCGGCCCGAACGGAGGGGCCGACGCCTCTGTTCGGCGCCTACGGCATCGTCAAGCGCTTCGGCGACTTCACGGCCAATGACGGGATCGACCTGGAGATCCGGGCCGGCGAAATCCATGCCCTGCTCGGCGAGAACGGCGCCGGCAAGTCGACCCTGATGAAGATTCTCTACGGGCTCCTGGAGCCCACCGAAGGCGTGGTCACCCATCGCGGCGACGTCGTGCGCCTCGCCAATCCGGAGGCGGCCCGGGCGCTGGGCATCGGCATGGTGTTCCAGCACTTCTCCCTGTGCGAGAACCTGACGGTCGCCGAGAACATCGCCCTGGTCATGCCGCGGGCCTTACGGGGACGGACCCTGAAAGCGCGCATTGCTGCGGTCGGCGGGACCTACGGGCTGCACCTCGACCCGGATCGGCCCGTCTGGTCGCTCTCGGCCGGCGAGCGCCAGCGCATCGAGATCATCCGCTGCCTCCTGCAGGACCCGCACCTCGTGATCCTGGACGAGCCGACCTCGGTGCTGACGCCCGGCGAGGCAGACCTGCTGTTCGGCGTGCTGGAGCGCCTGCGCGACGAGGGTTGGGCGCTGCTCTATATCTCCCATCGCCTCGACGAGGTGCGCCGGCTCTGCGCGCGTGCCACCATCCTGCGCGGCGGCCGGGTGGTGGGAACCTGCGACCCGCGCGCCGAGACCGCCCGGTCGCTCGCCGCCATGATGGTGGGGGCGCAGGTGGGCGAGGTAAAGCCGCCCACCGGGCAGGCAGCCGGACCCGCGCGTCTGGTCCTGTCCGGGCTCACCCTCCCCGCTCCCGGGCTGCACGGCACCGCCCTCGACCGCGTTTCGCTCAGCGTGCGCGGCGGTGAGATCGTGGGCATCGCCGGAATCGCCGGCAACGGGCAGGCGGAGCTGTTCGACGCCCTCTCTGGTGAGACCCTGGCGTCCGAGCCCGAAATGGTGCGGTTCGACGGCGTGATGTCCGGGCGCCTCGGGATCACGGCCCGGCGGCGGGGCGGCGCCGGCTTCGTACCGGAGGACCGCAACGGCCACGGCGCAGCCCCGACCCTGAGCCTGTCCGACAACGCGATCCTGTCGCGTCACGCCACGGCAGGCCTGAGCCGCTTCGGCTTCCTGCGTCGCGCCGTCGCGAAATCCCTCGCCCGCGCCGTCATCAACGCCTTCGACGTGCGCGGGGCGGGGTCCGATCCCACCGCCGGTACCCTGTCGGGCGGCAACCTGCAGAAGTACCTGATGGGGCGCGAGATCCTGGCCGAACCCGGCATCCTCGTGGTCAACCAGCCGACCTGGGGCGTCGACGCCCTGGCCGCCGCCCATATCCGGCAGGCGCTCCTCGACCTGGCGGAGCGGGGCACCGCCGTGCTGGTGATGAGCCAGGACCTCGACGAACTGTTCGCGATCGCCGGGCGGATCGCGGTATTGCACGACGGCACACTGTCGCCGGCCGTGCCGGCGGCCGGAACCACGCGTGAGACCCTGGGCCTGCTCATGGGTGGGTCGGAGCCAGCGCGCATTCCGCCGCCCGCATCGGTCCTTGCGGACGCCCCCTGGGTGCCGACCCATGCGCATTGACCTGACGCCGCGCGCCAACCGCTCGGCCCTGTTGGATGCGCTCTCGCCCATCCTGGCCTTCCTGGCCGCCCTGGTGGTCGGTGGCCTCGTGGTATCCGCCCTCGGCCGATCTCCGGCCGCCGCCTTCGTGACGTACTTCGTGGCGCCCCTGAGTGAGGTCTGGTCGCTGCAGGAGGTGGCCATCAAGGCCGCGCCGCTCGCCCTCATCGCCACGGGCCTCGCCTTCTGCTTTCGTGCCAACATCTGGAATATCGGGGCGGAGGGACAGTTCGTCATGGGCGGCCTGTTCGGCGGCTGGATCGGCGTCGCCACCCACGGGGCCACCGGCAACACCGCCTGGGTACTGCCCCTGATGCTGGTCGTCGGGACACTGGCGGGCCTGCTCTACGCGCTGATTCCCGCCCTGCTGAAGGTCCGCCTCGGGGTTTCGGAGATCCTGACCAGCCTGATGCTGGTCTATGTCGCCGAACTGCTGCTCGACTACATGGCGCGGGGGCCCTTGCGGGATCCGGCCGGCTTCAACTTCCCCCAGAGCGTCCCCTTCGATGAAGCGGCGCGCCTGCCCTACCTGATGGAGGGCGACACCCTGCATGCCGGCGTGGCCATCGCACTGGTGGTCCTCGGCCTCGCCACGCTGGTGCTCGCCCGGACCCTGTTCGGCTTCACCGTTCGGGTGGTGGGCGCGAGCCCGCGCGCGGCGCGCTTCGCCGGCTTCAGCGATGCGCGCCTGACCCTGGCGGTCTTCGCCGTCTCCGGAGCGGCCGCGGGCCTCGCGGGCATCTCCGAGGTGGCGGGCAGGATCGGCCAGCTCCAGCCCTCGATCTCGCCCGGCTACGGGTTCACCGCCATCATCGTCGCGTTCCTGGGGCGACTCTCTCCGGTGGGAATCCTGGTCGCCGCCCTCGTCATCGCCCTCACCACCATCGGCGGCGAGGGCGCGCAGATCGACCTGAAGCTGCCCCTCGACCTCACGCGTGCCTTCCAGGGCCTGCTCCTCGCCCTGGTGCTCGGAGCCGACGCCCTGTCGCGCTACCGGGTCCGCCTCGTGCCGGGAGCTGCCGCGTGAGCCTCGACATCCTGCAGATGGTGCTCGTCACCATCATCGCCGCCGCCACGTCGCTGATGATCGCGGCCCTCGGCGAACTCGTCGTCGAGCGTGCGGGCGTCCTCAACCTCGGCGTCGAGGGCATGATGGTGCTGGGTGCGGCCGCCGGCTTCGCCGTGGCGGTGGAAACCGGGTCGACCCTGGTGGGCGCGGCGGCCGGGGCCGGGGCAGGCCTCGCCCTCGCGGCCCTGTTCGGGCTTCTCACCGTGGTCCTGAGTGCCAATCAGGTCGCCTCCGGCCTCGCCATGACGATCCTCGGCCTCGGTCTCTCGGGCCTCGTCGGCGCGTCCTATGTCGGCTTGAAGCGCGAGCCGGCGCCGCATCTCGACCTGCCTGGCCTCACGGATCTTCCCGGCATCGGACGTCTGGTCTTCGGGCAGGACGGCTTCGTCTACTTCGCCTTCGCGCTGGCGGCGGGGGTGTGGTGGTTCCTCTGGCGCACCCGCACCGGCCTGATCCTGCGGGCCATCGGCGACGACCACACCGCGACGCATGCGCTCGGGCTCCAGGTCCGCACGGTCCGATTCCGTGCCGTGCTGTTCGGGGGGGCCTGCGCAGGCCTCGCCGGGGCCTACCTGTCGCTGTCCTACACCCCATTCTGGGCACCCGCGATGACGGCCGGGCGGGGCTGGATCGCCCTCGCCCTCGTGGTCTTCGCCTCCTGGCGCCCACTCCGGGTGCTGGCGGGAGCGATGCTGTTCGGCGGCGCCACGGTGCTCCAGCTCAACGCTCAGGCCGCCGGCATCGGCCTGCCGGGACAACTCCTCTCCGCCCTGCCCTACCTCGCCACCATCCTGGCCCTGGTCTTGCTCTCCCTCGGCAGGCGCCAGGGCGGCTCCCTCGCCCCGGCGTCGCTCGGCCGGGTCTTCACCCCGCACCGGTAGGCGCGCATAGCTCGAAGGATCTCGGAACGATGCGGATTGTGCAGGGGACCCTGGTGGCCGTTCTCGCCCTCGGAATCGGAGGCGCGCAGGCCCAGGAGAAGAAGCCCGGCGAGAAGCTGAAGGTCGGCTTCGTCTATGTCGGACCGGTGGCCGATTACGGCTACTCGTACCAGCACGACCAGAGCCGCAAGGCGCTCGCAGCAGCCCTCGGCGACAAGGTCGAGACCAGCTTCCTCGAGAACGTGCCCGAGGCCGACAGCGAGCGCTCCATCGAGAGCCTCGCGCGCTCCGGCCACGGCCTGATCTTCACCACCTCGTTCGGCTTCATGGAGCCGACGCTGAAGGTCGCCAAGAAATTTCCCAAGCTGAAGTTCGAGCACGCCACCGGCTACAAGCGCGCGGCCAATGTTTCGACCTACTCGGCACGGTTCTACGAGGGCCGTTACGTCTGCGGCGAGATCGCCGGCCGACTCTCGAAGACGGGCACCCTCGGGTACATCGCTTCGTTCCCGATTCCCGAGGTGGTGAGCGGCATCAACGCCTTCATGCTCGGCGCCCAGTCGGTGAACCCCGACATCAAGCTCAAGATCGTCTGGGTGAACACCTGGTTCGATCCCGGCAAGGAGGCCGAGGCCGCCAAGGCTCTGCTGGCCCAGGGCGTCGACATCCTGTCGCAGCACACCGATTCCGCCGCGCCGTTGCAGGAGGCGGAGAAGCAGGGCAAGCTCGCCTTCGGACAATCCTCCGACCAGATGCGCTTCGCGCCGAAGGCCCAGCTCACCTCCATCGTCGACGATTGGGACGGCTACGTCATCGGCGAGGCCAAGGCCGTCCTCGACGGCACCTGGAAGAGCCACGACACCTGGGGCGGCATCAAGGACGGCATGGTCGTGCTGGCGCCCTTCGCCAACATGCCCGACGACGTGAAGGCCAAGGCCGAGGCCACCAAGAAGGCGATCGCGGACGGCACGCTCCACCCGTTTCACGGTCCGGTATACAAGCAGGATGGTACAGAGGTCGTGAAGGCCGGCGAGAACGCCCCCGACCCGATGATCCTCGGTATGAACTGGTACGTGAAGGGCATCGGCGACACGCTTCCGCATTAGCCCGGTCGCGAACTGTCCCGTGGGGGGCGACGAATCGGCGTTCGAACACGAGAGGCCGCATGAGACACGCGATCCGCTTCCTCCTCGGCCCTGACGCGCGCACGATCGAGACCTGCGACCCGACGCTGACGGTGCTCGACTGGCTGCGCGGGTCCGAGCGGCTGACCGGCACCAAGGAGGGCTGCAACGAGGGGGATTGCGGGGCCTGCACCGTGGTCGTGGTGCGCCCCGAGGGGCCGCCCGGCGCCGAGCGCCTGCGCTACCGCACGGTCGACGCCTGCATCACCTTCCTGGGTATGCTCGACGGGTGCCAGCTTCTCACCGTGGAGCACCTGCGCGGGGCCGACGGGACCCTGCATCCGGTCCAGCGCCTGATGGTGGAGGAGCACGGCTCGCAATGCGGCTTCTGCACGCCGGGCTTCGTGATGTCGCTGTTCGCCCTGACCAAGGACCGGCCCGCCGCGACCGGGGAGGTCTGGACCTCCGCGAGTCCCATCGACGACGCGCTCGCCGGCAATCTCTGCCGCTGCACCGGCTACGCGCCCATCGTGCGCGCCGCCGAGCGGGCGCTGGCCACCCCCGAGGCGGATGCCTTCGACGCCGCCCACGACGACACCCTCGCCCGGCTGCTGGCCCTGCGTGACGATGAAACCGTGGCGGTCTCCGGTCCGAAGGGCCGCTTCCTCGCGCCCGCCACCATCCAGGGGGTCGTCGACCTCATGGCCGAGCACCCGGATGCGACCCTCGTCGCCGGGGCCACCGACGTCGCCCTCTGGGTGACGAAGGGTCTGCGCGTCCTCGACCCCATGATCTGGCTCGGGCGGGTGCCCATGCTGCGCGTCGTCGGCGAGGCCGCCGACCATCTTTACCTTGGGGCGGGCGTGAGCCTCGCCGAGGCCGGGCTGCACCTCTCGCGCCTGCATCCGGATCTCGGCGAGCTGTTCCGCCGGCACGGTGCCGCCCAGACCCGCAATGCCGGCACGCTCGGAGGAAACATCGCCAACGGTTCGCCGATCGGCGATGCGGCGCCGGCGCTGATCGCGCTGGGCGCGCGCCTCCACCTGATCGGCCGGGGCACCGAGCGCGAGATCCCCCTGGAGAATTTCTTCCTCGCCTACGGGCGGCAGGACCTGCGGCCGGGCGAGTTCGTCGGCGGGGTCCGGGTGCCGAAGCTTGGCCCCGACGCGCTGTTTCGCGCCTACAAGATCTCGAAGCGCTTCGACGAGGACATCTCCGCCGTGCTCGGCGCCTTCCGGGTGACCCTCGCGGGCGGCACGATCCGGGAGGCGCGCATCGCCTATGGCGGCATGGCGGGCACGCCCGGGCGCGCGGCACGGGCCGAGGCCGCCCTGGTGGGCCGGCCCCTCGACGCGGCCGTCGTGCCGGCCTTCAAGGCGGCGTTGGCCCAGGATTTCACGCCGCTCACCGACATGCGGGCGACGGCCGGCTACCGCCTCAGGGTCGCCGGCAACCTGATCGAGCGCCTGATCCACGAGGCCGCGCCGCGGGCGCCGGAGACCCGTCTCGCCTCCGTGGGAGCCCTGGCCCATGCTTGATCGCACGCCCCCGGCCCCGAAGGCCGACGACCGGATCGCGGGCGGGGCCCACACGCCGCGCATCCACGACAGCGCCGCGCGCCATGTCGGCGGCACCGCGATCTACATCGACGACATGGCCGAGCCGGCCGGCCTGCTCCACGTCTGCCTGGGGCTGAGCGCGCGCGCCCATGCCCGCCTCGTCTCGGTGGACCTCGCTCCCGTGCGGCGTGCCGAGGGCGTGGTCGCGGTGTTCACCGCCGCCGACGTGCCGGGCGTCAACGAGATCTCCTCCTCGCACCGGGACGACGAGCCGATGCTGGCGGAGGACACGGTGTCCTATCTCGGCCAGCCGATCTTCGCCGTGGCGGCCCTGACCCGCGCTGCGGCGCGCCGTGCCGCACGCCGCGCCATCATCGCCTACGAGGATCTCGAGCCCGTCCTCACCTTCCGGCAAGCGCGGGCGGACGGAAACCTCGTCTGGCCCCCGATGACCCTGACGCGGGGCGATTCCGACGCGGTGCTGGCGCAGGCCCCCGGCATCGTCCGCGGCCGGATGGCCATCGGCGGCCAGGAGCACTTCTACCTCGAGGGCCAGATCGCGCTGGCGGTTCCGGGGGAGGACGACGAGGTCACCGTCTACACCTCGACCCAGCACCCCTCCGAGGCGCAAGCGCTCGTCGCCAAGGTGCTGGGCACGGTGAACTCGGCCGTGACGGCCGAGGTCCGCCGGATGGGCGGCGGCTTCGGCGGCAAGGAGAGCCAGTCCAACCTGTTCGCCTGCGTGGCGGCCCTGGTGGCCAAGAAGACCGGCCGCGCCGCCAAGATCCGGCCGGATCGCGACGACGACATGGTCATCACCGGCAAGCGCCACGATTTCGAAGTCGACTACCTCGTGGGCCACGACGCGGAGGGCAGGATCCTCGCCGTCGACATGCAGCTCGCCGCCCGTTGCGGCTGGGCCGCCGACCTGTCCGGCCCGGTCACCGACCGGGCCCTGTTCCACGCCGACAACTGCTATCATTACCCGGCGGTGCACCTGACCTCGCGGCCTTACCGCACGAACACCCAGTCCAACACCGCCTTTCGGGGCTTCGGCGGCCCCCAGGGCATGGTGGCGGCCGAGCGGGTGATCGAGGAGGTAGCCTATGCCTGCGGCCTCGACCCGCTGGAGGTGCGCAAGCGCAATTTCTACGGCACCGAGACCGACAACGTCACGCCTTACCACCAGACCATTTCCGACAATTGTATCCGGAATTTGGTGGCAAAACTGGAAGTCGATTGTGAGTATGCCGCGCGCCGCGCGGCCCTGCATGCGGCGAATGAAGCGAGCCCGGTGATCAAGCGCGGCATCTCCCTGACGCCGGTGAAATTCGGCATCTCCTTCACCTCCACCGCCTACAACCAGGCCGGCGCCCTGGTGCACATCTACAACGACGGCTCGGTCGGCCTGAACCATGGCGGTACCGAGATGGGCCAGGGGCTCTACGTCAAGGTCGCGCAGGTGGTTGCGGAGGAGTTCCAGATCGACGCCGACCGTGTCCGCATCACCGCGACCACCACCGGCAAGGTGCCGAATACCTCGGCCACCGCCGCCTCCTCGGGAGCCGACCTCAACGGCATGGCGGCCCGCGCCGCCGCCCAGACCCTGAAGGGCCGCCTGGTCGCCTTCGCGGCGGAGGCCTGGAGCGTCGAGCCCGAGACCGTGCTGTTCCTGCCCAACCGGGTCCGGGTGGGGAACCAGGAAATCCCCTGGGCGGACCTGATCCACAAGGCCTACCTCGCCCGCATCCCGCTCTCCGCCACGGGCTTCTACAAGACGCCGACCATCCATTGGGACCGCGATGCGGGCCGGGGCCACCCGTTCTACTACTTCGCCTATGGCGCGGCCTGCGTGCAGGCGGCGGTGGATACGCTGACCGGCGAGTACCGGATCGAGCGGGCCGACATCCTGCACGATTGCGGCCGCTCCCTGAACCCGGCCGTGGACAAGGGCCAGATCGAGGGCGGCTTCATCCAGGGGCTCGGCTGGCTCACCACCGAGGAATTGTGGTGGGACGGCACGGGCGCCTTACGCACCCACGCCCCCTCCACCTACAAGATCCCGGCCTGCGGCGACCGTCCGCGGATCTTCAACGTGGCCCTCTACGCGAACGAGAACCGCGAGGAGACGATCTACCGCTCGAAGGCGGTGGGCGAGCCACCGCTGATGCTCGGCATCGCCGGCCTGCACGCGCTCTCGGATGCGGTGGCGAGCGTCGCCGGCCATCGGCACTGCCCGCGCCTCGATGCGCCGGCGACGCCGGAGCGCGTCCTCGACGCCGTCGACCGGATGCGGGCGCTGGCAGACGCGCCACCTGCGCAGCCGTGAGCCTGGACCCGTCGGAGACGCTGTCGGCGACCCTGGCGACCGCCCTTGCGGCGGGTACGCCGGCGGCCCTGGTCACCGTGTCCGAGGCGCTGGGCTCGACCCCGCGCGCAGCCGGCACCGCCATGCTGGTGATGCCGGACCGGGTCGCCGGCACCGTCGGGGGCGGCACCTACGAATGGGCGGGCATCGCCCGCGCCCGGGAACTCCTGGCGGCGGGCGAGGCCGAGGCGACCCTGCGCAGGCCCCTGGGACCCGAGACCGGCCAGTGCTGCGGCGGGCACGTGACCCTGGCGATCCGCCGGGCCGATGCCGCGACGCTCGCCGCCCTCCGGGCCTCGGAGGCCGAATCCGCCGCACGGGCGCCCCTGGTGATGATCTACGGCGCGGGCCATGTCGGGCGCGCCCTGGCCCTGGCCCTCGACCCGCTGCCCGTCCGTCCGCGGATCATCGATGACCGGCCCGAGGAGATCGCGCGGGTTTCGGGCACGCGCGTCGCACGGGTCGTCGGCTCGGCCAGCGCCGCGGCGGAGGCTGCGCCGCCCGGGGCCGCCCACGTGGTGGTCACGCACAGCCACGCCCTCGACAGCCTGATCTGCGCCAGCCTGCTGGAGGCGAACACCTTCGCGTATCTCGGCCTGATCGGGTCTTCCACGAAGCGGGCGACCTTCCTCTCCGCCTTTCGGGCGATGGGCTTGGACGAGGCGGCGCTGGCCCGCCTCGTCTGCCCGATCGGCGGGACGCGGGTGCGCGACAAGCGCCCCGCGGTGATCGCCGCCCTGGTGGCGGCCGAACTCATCGCCGCCTTCGCGCCCTGAGCGTCAGGGGCGTCCGGCCGGTGGCGGAGGCGCCTCGCCGCCGCGCACCGGCCTCTCCTCGACCGGAACGCCCCCGGCCCGGGGCGGCACCGGGATCGCGTCGCCGCTGCGGATCGCCTCGGCCTCGTTGCGGGGGCCGGCCCGCCCCGCGGTTCCCCCCGGGGCGGTGGCGCCCTCCATGCCGGCGGGCGCGCCGACGCTCTGGGCCAGGGCCGGGCCGGCAAGGCCGAGGGAGAGGCTGAGGCTGAGAAGGCTGAGCACACGGATCATGCGGTCTGGACTCCTGAAGGCGGGTGGTCGAGGCGGGTTCAACGGTGGCGGCGGTGGGCCACCGACCGATGGCGGATCTGATGCCGGTGGCGGAGGGCGGTGCGGCCGCGCAGGCCGCCGGGGGCCGTGATCCGGGGCTGGCCTCCCGGCGCGATCAGGGTGCCCTGCGCCCGGGCGGGCGGGGCGAGCGCCAGGAGACCTGCCGCGAGCAGCGCTGCGGCGCACCCCCGCGCCATCAGGCTCCGAACCGAAAATCGAGGCGTCAAATCCCATCCTCCCTGCGACCCGCTTGGCTGGGCGTCGATCAAGTTGCAGGCAAAGGACATGCCGGAGCGAACTGATATCACAAGGCTTTGTCGGATCGCGACGCTGCGGCTGCCTCGGGCCGGTCAGCTGCCACGATAGGTCTGGTAGCTCCAGGCGCTCGCCACCAGGGGCACGTGGTAATGCCCTTCCGGATCGGCGACCCCGAAACGCAGCGTGACGCTGTCGAGGAAGGGAGGTTCGGGCAGGCCCGGACAGGTGGCGCGGAAGTGATCGCCGATGCGGAAGCGCAGCTCGTAGGCAGCCACCGGAACGGGGCGTCCGCCGATCAGCGGCTCGTCCGTGCGCCCGTCGGCGTTCGTCACCGTGCGGGCCACCCGGACGGTCTCGGTCTCCGAGACCCATTCGTGGAGTTCCACCGGGATTCCCGGCGCCGGCCGGCCCGCCACGGTGTCGAGGACGTGGGTGGAGATCCGGCCCGTGACGCGGGGCGCGCCCGGCCCGCTCACCAGGGTGCCGAGGCGAAGGGCGGCGATGCGGTACACCTCTGCGAGGGCGGTCCGGCGCTCGGTCTCCGGGTCGGCGGCGAGGCGTGCCTGGACGGTGCGCAGCAGCGAGGCGCGGCCATGGCGCCTGACGCAGAGGATGAACGGGAACCCGAAGGTCCGGCCATAGGCCGCGTTCAGCGCCGCGAAGCGCTCGCCTTCCGCCTCCGAGAGCCGATCGAGGCCGGCGGCCGCCGGCTCGGCGGCGGAATCGGGGGCGATCGTGCCGGCGCGGGCCGCACGCCCGGCGAGCCCGGGGTGGTCGGTGAGAAGGGCGTGGCGGGCCGCCTCCGGCGCGGCCTCGACCGCCCCCTGCAGGGCAGTGAGCAGGGCCTCGACGGTGGGAAACGGCCGTTGTGCGGCGGCAGCCTCGGCGACCCAGGGCGCGTATTCGAACACGCCCCCGAGGGCGGCGACGAACGCATCGTGCGGGGCCTGGTTCAGGGCGTCGAGGGTCGGCATCGCGGATCCATCCTACGCAGGGCGGGGGCCGGGGAAGCCATAGCAGGCAGCGGGCCATCCGGCGCGGGCGCGTGGCGGCGCAAGGATCGCCAGGCGCGCGAAAATGTGGTCTGGCCGGCGCTCCCGCCCGCTCGATGGATGCCGGACGGACAGCGAGGCCAGCCATGATCCGCAAGACGCACCTCCCGCCCGACGCGACGCTGATCCAGGTCGCGGGCGATCTCGCCGAGCCCGAGGAGTACCTGCGCCGGCTCCTCGGGAACATGCGGTTCTGCCAGAAGCGGCATGGCGACGCCCTGGTGCGGATCGGGGTGACCGGAAAGGGCAAGGGCGGGGGCAAGGGTGGGGGGCTGAGCCCCTCCTACCGGATCGACTACCGGGTGGACGGGGTCGAGACGGTCTTCAACGGCTTCGGCGGCACCTCGCACAGCGCCTTCACCGAAACCAACGTTCGCGAGACGAACTGGAGCCGGGCCCACGCGACGATCCAGGAGGTCCAGCGACTCTACGACGACCTGCGCAAGGGCCCGCCCCGCGCGCCTTGAGCCTGCCCGAGAGCCCGGCCGTCGCATCCCGGACCGACTTCGGGGGAAGGACGGATCGGCATCCGGCGATACTGTATGACTTCATACAGTCGAAGACTCGGTCTGTGAGGTGAAAGCCAGCCGGTTGTTGGATTCAACACCAAGCGTTCGGATGTTTTGGGTCGATTAAAGGTTGCGTGTCAGATTTCGCGGACGAGAGATCCGTGAGTGTGATGAGAATGGCTGGAGTGTCGCCGTCTCGGAGTGAGCCCGTAGCTGTCGAGGTCTTTGGCCAACCTGCGCCGGACCCGCAGCTGGACGCCGTATGCCGGACGGCGGCTGCGCTCTTCGGCGTTCGTTACGCCTTCGTCTCGCAACTGGACGGGGCCTGTCAGTGGTTCCTCGGCCGCGAGGGCCTGATCCTTCCGGGGACGCAGCGGGAGATCGCGTTCTGCGCCCACACGATCCGCGGCGCGGCACATGTGCCCCTGGTCGTGCTCGATACCCGTCGCGACCGACGCTTCGCCGCCAACCCGCTGGTCACGGGAGCGCCGTTCCTGCGCTTCTATGCCGGCGTGTCGATCGCGCTGGGCGACGGCACCCATGCCGGTACCGTCTGCATTGCCGACACCGTTCCGCGCACCGGCTTCAGTGCGGCCGAGGGCCGTCGCCTGTCCGACCTCGCCCTCTTCGTCGAGGCGACCCTGCGCGGGCGCGCCGCCCAGTCGGAGGCACGGCAGGCGCACCATCGGGCCGAGGCATCGGACACCCTCCTCCGCACGACCCTGGAAAGCATGGATCAGGGTCTGCTGATGACCGATGCCGCGGACCGGATCCGGGTCTACAACCGCCGCGTGGCGACCCTGATGGGTGTGCCGGAGGCCCTCCTCTACGACGGCGCGCCCTTCGCGACGGTCCGGGCCCACCAGGCGGCGTCCGGCGAGTTCGCCCACCTGCCCGACCCCCTGCGGGCCTGGCTGGAGCACGGCGCACCGGAGGCCCGCATCTACGATTACGAGCGCGTCCGCCCCGATGGGACCGTGCTCCAGGTCCGCACCCTGCCCCTGCCCCGGGGCGGCCTCGTGCGGACTTTCACCGACGTGACGGCACGCCGGACCGCGGAGAGCGCCCTGCGCGCGAGCGAGGGCCGCTATCGTCTCCTCGCCGAGAATTCCAACGACGTCATCGTCCTCGGCGATATCGCCATGCGCTGCCTCTACGTCTCGCCCGCCGTGCGGACGGTCCTCGGCTACGAGCCGGAGGACCTCGTCGGAACCACCGCGGCCGCGTTCTGCCACCCCGATGACGCCGCGGCCCTGACGGAGCACTGGTCGCAGCTGACGGCCGGCCGGGAGGGCCGGTTCGTCGCCTGCCTGCGGCATCGTCACAAGGCGGGTCACTACGTCTGGATCGAGGCCTCCGTCCGCGTCCTGCCGGATGCGCAGGCGGAGGACGGGATCACCTTCGTGGCGACCCTGCGCGACGTCAGCGCCCGGCGTGAGGCCGAAGAGCGGGTCCGGCACATGGCGCTGCACGACGCCTTGACCGGCCTGCCGAACCGGACGCTGTTCCGCGACCGCCTGGACCAGGCGATCGCCCATGCGCGCCGGGTCCGGACCGGCTTCGCGGTGCTGGCCTGCGACCTCGATCGCTTCAAGGCCGTCAACGACAGTCTCGGCCATCCGGCCGGCGATGCATTGCTGCGCATCGTCGCCGCGCGGATGCGAGCGGTTCTGCGGCCCTACGACACCATCGCCCGTCTCGGCGGCGACGAATTCGCCGTCGTGCTCACCTATCTCGACGAAGCGCGGGAGGCGTCCTGCCTCGCGGAGCAGCTGATCGCGGCGGTGAGCGAGCCGATCGATCTCGACGGGCAGAGCGTCGAGGTCGGCGTCAGCATCGGCCTGACGGTCGCGGCGGATCTGGACTGTGACCCGGACGAGCTGTTCCAGCGCGCCGACATCGCCCTCTACGAGGCCAAGGCGGCGGGGCGGAACACCCATCGGGAATTCGAGCCCGATGCGGGGGCGCGGATCGCCACGCGGGGTCTCCTCGCCCTCGACATGAAGGAAGCGATCCGCCGCGATGCCTTCCGTCTCGCCTACCAGCCCGTGGTCGATGCCGCGACGGGGACGGTGGTGGGCTTCGAGGCCCTGATGCGCTGGCGCCATCCCGTTCAGGGCGAGATCGCGCCCGGCGCCTTCATTCCCCTCGCGGAGGAGACGGGCCTGATCGTGCCCATGGGCTCCTGGGCCCTGCAGGAGGCTTGCCGGGAGGCGGCGGCCTGGCCCGCGCCGATCCGCGTCGCGGTAAACGTCTCGGCGGTGCAGTTTCGGCGCCCGGGCCTCGAGGCCGCGGTGCTGTCGGCCCTGGCCGCGAGTGGCCTCCCGGCGAACCGCCTCAAGCTGGAGGTGACCGAGAGCGTCCTGATGCAGGATGCCGAGGCGGTCCTGGCCTGCCTGCACCGCTTGCGGGGCTGCGGCGTCAAGATCGCCCTCGACGATTTCGGCACCGGCTACTCCTCCCTGAGCTACCTGCGCCGCTTCCCCTTCGACCAGATCAAGATCGACCGCTCCTTCATCCGCGACATCGCCGATCCGGATGCCGCCGCGATCGTGCGGGCGGTGGTCGGCATCGGCGAGCGCCTCGGCATGGGCATCGTCGCCGAGGGCGTCGAGACGCCGGAGCAGCTCGACCTCGTGCGCCGGGAAGGCTGCACGCAGGTCCAGGGCTTCCTGTTCAGCCGGCCGCTGCCGCCGGGGGAGGCGGCCGCCTACATCGCGGCCCGCGCCGACCGGGCCGGACCGTCATCGGGGCAGCGCGTGGCCGCCGCTCAGGGCTGAGCCTCCGCCGCACGGGCTGCCGCGACGAGGCGTTCCGCGTCCTCCTTCAGGAGCAGCCGCTCCGCCACCAGGCCGTCCGCCGCGCGGGCGACCGCCGCGGTCCGGTCGCCCCGGGTCGGATAGCGCTCGGCCAGGGAGCGGCGCGGGTCCCCCTTCGCCTCGCGCTCCGCCCGGGTCTCGGCCAGGGGTAGCCGACTGCCCTCCCGGTCGCAGAGCTCGCCGGCCGGGAAGGGCTCCGCGTAGAGGTTCCAGCCGGTCTGGGTCGCGAGCGGAGCGGCGACGTCGGGCAGGCGGATGCCGGCGATCTCGTGGCCGTCGGCATCGACCTTCGGCACCAGGGGGCGGTATTGCGGACCGCTCTCCGGACGGGGATCGAGGGCGCTGGCGAAGCGGGCGATCGCGTTCGGGGCATCCGGCAGGCGCAGGCCCGGGATGTAGGGAAACCCGGTCTCCGCGGCCGGCACCAGCGTCCCGTCCGCGAGATTCGGCACGCGGCTCGGCGGCGGCGCGACGCCGCGGGCGACCCAGTCCTCCAGGGCGACCAGAAGGGCGCGCAGGGCCGGGGCGGGGCTCAGGGTGTTGCGCGGATGGAGGCACGGCCCGCGGGCCGCGCTCAGGCCGGCGCGCCCATAGTGGAATCCGCTGGAGACGAGATAGGCCCGGGCGGTGTCCGGCAGGGCGACGTCGGTTCGGCCCAGGGGATCGGTGGTGAGGAGCGAGGCGCCCTTCTGCCAGTACTCGGTGCTGGTGTTGACCTCCATCAGCAGCGGGTCGAACCCGTCCCCGCGCAGCAGCGAGCCGGTCCGGCCCGTGACGGGATCGTGCTGGGCCGCGGCCGTAAACGGGAAGGCGTTCTCAGGATAGAGATGGTCCTCGTGCTGGGTGTTGGTGCGCGAGGGCTGGCCGAAGCGGGCATTGAGGTACACCCCGCCGATTCCGGAGATGTGCAGCAGCATCCCGTCGAAGACGCGCCGGCCATCCTCGTCCTGGTTGAAGCCCTGGTGGATGTAGTCCCGCAGGAAGCGGCCGCTCTGGGAGATGCCGAGGGCGACCGCGTGGCGGATCGCGCCGCCGGCCGGGTTCTCGGACGAGGCCGGTCCGCGGAGATGGGCGACGACGTCCCGGGTGGCCGCGAAGCCGATGCCGAGCACCTTCGGGTTCGCCGCCGGGTAGGTCAGGGTGTAGAGCGTCCCGGGTTCCGGCTTGACGGTGGCGGGCAGGAGGCGGAGTTCGCCGGACCCGGCGAAGGTCCAGGCGTCGTCCGGGACGCGGCGCGGCGTGTCCGCCTCCCGGCGGCGCACGGTGAGGCGGGCGCCGGCCTTGTCGGCGTTCGCCGCCTTGAAGGTGAGGAAGAACGGCGCCTCCGGCGGCCCCCGGGTGGCGCTGACGAGCTCGTCGCGCACGGTCTCGACGATGGGCGCCCCGCCCTGCGTCGCCACCGGCACGTCGATCGCCATGCCGCCCTGCTGGCGCAGGGCCTCCGCCTCCCATCCGGACCAGACCACGGTGTCGCCCCGGCGCAGGACCAGGGCGGTACCCGCATCCTGGGCGGTGCGCGGATCGTTCACCGCCTGGGCCGCCTGCGGGGGCGCGTCGAGGACCCAGTTGAACAGGAACTTCCGGCCGCGGTTGAGCACCTCGTAGAGCAGCGTGCCGCTGGCGCGGGCCGGATCCTTCGGCCGGAGCATGAAGATGTCGGTGCTGTATTCCACGAGGCCGCGCGCGTTTCGGGGCGCCCGTATGAGGTCGACAATCCCGGCGTTGCGCGGGTCGGCCGGGTCGAGCTCCCCGCGCGCGACGCCGATCACCCGCTCATAGGCGCCGGCCTCGCCGAAGCTCTGGCCGTCGGCGAAGGGCTCGACGGTCCGGATCTCGATGGCGGTGACCCGGGCCAGGGCCGGCTGGGCGAGGCCCGCGCAGAAGAGCGCGCCCACGAGAGCGGTGGTCCTGACCATGTGCCTGTTCCTCACCCGACCAGCGTCAAGCCGCGCTGTTGGGCCGGATCTTACACCGGACCGGCGCGCGGTCGAGGGCGCGCTGCCGGGCAACGATCGGCCGGACAACCATGGACCGGGATGGCACGTGGTTTGCGGACCCCGGGACCGGCAAGCCCCCCGGGGCTCGCGGGACGGGGGACCGACGCGTGGATCACGGCTCTGCTCAGACCAGCCCGGCCCAGACCGCCCCGCCCACCCGGGTTCCCCCGGTGGCCCTCGGTTTGCTCGCCCTGCAGCACGTGCTGGTGATGTATGCCGGGGCCGTAGCGGTGCCGCTCATCGTCGGGCGCGCCCTCGGGCTGCCGCCCGAGCAGGTGGCGCTGCTGGTGAGCGCCGACCTGTTCGCCTGCGGCCTCGCCACCCTGATCCAGAGCTGGGGCCTGCCCGGCATCGGCATCCGCATGCCGGTGATGATGGGCGTGACCTTCGCGGCGGTGACGCCGATGATCGCCCTGGGCACCAACCCGGCCCTCGGGCTCCCGGGCATCTACGGCGCCGTGCTCGTCGCGGGCCTGTTCGCCCTCCTCGCCGCGCCCCTGGTGGGGCGCCTGCTGCCCTTGTTCCCGCCGGTGGTGACGGGCACCGTCATCCTGGTGATCGGCATCTCGCTGATGCGCGTCGGCGTGAACTGGGCCGCGGGCGGGCTCGAAAACCCACGCTACGGCGCCCTGCTCTATCTCGGCCTCGCGCTGTTCGTCCTCCTCGTCATCCTGGGCCTGACCCGGTACGCCCGCGGCTTCGTCGCCTCGGCCTCGGTGCTGATCGGCATCGTGGTCGGCATGGCGGCGGCGGGGGCCTTCGGCCTCGTCGACCTGTCGCGGGCGGCGGCGGCGCCGTGGTTCGACGTGGTGCGGCCCTTCGCCTTCGGGGCGCCGCGCTTCGACCTGGTGGCCAGCCTCACCCTCTGCCTCGTCATGGTGGTGGTGATGATCGAATCCACGGGCATGTTCCTCGCGCTCGCCGAGATCACGGGCGAGACCGTGGACGAGGCGCGCCTGATCCGGGGCCTGCGCGCCGACGGCCTCGGCACCGTGCTCGGCGGCGTGTTCAACACCTTCCCGTACACCGCGTTCTCGCAGAACATCGGCCTCGTCGGCGTCACCGGCGTGCGCTCGCGCTGGGTCGCAGTGATCGGCGGCGTCGTGATGCTGGTCCTCGGCCTGATCCCGAAGCTCGCCGCCCTGGTGGAGGCCGTGCCGCCCTGCGTCCTCGGCGGCGCCGGGCTCGTCATGTTCGGCATGGTGGCGGCCACCGGCACGCGCATTCTCGGCACCGTGGATTTCGCCGCCAACCGCAACAACCTATTCATCGTCGCGGTGTCGGTGGGCTTCGGCCTGATCCCCCTGGTGGCGCCCGCCTTCTTCAAGCAGATGCCCGACGTGCTGCATCCGCTGCTGGAATCCGGCATCCTCCTCGCCGCCCTGTCGGCCGTGAGCCTGAACCTGTTCTTCAACGGGCTCGGCGGCCGGGCGGGCGCCCGGGCCGCGGCGGCCCGCCTCGCCCACGCCGCCGAGGCGTGAGAGCCTCGCGTCCCATCACCGGAGGAGACCCATCATGGCGCTGACGCAGGCACGCTACGGCAAGGGCCGCGTGCGGGTGCTCCGGCTCGCCCGGGCGAGCGCCCGCCACGCGGTGCGCGAACTCACCCTCACGGTGCTGCTGGAGGGGGCGTTCGGCGCGTCCTGGACGGCGGCCGACAACCGGCAGGTCATCGCCACCGACAGCATCAAGAACATCGTCAACGTCACGGCCGCCCAATACGTCGAGGCCGAGACCGAAGCCTTCGTCGGCCACGTCGCCGCCCTGTTCCTGGAGCGCTACCCCCAGGTCGCGGCCGTCACCATCGAGGCCCTGGAGACGCGCTGGCTGCGCCGGATGGTGAACGGCGCGCCGCATCCCCACACCTTCACCCTCGACGGCAACGGCCAGCCCTTCGTCCGGCTGGTGGCCGACCGGGACGGGTCGGTGCTGCAATCGGGCCTGCGCGGCTACACCCTGATGAAGACCACCGAATCCGGCTGGGCCGACTTCGTCGACGACGCGTTCCGCACCCTGCCGGACACCGACGACCGCATCTGCGCCACCAGCATGGATGCGACCTGGACCTGGACGGCGCCGCCGGACGATCCCACGGCGGCCAACGCCGGCATCCTCGACACGATGATCACGGTCTTCGCCACCACCTACAGCGCCGGCGTCCAGGACAGCATGTACCGGATGGGCGAGGCGGTGCTGGCCGCCCGGCCGGACATCGCCGAGATCCACTTTGCGATGCCCAACAAGCACTACATCCCGATGAACCTCGCGCCGTTCGGCATCGCCCATGGCGGGCAGGTCTTCCTGCCCACCGACGAGCCGCACGGCCAGATCGAAGCCAGCATCGGCCGCATCGGCTGACGGGGGGGCACCCTCCCCCGAAGCCCGGAGGGCCGGATCGGCGGGCGGTCTCGCACCAGGGGCTCCTTCACCCCGCCACGGGTCGAGCCCAGATCCGGAGGGGCGCCCCGGCGGCGCACGATCCGGGCGCGATCCCACGTGCCGTGCCGCACCTGCGAATCGAGACGCGTGCCAAAACCTGCCGACGGCCGTCGCAATCTTCGGTCTTCCGACAAGCTATTGATTTTGCAAGAAAAATCGTGATACGTCAGATTTACCGACGGGGCGATGTCTTGAGACATGACGGCGTTACCCACCTTCACTGCACAGAGAACAAGCAAGTCTTGGTGTCTCACGCGGCAGACATGCACAAATTCTAGGAACTCGGCGGGGGTGCTTCGCGTCTCCCCGGCACTCGTACGTTCCAGGATGTCCGCCATGACGCATCGCCATCTCACCGCCGCCCTTGCCGTGGCTCTCGGCCTGTCCGCCTCGGGCGCCCTCGCGCAGAGCTACAACGCCCCCGCGGGCATCCCCGCCGCCGTGGCGCCGGGCGGCCTCGCCGGCCAGGCGGCCGCGCGCAACCTCGATGAGCTGCGCGACAGCCGCGCCCGGGCCGTCGTGCCGCGGGGCTACGGGGACGAGATCGCCACCGGTTCGGTCCGGGCCCGTCGCAACGATCGCTGGTAAATCCCGCCCGCTTCCGGGCGCCGCGCGCAGCGAAGGCCGGCCTTCTCGAAGGGGAGCGCCGGCCTTCGTCGTTTCATGCTGGGCCTCGGTTCATGCTGGGCCTCGGTTCATGCCGGGCCTCGGTTCATGCCGAGCCCGGTTTCACGCCGGGCCCGGCCAGGAACGCGGCGGTTGAAGACGGCGTCAGGCCGCGGCCTCGCGCGGGGGCGCCGCGCCGAGCGGCACCGTGTGATAGCCCCGGTCGGCGTAGACGAGCCCGTGCCCGTCGCCCGGCTCGGCGAGCGCCACGACCTCGCAATAGAGCACGTCATGGGTGCCCACCGGGTGACGGGCGACGATGCGGCAATCGAAGGCCGTCAACGCCCCGAGGAGGGCGGGCGCTCCGGTGACCAGGGTGGTCCAGGTGCCGGCCTCGAAGCGTACCGCCATCGGCGTACGCCCCCCGAAGGCCGCAGCGACCCCGGATTGGTCGTGCGCCAGGGTGTTGACGCAGAGGCCCGCATTGGCGCTGACCGCCGCGTAGGCGGAGGACGACCGGTTGATGCAGACCAGCAGGGTCGGCGGCCCGTCGCTCACGCTGCACACCGCCGAGGCGGTGAAGCCGGCCCGGCCGCCCGCGCCATCGGTGGTGACGAGATGGACGGCGCTGGCCACGCGCGCCATGGCGCCGCGGAAGGCGTCGGCTGCCACAGGGAGGGCATGGGCCACCACGGGCAGGGCGTCGGCCTCGACGGAAAAGCCGTCAGCCTCGACGGAAAAGGCGTCGGCCTCGCCGGAAGAAAGCGCCGCTTGGCTCGGCCGCGTCTGGCTCACGGGGATCACTCCTGTCGGTCGAGGAACGCCACGAGCGTCCGGTTGAAGGCGTCGGCGCGGGTGACGCTGTGCGCGTGGCCGCCGCTGGGGACCCGGTCGAGGTGCGCGTTCGGGAGCCCGCGCGCAAGGTCTTCCGAGCACAGATAGGGCACCAGGACGTCGTCGTCCGCCGCCATCACCAGGGTCTCGTGCGGGATGTCCGGGAGATCCACCGTCAGGTCGAAGGCCTCGAGGGCGGCGATCCGGGCGAGGACGGTCTCGCGGCCGGGGAACTGCGCCAGGGCATGCGCCTCGTCCTCGGCCACCCTGGCGGCATTCTGCGAGAGCCACGGGGCCGGGTAGAGGAAGATCGCCTGCGCCCGAACATAGGCCTCGGGGCTCTCGGCCAGCAGCAGCTTCCGGGCGGCAAAGCAGCGCTTCGTGGCGGAATCCGCCCTCGCCCAGCCGTTGACCACGGCGAGGCGGCCGACGCGCTCCGGGGAGGTCCGGGCGAGTTCGAGGCCGATCAGGCCCCCGAGGGCGTGCCCGACGAGGTCGCAATGTTCGACCCCGCAGGCCTCCATCACCGCCAGGGCGTCCCGGGCCATGGCGGTGATGTCGTGGCCAGGCTCCAGGTTTCCACCCGAGCGGCCGGTGCCGCGGTGGTCGTAGGTGATGACGCGGAACCGCGCGGTCAGCGCCGCCATCTGCGGCGCGAAGTAGGCGGCCGAGCCGCCGAGGCCCGGCGAGAGCAGGACGGTGCGGTCGCCGCTGCCGTGGACGGCATGGTGGAGCGATCCGGCCATGCCGCCTCAGGCCCCGCCCACATGCGCCACCGAGGCGATCTCCACCAGGGCGTCGGGCTTCACCAGGCCGCACTGGATGCAGTAGCGCGCCGGCTTCTCGCCGGGGAAGTACTCGGCATAGACCGCGTTGATGGCGGCGTAGTCGGCCCAGTCCTTGAGGAAGACGTGATTGAAGGTGACGTCGTCCATGCTGCCTCCGGCGGCGGTGACCACGCCCTTGATCGTCTCCAGCACGTGCCGGGTCTGGGCGGCGGCGTCGCCCACGTGCACGACGTTGGCCTCCGCATCGAGGGGCAGCGTGCCCGAGACGTAGAGCACGCCGTCCGCCAGGGTGCCGGGGACGTAGGGCGCCAGCGGCTTGCCGGTGCCGGGCGGGATGATCGCGGTTTTGGGCATCGTCGGGGCTCCTGGGCTACGTCAGCGTGGGATCGTTTCAGATGTCCTAGTGGAACCGGGACGCACGATGGGATGGGGGATGAGGAATGGGGGCCCGTGTTCCGCGAGGTCCTGCAGGTTCGTCGGGCGTCCTGGCGCGCCCTGCCAGGTGTCCTGCCAGATGCCCTGCCAGGTCTCGCTGGGGCGCGGGTTCTTCCCTCCCCCTTCGCCGGGCCGTCCCTCGCGCCACAACGAGAGGGACCCGTGTGCGCGGCCTTCCCGCCCGTGCGCCGACACGCCCGCTCCGGGAGGAGCGGGCCGCCCTATTCGGCCGCCGCCGTTCGTCGAAGGTCCGGCCCGAGGGCCGCCTCGAAGGCTGCGACGTCCGAGACCCAGCCGAAGAAGGTCTCGATGTTGGTGAGTGCCCCCGCCTGCAGGGCCGGCGGGCCGGCCTGATGGGTGGCGTCGGCCAGCACGATGCCGAAATATTCGAGGAAGAAGCCGTCGCGCAGGGTGGATTCCACGCAGACGTTGGTGGCGATGCCGGTGAAGACCAGGGTGCGGATCCCGGCCGCGCGCAGCAGGCTGTCGAGCTGGGTGTTGTAGAAGCCGCTGTAGCGCGGCTTGCCCAGCACGATGTCGCCGGGCTCGGGCCTGAGGGCATCCACCAGGGCGTAGTCCCAGGTGCCCCGGGCGAGCAGGCGTTCGTTCATCCCGGGCCGGGCCCGCATGGTCTTGAGGGCGTTCGACTTGTGCCAGTTCGGCGAACCCGGGCCTCCGGCCTCGACGTAGTCCGGGTCCCAGCCGTTCTGGAACCAGACGATCCGGATCCCGGCCGCCCGCGCCGCCCGCACCGCCCGGGCGATCTGCGCCACCACCGGCCCGGTGCCGGAGACGTCGAAGCCGGCGAGATCGAGGTAGCCCCCCGGCGTCGTGTAGGCGTTCTGCATGTCGACGACGATGAGCGCGGTGGCGGATCCGTCGAAGGCGATGGGTTCCGGCCGGGCCGCGAGGGTGATGCCGCCCTGGCGGCCCTGCGGATCGGTATAGCCGGCTGGCTTGGTGATGCCGTCCATCACGCCACCTGCGCCATCGGCTCGGCCGACGCGTCAGCCCCGGCTTGGATGTGCGCGCGGCTCGTCATCAGGGGCTGGATGCGGGTGCCGTAGGCGTCGAGGCCCGCGAGGAAGTCGTCGAACACCAGGAGCACGCCCTCGGTGCCCGGGACCGTGGCGACCTCGTCGAGCATCCGCGCCACCTCGGCATAGGAGCCCACCAGCGTGCCCATGTTGATGTTCACGGCCGAGGTCGGGTCGATCATCTGGCGCACGTTGGTGTCGGACCCCGACTTGGTGTCGGCGGCGCCCTGGATCCCGAGCCAGGCGATCGCCTCCTGGTCGGCGCCGGCCTTGTAGTGCTCCCAGGTGGCCCGGGCCGCCTCGTCGGTCTCGTCGGCGATGACCATGAACAACACGTAGGAGGAGACGGCGCGCCCCGTCGCCGCCTTTCCCGTCGCCGCCGCTCCCGCCGCGGCCGTTCCCATCGCAACCTTGGCGGCTTCCAGCCGCTCCACCGTGGGGGCGAAGGCGGTCGGCGTGTTCACCCCCTTGCCGAAGCAGAAGTTGTAGTCGGCGTAGCGGGCCGTGAACTCCATGCCGGCATTGGACTGGCCGGCGCAGATGATCTTCATCTCGGCCTGCGGGCGCGGGCTGAGGCGGCAATCGTCCATCTGGAAGAATTCGCCCTTGCGATCACAGACCCCGGTCTCCCACAGGTCGCGCAGCACCTGCGCGTATTCCGAGAGGTACTCGTAGCGGCGCGAAAAATACTCGTCCCCGGGCCACAGGCCCATCTGGGCGTATTCCGGCCGCTGCCAGCCGGTGACGAGGTTGAGGCCGAAGCGCCCGTTCGAGATCGAATCGATGGTCGCGGCCATCCGCGCCGTGATGGCGGGGGGCATGCACAGCGTGGCGGCCGTGGCGAACAGCTTGATCCGGCTGGTCACGGCCGCCAGCCCCGCCATCAGGGTGAAGGATTCGAGGTTGTGGTCCCAGAACTCGGTCTTGCCGCCGAAGCCCCGCAGCTTGATCATCGACAGCGCGAAGTCGAGCCCGTAGCCCTCGGCCTTCAGAACCACCTGCTTGTTCAGTTCGAAGCTCGGCTTGTACTGCGGCGCATTCTCCGACAGCAGCCAGCCGTTGTTTCCGATCGGGATGAAGACGCCGACATTCATGGCAACCTCGTTCGCGCGGGCAGAACCCGCTGTCAGGCGGGACTCCGACGAAGACATGACCCGGACAAAACCAGTCCAGGGCGCTTCGGGACGGCGGCGGAGACTGTCGATCGTCTCCGGTCTCCACGATCCAACCCCATTCGGACCGGATGGTCAAACTCCCGCGAGGGGGTTTTCGGGCGCTTGCCTAAACTCTCTCCGTTCTGCCGGCCGTTTGGGCGCCTCCTGCCCAGGGCGGCAGCGGATCGCGCCGGGTCAGCGCAGGCCGAGGCCGGCCAGGATCAGGGCCTGGGTGCTGGCGACCGTGCGCTCGAAGAAGTCCGGGTCGTCGAGGCCCCGCCCCGTGACGGCCTCCACCTGCACGGCGAAGTCGGCATAGTGCTGGGTGATCGCCCAGATCGAGAAGATCAGGTGATGCGGATCGTGCGGGCCGATCCGCCCGGCCGCGCTCCAGCCCCGGATGATCGCGGCCTTGGCCTCGACGAGGTCGCGCAGGGAGCCCTCGAGCTCCGGGCGCAGCAGGGGGGCGCCCTGGACGATCTCCAGGCAAAACAGCCGCGAGGCCTGGGGCGCGTCCCGCGACAGGGTGAGCTTGGCGCGGATGTAGCCCCGGAACGCCGCGGCCGGTTCGCTGTCGGCGTCGAAGGCCTGGAGCGGATCGAGCCAGACCGTCAGCACCCGGCGCAGCACCGCGACGTAGAGCGCCTCCTTCGAGGGGAAGTAGTAGAGCAGGTTGGTCTTCGAGAGCCCGGCCCGCTCGGCGATGCCCTCCACGCTGGCCCCGTGCAGCCCGAGGCCCGAGAACAGCGCGAGCCCCGCATCGAGGATGGCCACGCGCCGCGCCTCCCCGTCCTTGCGGCGGCGGCGGGCGGGCGGAGGGGCGGCGTCCGTGCGGATCTCGCGCATGGCGATGCCTCAGGCCGGCGGGTGGTGCCGGATCCAGTGCTCGGCGATGTCGATGCGGCGGGCGACCCAGACCTGGTCGTGGGCGGCGATGTGGTCGAGGAAGCGGACCAGCGCGCCGATTCGCCCCGGCCGGCCGACGAGGCGGCAATGCAGGCCGACCGACATCATCTTGGGCGCCTCCGCACCCTCGGCATAGAGGGCATCGAAGGTGTCGCGCAGGTAGGTGAAGAGGTGGTCGCCGGTGTTGAAGCCCTGGATGGCGGCGCATTTCATGTCGTTGGCATCCAGGGTGTAGGGCACCACGAGGCCCCGGCCGCTGGGCTCGTCGATCCAGTACGGCAGGTCGTCGGCGTAGGAATCGGCGAGGTACGTCATCCCGGCCGCGATCCCGAGGTCGAGGGTGTGGGGCGAGGAGCGCCCCGTGTACCAGCCGCGCGGGCGCGCCCCCGTGATCTCGGTGTGGATGCGGATCGCCTCGTCCATGTGCGCCTTCTCCTCGGCGCGGGTGAAGTCGCGGTAGTCGATCCACTTGAGGCCGTGGCAGGCGATCTCCCAGTCCGCTTCCTTCATGGCCGCGGCGACGTCCGGGTGGCGGGCGAGCGCGGTGGCGACCGCGAAGGCGGTCACGGGGATCTTTCGCGATTGGAACAGCCGCCAGAGCCGCCAGAACCCGGCCCGCGACCCGTACTCGAACAGGGATTCGAGACTCATGTGGCGCTGGCCCGGCCAGGGCTGCGCCCCGACGATCTCGGACAGGAAGGCCTCGGAGGCCGCATCCCCGTGCAGGATGCAGTTCTCGCCGCCCTCCTCGTAGTTCAGCACGATCTGCACCGCGATGCGCGCGCCGTCCGGCCAGCGCGGATGCGGCGGATTGCGGCCGTAGCCGACGAGGTCGCGGGGATAGGTCAACGGCCGGCCCTTGGAGCGGGGTGAGGTCGACTCCGCTGTTCGGCCGGGGCCCGCATCCTGTCAACCGGAGGGCGGCCCGCGTCGCGCTTGCGCTCGCTCTCCAGGGATGCATCCATGCGCGCCGCGTTCCCGGCGCGCGGCCCCGCCGCGCACGGTCCTTGCCTTCCCGGGTCCGACATGTCCGCGCCCAACCTCCGAGGTCCCCCGTGCTCCTGACCCCACGCGAAAAGGACAAGCTCCTCCTCGCCATGGCCGCACAGGTGGCCCGCAACCGGCTCAGCCGCGGGGTGAAGCTGAACTATCCCGAGGCGGTGGCGCTGATCAGCGACTTCGTGGTCGAGGGCGCCCGGGACGGGCGCTCGGTCTCGGAGCTGATGCAGGCCGGCGGGCACGTGCTCACCGCCGAGCAGTGCATGGACGGCATCCCCGAGATGATCCACGACATCCAGGTCGAGGCGACCTTCCCGGACGGCACCAAGCTCGTGACCGTACACCACCCGATCCGGGGCGCGGCCTCGGCCGAGGTGCCCGGCACCGTGACCACCCTGCCGGGCGAGATCGTCTTCAACGAGGGCGCCCCCCGCACCCTCCTGTCGGTGTCCAACGTCGGCGACCGGCCGATCCAGGTCGGCTCGCACTACCACTTCTACGAGGTCAATCCCGGCCTGACCTTCGAGCGCGAGAAGGCCCGCGGCCAGCGCCTCGACATCGCCCCCGGCACGGCGGTGCGCTTCGAGCCGGGCGTGACCCGCGAAGTCGTGCTGGTGCCGCTGGGCGGAGGCCGCACCGTCTACGGGTTCCGCGGCGACGTGATGGGAGCGCTCTGATCGACACGGCCATGGTAGACATCAGGCGGATCATCGAAGTTGAGGAGTCGCGCGTGCAACGGTTCGCGGTGACGGTGACAGCGAAGGGGCAGGTCACGCTGCCAGCCGAATTCCGGCGTGCGATCAACGCCGTGGCCGGCGACCGCCTATCGCTCGTCGTCGGCGACGACGGCAGCGCCGTCTTGAGGAAGGACACCGACGACCTGTGTTCGATGCAGGCGATCGCCCGCCGGGCCCGGGACGCGGCCGGCCGGGCCGAAGCTGGGACCGGAGCGGACCCGGTCGGCGACTACCTCGTCGCCGAGGACGAGCGCACGAAGTCGGGCCGATGATTGGAATCGATACCAACATCCTGCTGCGTCACACCCTCGCCGACGATGCTGCGCAGTCGCCGCTGGCGAGCGCGTTCCTGGTCGACCCGGCGCGACTTGCAGGGCCGGCCCTCATCAATCCCGTCGTGCTGGTGGAGTTTGTCTGGACTCTGGCGCGGCGCGAGCGCTTCGGCAAGGCAGACATCCTCGCTCTGCTCGATGTTCTCGTCAGTTCACCCCGGATCGCTTTCACCGACGAGCGTGCGGTCATTGCCGCCATCGAGAACTGGCGCGCCGGCAGCGCCGATTTCCCGGATTATCTCATCGGTCACCTCAACCGGCAGGCGGGTGCCTCCACCACGATGACCTACGATCAAGTTGCCGCGCGCGAGGCAGTCTTCTCACACCTTTCGGCCTGATCAGAGGCGCAAGGATACCCGATGTCCAACATGCCCCCCCGCGCCGCCCTCCCCCGC